>NZ_JBDZYG010000002.1:0-504729 GCF_040329455.1 Ruegeria sp. SCP11 | reverse complement strand
ACGAATGACCTCGGGACTGGTCTTGAAGTACTTGAATGGCGATTGTGTAATCATACGCGAAGGCTATGAGAGCACCCCGCCCGCCTCAAGCCAAGTTCTTCTGACAAGGCCCACTGAAGGTCGATTAAAGCACGCACCGAGACAGATATGTGTAGATGTGGTAATGCTTTAGCATCGTCCTAATACCCTCGAAATCAAATTGATTGGTCGGCAAGCAATTATGGCGCATTTGTTCAAAGTTATTCTTGGAATTGTCATCTGCGCAGTGGCATTGATCATTCTTTTCTTCTGGCTGTGGGCCGTACCCAGTGTCGAGAACCATCCGATCGCGACCGATGCTGAAACCATCTCGCGGGGGGAATATTTGACCGCTGCCGGCGATTGCACGTCTTGCCACACCACCGAGGGCGGAGCTGCGTTCGCGGGCGGGCTTAAGATTGATACCCCATTTGGTGGCATTTATTCCGCCAACATTACCCCGTCTGATGAGGGCATCAAAGGCATGAGCTCGGCCGAGTTTTACCAAATCCTCGCTTATGGCTCTTACAGGACTTTTCAGCCGCTCTATCCAGCAATGCCGTATCCATCATACCACTTGGTGACACGCCAAGATTCCGATGCGATGCTTGCGTATCTGATGACCCAGACGCCGGTCGACAAAAGCGTTCCAAAAAACGAATTACGCTTTCCCTTCAATATTCGACAGCTTGTGCTTTTTTGGAATGTACTCTTTGCGAAGCGGGGGACTTACGAACCGGATACGTCCCGAGGTGCGGTTTGGAACCGCGGCGCCTATCTGGTCGAAGGTCTGGGCCATTGCGGTGCCTGCCACACGCCACACAACGCCTTTGGCGCTGCTGAGCATAGCCGTGCGTTGGCCGGGGCACCGCTTGCAGATTATGAAGCGCCCGATATTCGGCCTGAGGCCCTGAAACAACGTGGCTGGACTGCTGAATATCTGACCGAATTCTTTAAAACAGGAAAAGGGCCCAAAGGAACCGCATTCAAAGAAATGTATCTGGTGGTGAAGAATTCATTGTCGCAGTTGACCGATGAAGATCGGATCGCCATGGCAACCTATCTTCTGGATCTGCCATCAGCCCCAAGGGTTAATGACAACGTCGTTTTGGCCGCCGTGGCTGGCGAGACTACAGCTTCGTTTCCCGAGGGGCGGGCATTGTATTTGAACAATTGTTCGATGTGCCATGGCCCGCGCGGCAAGGGGGTGAAAGATGGGGCGCCGCCATTGGCAGGCAACTCTACGCTTGCGCAGATTGGGGGCCGCAACATGCTTTACGCAATCGTTAACGGTTTTCCTGATCCCAGGTCCGTACCTAATTCTAGCCCGATGCCCGCCTTCAAGGACCGTATGACACCGACGCAGATCGCAGAGTTGGCCAATTTCCTACGGCACACTTTTGCGGCTGGAACACCAGACCTGCCCAAATTTACCGAGGCCGACATTGAGGCAATTCTGAAATAGGTGGCACCGCGCCAGATCGGAAAAAGTGGAATTTGACATGTGTGATGATCAAGACAAGCAGGCCAATAGCTACACCAACGTCACACGGCGCAGCGTGCTGACGGGCGGTGTCGGTGTGGCCACTGGCACGGCGGTCACATTGGTTGCCGGTCTCGGGGCTGAGGGCGCCGCGGCTGGTCCCTTGCAACGCCCCTGGGCGACCGAGCTGGGCGATCCGGTCGGTACAAATCCCTATGGTCACCCATCATCGTTCGAAAAAACAGTGATCCGTCGCCCCACCCCAACCGAGTTTTCGCCAAAGGGCTATGTTCCGCCAATGAACGAATCCTCCTGGACCGGAACACCGCTACAGGATCTGCGTGGGATCATCACTCCCAACGGGCTGTTTTATGAACGATCTCACGGTGGCTATGCGGACATGGACCCAGCAAAGCACAAAGTGGTCATTCACGGGCTTGTCGACCGCAACCTAGAACTCAGCATGGAGGATCTGCGCCGCTTTCCCACTGTCACCGCGTTCAGATTTCTTGAATGTTCCGGCAACAGCGATCTGATCTGGGGCAAAGCAACCTATGGCGGGCAGGAAACTTCACCATATTTGACTGCACAAGATATTCACGGTCTCCTCAGCTGTGCAGAATGGACCGGCGTTCGGCTGTCTGACCTTATGCTTGAGGCGGGGGCCGATATTGAAAGGGCCAAGTGGCTAATCGTCGAAGGCGCAGATTCCGGAGCATTAGCGCGTAGCCTTCCGATGGCGCGGGCGTTGGACGATTGCATCCTCGCTATTGCACAAAATGGCGAAATGCTGCGCCCGGAGCAAGGTTATCCGGTGAGGCTGCTCGTGCCGGGTTGCGAAGGCAATCTGAACATCAAATGGGTGCAGCGGATAGAGGTAACCGATCGGCCCCTTTTTGCAACGTTTGAAACAGGTCAATACACCGATCTGCTGAAGTCCGGTAAGGCGCGGATTTCTTCGCTGGTGATGGAAGCCAAGTCGATCATCACCTTCCCGTCGGGTGGTCAATCCCTGCCGGAAAAAGGGTTCTACCAAATCCGGGGCATCGCTTGGTCTGGGCGCGGTAAGATTTCACATGTGGATGTGTCACTTGATGGTGGGCGCAACTGGACCCAAGCGCAGCTGACAGAGCCGGTGATGTCAAAATGCCTGACCGAATTCACCATGCCCTGGAGATGGGACGGCAGCGAAACGCTGTTAATGAGCCGTGCCACTGACGAAACCGGCTATACGCAGCCTTTCGTTCAGCAACTCGTCGAAGCGCGCGGCAAGTTCTCATCCTACCACAATAATGGCATCCAGACGTGGCGGGTCGAAAGCAATGGCGAGGTATACAATGCGCAGGGGTAACCTGATTTTCTGTACCATTCTGCTGACAATGGCCTCTGGCCTGGTAGTAGCACAGACCGCAGACTGCAATGATCGCCCCCTGTGTCTTGGCCAAACAATCTCGGAGGCAGATCTAACGGTTTGGTCCCTTAACGTTTTCCCCGACGGAACCGGCCTTCCCGATGGAACGGGCAATGCTGAAGAGGGTCAGCAAATTTATAGGGATAAATGCGCGGCCTGCCACGGCGAAAAAGGCGTTGGTGTGAAGGTTCTGCTGGATCGCGGTGCATTTCCCACCCTTGTCGGTTCGACGCCACCCTTGACCGACACAGAACAACAGCCTGCGCAAACTGTGGGCAGCTATTGGCCGTATGCCACGACCTTCTTTGATTACGTCCGCCGTGCCATGCCCTTTGCAACGGCCCATTCACTAAGCAATGACGAAGTCTATGCCGTCACCGCGCATATCCTGGTGTTGAACGATATCCTACCTACAGGAGCCGACCTGGACCGAGACAGTCTGATGCAGGTGACAATGCCTAACGTCGATGGTTTCATTTGTGATGCCCGTCCAGACGTGTTTGCGCCCCGCTGCATGTCGAATTGTTCGCTACCCGGCGATGCTGGTATTTTGGTCGGATCGGGAGAGAATTATGGCAAACCAGTTCCTCTAACGGATTGCATGGTTCGATAGTGAATGCTGGTGGTGTTTTCGCAGGCGCGCAATACACGAAGCATATGGCCGGGATGGCGTTGCTTTGGGGTTATTAGAGCTTGGTACACTTAAATTTGAGCGTGTAGACTCGCGTATTCACTGGTGACAAATTTTGAGCCCCCGTGAAGCCCAGGCTCAAAATGGCATCAATTTAACAGGCCCCAAACTTTGGATTCGAAGACCTTATCCGGTGCTGTCAGACGAATTCGAACCAGTCTCAGTTTCCCGCGGATACCCGCCTCAACCCAAGTTCTTCTGACAGCACCAGGAACGACGGTACTCAATTTCTACCGAGATACGAGATTGAAATGGCTTAGAAATGTACTTCGAAAAGGAGTGCCATAGGCACAGAAGGAAACTTACCGGAGTAAAAAAACGTGACTTTGGTATGTCGTGATCGGCGAATTAATTCTGTGCTGGCGGGAGAGGTTTTTGAGCAACGTGGAACCAGCCCTTTGATCGGGGGTGCCAAGACGCCATTCAGCCCCTACCCACCTCGAGCATATTTTTTCCAGTAAGGTCTGAAGGTAAATCAATAAAGGCCAGCAACCTTTGCCCTCAGCTTTATGAGCGACGCTACAGTATCGATCGTAGGTGTTGCGATCCCAGTTAGACGCCCTAATTCCTGGACCGAAGTGACCAAGGCATCAATTTCCATAGGTCGATGCAACTCCAAGTCCTGCCACATCGAGGTCTTGTGCGCACCTACAGCTGCTCCGCCATCAATTCGTTTCTCAACATCAATCGGAAACCTAACCCCCAGTTTTTCAGCGATTTCCTGAGCCTCTAGCATCATTCCACGCGCCACAGATCGTGTACCCTTATCGGTACACAAGACATCAAGTGTTGAGTGGGTAAGAGCGGAAATCGGGTTGAACGACAAGTTGCCCCATAGCTTAAGCCAAATCTCGTCGCGAATTCTTGGTCTAACAGGCGCACGCAGCCCGGCGGTGGACAATGCGACCGAAAGGTTGGCGGCACGATCTGATTTAGAGCCATCGGGCTCGCCTAGTGAAAAACGATTGCCTTCGACATGCTTGATCGAACCCGGAGCAATAACTTCTGCGGCTGGGTAGACAACACATCCAAGCACTCGATCCGGTCCAAAACCGTTCCATTGCGCGTCTCCCGGGTCTACAGATGCCAACCGCGTCCCCTCGAAGGGGCCGCCCTGCTTGTGGAAGTACCACCAAGGCACCCCGTTCACTCCGCTCACTATAGTCGTTTCGTCCCCAATCAACGGCTGCATTGAGTCCACGACTACTGGAACAGAATGCGCCTTAAGTGTGATGAAGACATAGTCTTGTGGGCCGAGATCAGTAGCATTGTCCGAGGCTCGTATTGTCACGTTGATCGGGTCCCGCCCATCCTCAAAAAGGGTCAGCCCTTTTTCTTGCATTGCGGCCAGGTGGGATCCACGCGCGACAACACTAACGTCGACGTCAGTCTGCGCAAGCTTCGCGGCCACGTAACCTCCGATAGCTCCGGCACCAAAGATACAAATTTTCATGTGTCTAAGCCTTTGCCAGTCCCAATTTAGCGGCCAGCCCGATCCTTTGTATCTTACCAGTCGCGCCTTTTGGAATCTCTTCGAGAATAACCACTGAAGTCGGCACCTTGAACTTTGCGAGCCGCGCGCCCACAAAATCCCGGACTTCCTGACCAGCAATCGCGGCTCCTTCTGAGAGCACCACCGCCGCTGCGATGTCTTCGCCCAGTTTTTCGTGGGGAACGGCAAAACAAACTGCCTGAGCGACGTCCGGATGGCTCAGAAGCACGGCGTCAACTTCAAGTGGACTGATTTTTTCTCCACCACGATTGATAAGTTCCTTAAGGCGTCCGGTCAGACGCAGGTAATTCCCTTCGTCGAACGACCCTTGGTCACCGGTGCGAAACCAGAGTTTTCCATCCGCTTCAAAGAAATTGTCTGCATTTGCCTGCGGGTTGCTCTCGTATCCCGGTGTCACGTTCAGACCGCTGATAACGATTTCTCCGACGTCACGCGAAGCGACCAATACATTTTCCGTTTCATCTGCAATTCTGACTTCGGGGCCCGCTGCTAGTCCGACGAATCCGGGCTTTTGCCTTTGTGGAGGAAGCGGGTTGCAACACATTTGATGTGTTGCCTCAGTCATACCGTAAGCTTCAATGACAGGCGCATTAAAAGTCGCTACCAACTCTTCCATTACCGGCGCAGGCAGCGACGCGGAAGAAGACCGCAAGAAACGCAATCGTGATTGCTCAACGATCGATTGGTTACGCGCAGCCCGGGCGAGAATGGCTTGGTGCATTGTTGGAACTGCAGTGTACCAAGTCGGATCGACTTCGGCGAGTTGTGAAAAAAAGCTGAGAGCATTGAAGCCCTGAGTGCAACTAATTTGAGAGCCCGCGCCCAAGGACGCAGCGACGGCCGCGATCAACCCATGGATATGAAACAGGGGCATAATGCTCAGACAGCGATCGTCCGTCGTCAGCTTCAAAGACGAAGCCACGTTTTGCGCCGACGCGTAGATATTGGCCTGCGTCAAGGGAACGATCTTAGGGCGCGACGTTGTTCCTGATGTGTGGAGTATCAGGGCGACGTCATCTTCGCCCGGCGCCGATGTATCAGCCGCTCCAATTGGGTCACACGCTAGAACGGAGAACTGCCCGGCTGGGCGAGAACTATCAGCAGAAGCCCGCAAGATGGTTACACCCAGTTCCGTCGCCGCTTGCACGGCTGGGCCGTTTTCGTTTTCGCTTACAAGAAGTGCCTTGGCTTTCAGGTCTTTCAGATAGAAGACGTATTCTTCGTAAGTGTACGCTGGGTTTAAAGGTGCCGTCGTCGCAACCTGGGCGACGGATATGAATGCAGTCGCCATCTCTGGCCCGTTGGGCAACACAATTGCCACTCTGTCGCCGCGCCCTATTCCGATCTGATGCAGATCCTCTTTGACCTTCGCGCAATGCTCGCGCAAACCAAGGTAGCTCAACCAAGACCGGCCAGGCGCGCCAATGGCATTTGCAGTGTCTGCGTGGCGTGCGATCAATTCAGCGACTAAATGGGGCATCTGTTATCCGTCTACACAAGCGTCGGTTTGTTTCGCAGAGTAAGGTTTTTGCAGCAGGTCTTAAGTTACACGAATGGTCAGACTACCCAGCTTGTCGACGGCCAAGACCATAACATCCCCACGGTTGACGGGACCAACACCAGAAGGTGTCCCTGAAAGGATAACGTCACCGGCCGCAAGCTCGAAGTAGTCGCTCAGGTAAGAGATCATCTCGGGGACTTTCCAGATCATCTGGTTCAAGTCGCCTTCTTGCCGAACTTCACCATTCACCGTCAGAGTAATCGGACCTCTGTCGAGATGCCCGACCGCTGATGCCTTGTGAATTGGTCCGCATGGCGCCGAGCGCTCAAACGCTTTCCCAATTTCCCACGGGCGGCCCATCTTTTTCATCTGCCCTTGCAGGTCGCGACGGGTCATATCAAGCGAAAGACCGTACCCGAAGACATGATCCAATGCATCGTCTACCCCAATGTTCGTACCACCGGACTTTAGCGCGACGTACATTTCTGCTTCGTGATGCACATCGGAACTGTGTGGGGGGTAAGGGAATTCCCCTGAAGGATCCAAATTGTCTGGGTTCTTTTGAAAGAAAAACGGGGGTTCCCGGTTCGGGTCATGGCCCATTTCAATTGCATGTGCTGCATAGTTTCGCCCAATGCAGTAGACACGACGGACCGGGAACGTGCCGCCCCCCGCTACGTGTATTTCATGCACCTGCGGCGCGGGAATGACATAGTCGGACATCGCTTTCCTCCTGAACGATTGATTGCCAAAGATCGGATTTCCAAGCGGTCAGACACCCTCCGATCGATGCCACGCCAGATATGATCGGACGTGGTCGCTTACCGAGTCATCGCCAAAATTAGGGCTAGTTTGCAAGAGCTCCAGGCCCCTTTCGGCCCGACCATTTCTTGAATTGGTTGGGCATTGGTGCTGCTTCAGTCGTCAGACTGGATGCTCTTTGGCAGTACACGCGAATAAACCGATTTCAGGTGCTCCACCATAGTACTGGCCGCAAGTTCACCGTCGCCCTTTGCTATGGCAGACACGATCATATCATGCTCACGAAAACTGGAATAATCCTCCGCAGGCCTCAGCGTTTCGCGTGGCTGCCCCCAAACAATAGACCTACGAACCGAGTTCAAAGTTTCAAAAAAGTATAGAAAAAGCTGGTTACGAGTAGAGCGGGCAATAGCGTAATGCAAATTGTTGTCCCATGCTTCGTACGTGCGCCAATCCTCTGCGGTACGACATTTGTCCGCGCAAAGCCTCATTTGCTCACGATCGGAACGTGTGGAATGGAGCGCTGCGAGGCGGCTAAGCTGCGGCTCGATCGTAAATCTAACGGATACAACCTGCTCAGGTTTAATTTGGTTGCCCAAATAAGTTACATCGGTGAGGTTGAGAACCGGCCTGGAACCAACAAATGTTCCCCGCCCCACATGACGCCAGATCAGCCCCTGGGCCTCAAGCTCTGCCAACGCTCTTCGCAACTGATTGCGAGTGGTCCCAAGTTTTGAACACAGCTCACGTTCAGGTGGGAGCCTGTCGTTATGCCTGTATCCGGCATTGTTAATCAGGTCGCGTACACGGTGCGCGAGTTCGGTTGGTGCACTCATATCTCCACCCAATTTGGCGATTGGTTGATTGATTGAAACGCCAAGTCGGAAAAAACTCAAGGGCAAGAGGAAAGCAAGAAACGAGTCGCCGGACAGTATCCGTGACCACGTCTTGACATAAGCACGAGGGAGGAGTGCCGAGTGCGGTTAGCAACTGTTTCCGTAGAGGGCCACGCCGTTTGCGTGGCAATACTAAACGATGGCGGCAAGTTGGACGTTTTGCGCGCAGCGCAAGTGCTTGGCGAAGCGCTGGACGCGGGTTCAATGCAGCATCTGATCGCAGGCGGAAAAGATATGCTTGGCGTTTTGAAAACCCTCGTTTCATCGGCCGAAGCGGGTAATCTAAACGACGCACTGGTCCCGGATGACGCGCCGTTTCTGGCACCAATTCCTTCCCCGCGTAAGAACGTTTTCTGTGTCGGGCGCAATTATGCTGAACACATCGCCGAGGGCGAACGTGCCCAAAACCAAAAAATTGGCGTAACAGAGCATCCGGTCTTCTTCACAAAACCGCCGACATCGATTGTGGCGCCAGAGGCAGACATTCTGATATTCCCCTCGGTCTCACAAGCCATTGACTATGAAGTTGAACTGGCAGTTGTGATTGGAAAACCGGGGCGAAACATAGCCAAGGCTGACGCATACGACCATGTATACGGCTATACGATCCTCAATGACATCACCGCACGCGACATTCAACGCCGACATGGTGGGCAGTATTTCAAAGGCAAAGGTTTAGATGGGTCTTGCCCATTGGGCCCCTTCATAGTGACCGCTGATACAATCAGCGATCCGCACGCTCTATCAATCGGATTAACAGTCAACGGCGAACAGCGCCAAAACGGATCGACGTCGGACATGATTTTCGACATTCCAACGCTGATCGCATCCCTTTCAGAAGGCATGACCTTGGAACCTGGCGACGTAATCGCAACCGGCACGCCGTCTGGCGTCGGCTACGCGATGGACCCTCCACAGTTCCTGAAAGACGGGGACATCGTGGTTTGCGAAATTTCAGAAATCGGCACGCTCAGGAATACCGTGCGTGCTGTGTAAGTGGCTCCTGCATAGCTGAATCAGCGGGTTGCCAACCATGCAAGGGAGGAAGACTACAATGATGAACAGAAGGACTTTCACAGCGTCCTTGCTTTCGGCAGTTCCAGTGGCGGGAGCATTGGGAACAAAGGGTTTTGCACAAGATTTACGAGATATCACCTTCGTGCAACCAAGCCCATCGGCAATCAACTCATTTCCTGTATTCGTCGCCATTGGTGAAGGGTATTTTGCAGATGAAGGTCTGAACGTAACCGTCGAGGCGATCAATGGCTCAGGAGCCGTGCTTCAGGCGTTGTCTGCGGGACAAGCGCACTTTGGGCGTCCCGGACCCGGCCCCCTGATTGCGGCCCGGTCGCGGGATGTGGACGCCGTCCATATTTACAACGTTGCGGCACGCAGCAACTTCGGCATCGCCGTGCCAGAAGACTCCGACATCCAAAACGTTGAAGAGCTGCGGGGCAAAGTCATCGGAACAGGTACTGCCGATGGCGCGGAAGTGGGCTTTGCGCGCAATGTGATGACCGGGGCGGGTATGAAAGAGGGTGAAGACTTCACCTTCCTAACCGTCGGCGATGGTGGCCCGGCAACTGCGGCTTTCCTGAACGGTGAAATCGACGCGTATTCCGCATCGACAGCTGACACGGCAATTCTGAACCAGCGCGGAATGGCGGTGCGTGACATCACGCCTGCGGAGTTCGGGCGTTTCTTCGGTAACGGCATCGCCACAATGGCTGACACAATCGCCAACGACCGTGAATTGGTCGAAGCTTGGAGCCGCGCGTTCGCACGTGGTCATGCATTTGCACTGGATGATGCCAACCGTGAAGCTGTTTTGAAGCATTTGGCGGATGGTAACCCGCAGGAAGGCGAGGACAAGGAGTTCCAGTCAGCGCTGTTCGATGCCGTACGCTCAAAAACCATAGCAGCAGATCCAAGCAATGGCCTGGGGTGGTATCCCGCCGAAGTCTGGCAAGAATGGCAAGACGCACTGGTCGCAGGGGGCGAAATTCCGGGGCCACTTGATGACCTGAGCGCGGCCTGGACCAATGAATTTGCTGCAATCGGCAACGAGGCTGTCAGCAAATGAACGCTGTAGTCACACATGAGTTTTCCGGCGCGCCCTTGGGCACGCCGGTATATGAGTTGACCCACGTAAGCAAGACCTATGCACGCAATCTTGTTGTCGCTCTCGAGGACATTAATCTGACGCTTCGGAAAGGAAGCTTCACATCTGTCATTGGATCCAGTGGCTGCGGCAAGTCAACTCTGCTTAAAATCATGGCCGGTCTGATCCCGCCCACCAAAGGGCGTGTGATCCTTCAAGGGCAACCAGTGACAGGGACCCGCCGGGACATTGGTATGATGTTCCAGCAGGCGACGCTTTTCCCGTGGAAGACAGCTGTAGAAAACATCGTTTTGCCGATTGAGATCCGCGATGGAAAGGCAGCGGCCAAGCAGGCTATGGCCAAGGCCCACGAGCTTTTAGACATCGTGGGATTGCAAGGGTTCGAAAACGTATATCCGAACGAGTTGTCGGGCGGCATGGCGCAGCGCGCTTCGATCTGCCGGATGCTGATCACTGAGCCAGCTGTACTTTTGATGGACGAACCCTTCAGCGCCCTCGATGAATTGTCGCGCGACATGATGAACATGGAATTGCAGCGGATTTGCAGGGAACAGGATGCGACTGCTTTTCTTGTGACGCACTCCATTCAGGAAGCTGTTATTTTGTCTGACGAAATCGTCGTTTTGAAACCGCGCCCAGGCAGGATTGCTGAAATCGTTGAGGTCGACCTGCCACGCCCACGAACACTCGATATGATGACGACACCCAAATTCGGCGCTATCGTAGACTACATTCGCAGCCTCCTGGATAAGGGAGAAGAAATGTGAGCGAAGTTCAGAATTACTCACCTTCCGTAAAAGAAGCTGACTCCTCAGAAGACACTGTATGGGAGCAGAAAGTTCACTTTATCGACTCGGTCCCTCGCTGGCTGGCGATGACCTTTGTTTTCGTGGTCTTCGTTGGTACCTGGCAAATTGTGACAAGCCTCAAGCTGGTCTCTCCGATCATTCTGCCGACGCCGATGGAAACCCTCAAAGATATGATCTTCGTGGGGCAAAACCTTTTGACTGGCGGATACATGCTAGGGGCGCTGTGGATCACCATCAAAGAGGTCATCTATGGTTTTGCGCTGGCAATCGCGATCGGGTTTTCGCTGGGCGTTTTAGTTGGGGAAACGGCCTTTGGCGAGAAGGCCGTAATGCCCTACTTGGTGTCCATCGATACGATGCCAAAAGTCGCTTTCGCTCCTCTCTTCGTAGCTTGGCTGGGCTTCGGCATTGAATCCAAGGTCGCACTTGCGGCCTTTATCGCGACGTTTCCAATTGTGGTTGGTACCGCGGCCGGGCTTCACGCCGCCGACGAAAATGCTCGCATGCTTTTCAAGACGATGGGCGCGAGCCGGATGCAAACATTAATCAAGATGAAGCTGCCAACCGGCCTGCCGCAGATATTCACCGGCCTCAAGATCGGAGCAGTCGGAGTTATGGCGGGTGCGATCACAGGAGAATTCCTGGGCGGCGGAAAGGGATTTGGCGAGTTGATCCGTGTCGCGGCCTCTCAGCTCAATACTCCACGCGTTTTCTCGTTGATCCTGTATCTCAGCCTCGTCGGTCTGGCTGTGTTTGCAACAGTGGTTTGGACGCAGCGCAAATTGGTGTTCTGGCACAAAGAACAGGTTGGCAGAGATGACTTCTGAACCTGTGAAAATTAGCTGCCAGGCCTTGCATGAATTTGTGGCGAGCGCGCTCGGAACACGAGGTGTGCCAAAAATAGATGCGGATAAGGTGGCCTCGTTGATGGTAGAGGCTGATATCTTCGGATATGGCACGCACGGGGTCTTTCGCCTGCGCCAGTACCTTGCCAGGCTGGCAGGGGGCGGGTGCAATGCCACGCCAAACGTCACCATAGAGCATGAGACTGTTGCAACCGCTTTGATCGACGGAGATGACGGGCTTGGGCATTTAGCTATGTCGACGGCGCGAGATCTTGCAACAGAAAAGGCGAGAGAGGCCGGCATCGGATGGGTTGGTGTTCGACGCGGCAACCATGCAGGACCACTCGCGCTTTATGTGCGCCCACAAGCCGAAGCTGGCATGCTTGGCATGGCCGCGGCGGTGGGCAGTGCGAACCACGTTCCGCCCTATGGCGGAAGCGACTTACTTCTTGGAACCAATCCCATCGCTTTCTCTGCACCTGCCGATGGCCCCGACCCGTTTGTCTTTGATATGGCGACGACTGTTGCCGCGATGGGTAAGATCAAGACGCTGCTGCAACAAGGTGAGCCTATGCCCGAAGGTTGGATGGTCGGGCGCGATGGCAATCCGTTAACGGACCCTGCCCGCAAATCAGAAGGGTTTCTTTTGCCGATCGGCGGTCCAAAAGGATTCGGTCTTTCTGTAGCCATCGGGTTGATGGCCGGGGTCTTGAACGGTGCAGCCTTCGGCTCTGATGTTGTCAACTTCACCTCGGACACGACATCATCCACAAACACAGGGCAATTCGTAATGGCGCTTAATCCGGCAGCCTTTGGGATGGAAAAAGACTTTGCTTCAAACGCAGCCCGCGTCTTTTCCGAAATGCGTGCATCACCCCCCCTGCCCGATCATGAACCGGTACGGCTGCCCGGAGACGGCAAATCGGCCGCCGCTGAGGCCCGCCGAAAAGACGGTGTGAGGCTTAAACCCGCACTTTGTCGGGACCTTAACAGACTTGCCCAAGACTGTCGGCTGAAGCCCCCGTTTCCCGGTCTCAACGCTGACTAGCAGAGTATTCGAGGGAAGTTTCTAGGCGCTTTTGTCCAGAAGGTAGCGAAGCTAACACTCCTCCGCCTCCAGCGCTTTCACAAGAGCAGAAAGTTTGTTCATCATGTGAAGCTTCATGGTTTTACCAAGCCCATCTGCATCGCGAGCCTTAAGCATGTCCATCATGACTTCATGTTCGTCAATTGCCTGCGCCCAGCGCTCGTCCGACAAGTTGGCCATAAAACGCGCACGGCGAACGCGCGCGGCCAACAGTGTGTGATGGCTTTCCAAGACATCGTTCCGCGCCCCGCGTATCAGCGCCTGATGAATGTCCTGATTGGCCTTAAAATATGATTGTCGATCCCGTGACTGGTAGGCTTTCAGCATATCCCTGTGGTGTCTCTCGATCCGTTGAATTTCCGCGGTGTCCACGTGCTGGCACGCCAACTCCCCCGCCAGTTGCTCAAGCGTTGCGAGCACTGGAAACGTGTTCTCCAACTCCTCTCTCGTAACACTGGCGACGCGGGCACCGCGGTTGGCCTGAAGCACCACAAAGCCCTCTGATGCAAGAACTTTTAGGGCTTCTCGCAATGGTGTCCGTGAAACACCCAATGAGTCGCAAAGTTGTTTCTCGGGCACTTTTTCACCGGGCTTCAACACATCTTCTACAACAAGGTTGCGCAGGCGTTCGACCAGCTCTTCGTGTAGCGTAGTGCGTTTGATGCTATCCGTCAGATTCATAGCCACTTCCTAGTCATCAAGTACCATTTCCAGCAAGCGCGCGACGTGCATGGGCCGCCGCCGTGTGCCCTCAGTGATTTGGTGCCGGCATGATGTCCCGTCCGCCACAACAATTGCATCCGCCGGTGCCGCTTCTAAAGCCGGAAACAGGTCGAGCTTTGCCATCTTGATCGAGACATCGATAGTGTCGGGCGCGTATCCAAATGCCCCGGCCATACCGCAACAACTGCTTTCAATCATGTGAACCTGTGCTGCGGGAATACGCTTTAGTAAGGTGAGCATCGGGGTGACGGCATCGTGTGCCTTCTGATGGCAATGTCCATGCACATAGATCGGGCGATCTACTGATTTCAGAGGCAAGTCCGGCTGTTTGGCCAGATATTCTTCAAAGGTATGCGTGGCGTTCGATAAAGACTCCGCTTCCCGTCCCGGGCAAAGAGCCAAAAACTCGTCCCGGAACGTGAGGATAGAGGAAGGTTCAAGCCCGACTACTGGTATGCCTTGAGCAACCGCTTCTCGTGTCGCATCAATCACGCGCTGTGCCTCGTGGCGCGCTTCGTCCACGCAACCCACAGCTAAAAGAGTCCGCCCGCAATCCAGCGCCCTTCCGGTTTGGTCATCTCGCGCTACGGCAACCCGAAGCCCAGCCGCACGCAGAACCCGGACCGCGGCGCGCAGATTTTCCGGCTCGAAATACCGGTTGAACACATCTGCAAACAGAAGAACCTGCGGATCAGTGTCCTGGGCCTCAGCGTCACGGAACGGGTCAGAAGACCACACTGGCAGATCACGTCGTTCCGAAATTCCAGTCGGTTTCTCCAACAGCGCACGCAAGGGCTCAATTTTGTTCCGAGCATTCAATAACCACGCGACTTTTGCAGCTATTGGCGCATATCTCGGCAGATAAGCTATTAATTTATCAGCCAATGTCAGCCCATCTTTTTTATGCTTCGCTGAAAGCACTTCTATCTTCATTCGCGCCATGTCGACTCCAGTCGGACATTCCCGAGCGCAAGCTTTACAGGACACGCAGTACTTCATCGTGTCTCGCATTGCGTCTGAAGTTAAACCGCCCGGCAACTGCCCGCTGATGGCAAACCGCAATGTATTTGTCCGCCCACGCGTAGCATCGCGCTCGTTTCGGGTCGCGCGGAAGGAGGGGCACATAACGCCGCCCTTGAGCTTGCGGCATGCACCATTGTTGTTGCACATCTCAACGGCACCCTGAAATCCGCCTCCGGCATCTGGCCAAGCTGACCAGTCCAACGCTGTCTCAAATTCCGGCACTGAATAGTCCGGGCCGTAGCGGAATAGGCGGCGATCATCCATGGCAGGCGCGTGAACGATCTTGCCGGGGTTCATTAGCCCATCGGGATCGAACCGGTTTTTAACCTCTCCAAACGCGGAAACGATACGCTTGCCGAACATCTTGCCATGAAACTCTGATCGCACAATCCCATCGCCGTGTTCGCCTGAATGAGACCCCTTATATCTTTTGACTAGATCAAAGGTCTCTTCGGCAATCGCTCTCATTGTCCGGACGTCTTTATCCTGCCGCATGTTCAGGACAGGACGAACATGGAGACACCCGACTGAGGCATGCGCGTACCATGTCCCTTTTGTGCAGTGCCGGGTAAAAATTTCGGTCAGGCCAGCGGTATAATCGGCGAGATCAGGCAACGGGACGGCGCAATCTTCCACAAAAGAGATCGGCTTGCCGGCCTCCTTCATCGACATCATAACGTTCAACCCGGATTTTCGGTATTCGGCGATCGAGTTTTGCAGTTTGGTATCAGTAACTGATACAACCCCGCCCCAACGGTTTTCAGTCCCGCTGAAATCAAACCCGAGATCTCCCATCAGTTGCGATAGCTCGACTAGCTTTGCAGCATTGGCGTCAGCGCTACCCTCAGCAAATTCCACTAACAACAACGCTTCAGGGTTGCCTTCTACAAACGCCTCAATCGTACTGCGGAACAATGGGATATCTCTCCCCAACGCAATCATGGTGTCGTCGATCAATTCTACCGCCTGCGGCTTGAGCGTCACGAGGTGCTGTGTTGCCTCCATCGCAGCACGGAACGTCGGGAAATGACACACGCCGACAACTTTCTCGCCCGGCAAGTGAGCAAGGTTCAGTTCCAATTCAGTGAAATAGGCCAGAGTGCCTTCTGACCCCACCAGCAAATGAGACATGTTGACGTCGTTACCGACAAGCGCATCGATGTTATACCCGCCCACACGACGCTGGAGATTGGGAAACCGGGCGTCAATTTCCGCAGCCTCGCGACGCCCCAGAGCACGCATGTCCCCAACAAGATCGGCATAATCGCCAGATGCCGTCGTATCGGCGCTGAACCGTGCTTCCATACCATCGCTGAGGATTGCACTTATTGCACGGACGTTATCGCGCATGATCCCGTAGCGCAGGGATTTTCCACCAGAAGAGTTGTTGGCGGCCATTCCTCCAAGCGTGCAACGCGACGCGGTCGAGGGGTCTACGGGAAACCATAAGCCATATTGCTTTAGTGACTGGTTCAACTGATCCAGAACAACGCCGGGCTGAACACGCGCGACACGGTTCTCAACGTCCACGTCAAGAACACGATTCAAGTGCTTGGTGTTGTCTAAGACAACGCTTTGATTGACCGTTTGCCCACATTGCGATGTGCCGCCGCCGCGCGGAAGAACGGAGCATCCTTCGTCGCGCGCTACAGACATCACGGCCTGCACGTCCTCTTTGTTTCGGGGAATGACCACGGCGTCCGGCATCATCTGATAGATCGAAGCGTCAGTCGAGTATCGTGCGCGTGATGCCGGGTCAGCCATCACCTCGCCTTGGACGTCAGACATCAGTCGGCGGTGCAACGATCCATTCTCAAGCATCGGGTTCGCCTTTCCTTCCCAACTAGCCAATTAGAAGCTTCACTTCACCGTTGACTGAATAATGAATTCATAATTAACTTTTGCCAATAGGTAATTGCGCCACTGTTTCGGCGCCAGCGGAAGGATCAGTTCAGATGCGCCAGGCGGGCAAACATTTTTTGCAAATCCCAGGGCCAAGTGCCGTGCCGGAACGCATCCTGAAGGCCATAAGCATGCAGACCACCGATCACCGGGGGCCAGATTTTGCAGAAGTAGGCCACAAGGCCCTCGCTGGGATGAAAACAATTTTCAAGACAGAACAAAACGTCTTTATCTACCCTTCATCCGGTACAGGCGCGTGGGAAGCTGCGCTTGTGAACACAGTGTCGCCGGGCGGAAAAGTTCTCATGTACGAAACAGGACATTTCGCATTCATGTGGTGTAACTTGGCTGAAAAAATTGGGTTACAGCCAGAGTTGATTGAAGGGGATTGGCGTGGCGGTGCGGACCCCAATCAGATAGAAGACCGCTTGCGCGCGGACAGTCAGCACGAGATCAAGGCGGTATGCGTCGTCCACAATGAAACTTCTACCGGGTCAGTCTCGCCTATTGAGGAAGTGCGCAGGGCAATAGACGCGGCGAAACACCCTGCCCTTCTTTTGGTTGATTCAATCTCTGGCCTTGCATCGATCGATTTTAGGTTCGACGAATGGGGCGTAGATGTCTGTGTCTCCGGTTCGCAAAAAGGGATGATGCTACCGCCGGGTCTCAGCTTCAACGCTGTGAGCGATCGTGCTCTGGAACATTCAAAATCCGTGACCATGCCACGCAGCTATTGGAATTGGCAGGATATGGTCGAGCCAAACCAGAAAGGGTTCTTCCCTTATACCCCTGGCACCAATCTTATCTATGGATTGAATGAGGCCATCGATATGTTGCACGAGGAGGGGCTGGAGAACGTATTCGCTCGTCATGCCCGCCACGGAGCCGCGACTCGAGCTGCCGTGCAAGCATGGGGGCTTGAGGTATTGTGTGCCCGCCAAGGTCAGGAGTCAGGCGTACTGACCGCTGTCAAAGTGCCTGAGGGACATTCTGCTGATGCCTTTCGTGCGACGGCGCTGGAGCACTATGATATCTCACTCGGAAATGGTCTATCCAAAGTAGCCGACAAGGTATTCCGAATAGGTCACTTGGGCGATTTCAACGACCTGATGTTGATGGGCACACTCTCAGGCGTAGAAATGGGACTCGCCAAAAGCGGCGTGCCGCACACTACAGGCGGTACTCAGGCTGCATTGGAGTATCTCAAGGGTGCTGTCAGACGAATTCGAACCAGTCTCAGCTAGGCCAGTAGAGCTGCCCTTTATGCTGCACCTAGTTCGCGCCACTCGGCAAGAGCAGCGGTGCGGGTCAGCTTGAAGATGTCTCGGCTGGTGAGCGACCTTTCCTGATTGAAGTGGTTGTAGACGGAGGAATGGACGGTGGCGAATTTCTGCAAACTTCGCATCTGCCTGAAACGTTGCATCGCGCGTTCGCGTCGTCGGAAAGGAAGGTGTGAATTCTCGACGCGGTTGTTGAGCCACCTGCCCGTCTGTTGTTTTTCGAGCGCGCCCATTTCTCTGAGCGCAGCCTTGTAGGAAGCGAAGCGATCTGTGATGATCTCTTCGGCGCAACCGTGCCGCTTCATCAATTTCCTGAGGAATTTCAGTGCTGCAGCCTTGTTTCGGCGTTTTGTGACAACGGCTTCCAGCACCTCTCCTTCGTGATCAACGGCCCGCCAAAGATAATGCCGCTTGCCATTCACCTTCACGAAAACCTCATCCACGTGCCACTTCCATTTGGAGTATGCTCTCAATTGCTGAATACGCTTTCTTCGGATCTCAGCAGCAAACATTGGGCCAAACCTGTTCCACCAATACCGGACAGTTTCGTGACTCACGTCGATGCCTCGCTCGTGCAACAGATCCTCGACATTCCGAAGCGAGAGCGGGAAACGGATGTACAGCATCACGGCCAACCGGATGATCTCGGGGCTGGTTTTGAAATACTTGAAAGAAGCAGGATTGGTCATGGGCAAAAGCTACGCAACACCCCTGCCCGCCTCAAGGCAAGTTCTTCTGACAAGACCTCTGTGCCAATCCGCAATGAGCCATGTCTCTTCAATGATTGCGCATGGCGTTTTCGAATTCTGGCCTTCGCTCAAGTTCGTGGTCATTGAATGCGGGGTAGCGTGGGTTGCACCGCTGATGTGGCGATTGGATGCAGACTTCAAGGCGCTGCGCAAGGAAACGCCGTGGCTGAAGCGACTGCCATCGGAGTACATGAAATCCCATATCCGGTTCACGACCCAACCGCTGGAAGAACCCGAGAACCGTGATCATTTGTGGTCTATTCTCGATGCGATGGATGGGCGCAACACGCTCATGTTCGCGTCCGACTACCCCCATTGGGACTATGATGACATGAACCGCGTGCACATACCCGATGACTGGCGACCCAACGTTATGGGCCTGAACGCACTCGACACCTACACAAGATTGCCGCAAGAAAAGGCGACCGCATCATGAGCTACACACGTCTTTGTTCAACCGCCGAGGTGCCTGAGAACGAGGCGCTGATTGTGCCATATAAATCGCGCTCGCTCGGGGTGTTTCGCGTGAATGGTGAATTTCACGCTTTGCTCAATGTTTGTCCGCACAAAGGGGCGGCACTTTGCCGTGGTCCGATCACCGGAACGTCTGAATGTAGCGGCGACACTGGGATTACCTATGTCCGCTCCGGCGAACTCGTGCGATGCGCCTGGCACGGGTGGGAATTCGACATTCGAACTGGTGATTGCCTTGCCGATCCGAAAATCAAAGCCAAAAAAATCGAAATCCAAGTGAGAGATGGAGAGATTTTTGCTCGGGGAAGTTAGTGGCATTCCGACCTTGTCGGGCGAAAAAAGACAAGTGCCGGGAATGTCCCGCCCCCCTGCCGTTTGAAAATGTTTCACCCAACTTCTGCTTTGCGCATAAAGCCGACTTTGCAAACTCACGTTGGCCACGGCGGTGTAATATGTGCAATCGGCCTATTACCCACTTTCGACGGCAGGTGATAAGCTTGCGACATAGTATTTCAAAGCGGTCGTTCGCGGCTGGCATGCGATCCAATCCAAGCTGAGCTCGCGCGTGCCAAAGCGACGTTCAAAGGCCGCCACCTAATGCATGACCAGCGGATACTTCCTGCTTTGAAAATTTGACTGCGATGAACTTCGGCTACATTCCAGAAAGCCCAGCATTGGTATTCAATAGAAACTGGCGGAAAATTGGGCTGCTAGCCGCCCCAATGCCGCGAGCGTTTTCCCCAACCGCAGCGGCCTCAACGACCGGAGGAATCAAGCCGCGTTTGTCTTGGTTGACTAAGTAACGGCGAACCCTAGACACCAGTTCTTCCCGAACCTCAGGCGGGAACGCGCCATCGATGAAAATGGCCTCAAAGTCGATGACAGCACAGATTGAAAGAGCGGCCTTAGCTAATTCTTGCGCCGTGGTGCCAATCCACGGCTCGACATAGCGAGAAATGCTGCTCCAATCCTGCGGCTTCTCCCATAGAATCCCCGGGTCGACACCCGCTTCGATCAATCGGTCCTCGAGCAAAAACAGCGACGCCGTGTCGATCAGTTGTTGGCTTTCACCCAAAGGACCGGTCGTGCGCATGGCGCCCAATGCACCGGCATTGCCTTGGTTGCCTTCGAACACGGTGCCGTTCAATGCAACACCGCCGCCGATCATTGAGCCAATAAAAAAGTAGAAGTAGTCACGGTATTCTGCCCCACGCCCATAGAGATGCTCTGCGTGACAGGCGGCTGTCGCGTCGTTGACCACAAAAACCGGCAAATCGCTGAACTTGGCGACCTCGGAAAAGAAATTCACGTTTCTCCAAGACCGAAATTTTTTTGCAGCAAGCCCAGACAGATCGTGCCATTTCCAAAGTTCAAATGGAGTCCCGATCCCGATCCCACAAACACGATCACGAAGCCTCTGAGGCTCGTGGGACAGAAGCGTTTCCAAACCAGACTCCAAAAAACCGAAAATGACCTCTGGTAGCGGATAGTCATAAGTCGTGGAAAGTTGGCGGCGCGGCGTGCCAGTAAAGTCGATCAAGAGCAGATCGGCGCTGCGCCGCCCGATCTTCATCCCAACCGACAAGATGCCTTCCGGGTTTAATTCCATAGGGGTTGAGGGCTTTCCAACCTTACCGCGCAGTGGAGTACCACGCTTGAGAATCGCGTCCTTTTCAAGCTTGCGCAGAATGATTGATACAGTCTGAGGAGACAGGCCCGTTAATCGCGCGACGTCGGCGCCTGCGGCGGGCCCATGCCGTTGTAAAACTGTCAAAATCAGACGCTCGTTGTGATCGCGAACCCCGCTTTGACTTACCCCACCGGTCAGTGTGTTGAGCGCTTCTCTCTCCATAAGTCCGAACATAAACACCTTGTTTTCTTATGAAAAGGTACTCCGGTAAATTAATAAATAAACTTTATTTATTTATTGACAGAAAGGCTAGAATCACAGTTTCTTGAAGTAGACCTTCATTGGAGGATGAGGGCGAGTCTCGTTGGCCTGCCATGCGGGGCATCAACAATTTTCTGGGAGGACTACATGAAAAATCTATTCAAGATTGCCGCATCTGCTACCGCGCTTACGGTGGCTGCTGCATCTGCTCACGCAGCCGGAGAAACCGTTTGTCTGATCACGAAGACAGATACCAATCCATTCTTTGTAAAGATGAAGGAAGGCGCGACGGCCAAGGCCGAAGAGCTTGGCATGACCTTGAAGGCCTTTGCCGGTAAAATCGACGGCGACCATGAAACTCAAGTTCAGGCCATTGAAACTTGTATTCTCGACGGCGCAAAGGGAATTCTCCTGACGGCCTCGGACACAAGCTCGATTGTCCCCGCTGTTCAGCAGGCGCGTGACGCTGGCCTCTTGGTTATTGCTCTGGACACGCCGCTAAGCCCGATTGATTCCGCTGACGCAACCTTTGCGACAGACAACTACAAGGCTGGCCTGTTGATCGGACAATGGGCGAAGGCAACGATGGGCGACGCGGCGGCTGACGCCAAGATTGCGACGCTTGACCTGAACGTCAGTCAGCCAACCGTGGACGTTCTTCGCAATCAGGGCTTCCTCGACGGCTTCGGTGTGGACCTGGCAGACCCCAATGTCATCGGCGATGAAACTGATACGCGATTGGTCGGCAGTGACGTGACCGACGGCAACGAAGAAGGTGGGCGCCGCGCCATGGAGAACCTTCTGGCCAAGGACGCAACGATTAACGTTGTCCATACGATCAACGAACCGGCAGCGGCAGGTGCCTATGAGGCTCTGAAATCCATTGGACGTGAAAACGATGTGCTGATCGTTTCGGTCGACGGTGGCTGCCCCGGTGTACAAAATGTGCAGGCCGGAGTTATTGGAGCCACAAGCCAGCAGTATCCGCTTTTGATGGCTTCGCTTGGGGTCGAGGCCGTAAAGAAATGGGCCGACGAGGGTGTGAAGCCCGAAAACACTCCGGGAAAGGACTTCTTTGATACCGGCGTCGCGCTGATCACCGATCAACCTGTCGAAGGTGTGGACTCGATTTCAGTCGCTGAGGGCTTGGACCTTTGCTGGGGCTAAGTCCGACCAAGTGAGGCGCAACAGCGCCTCACCATTCCTTTCACCTGCAAACCGAAACTTCCTGTAAACTGGCCTCGTGGCCGCGATGCTCGCCACGGAAGGGGGAGATATGTCTGAAGCAAACCAAGGCGCCCAGGAATTTGAATCTGCTGCCAGTCGAACTGAAACAGTTGCAGAGTTCGAGGACCACCGGCGCGGTGTATTGGGGAAGTTACAGCACCTTCTCCACGTCAATCCATCCTTTGTGCCTCTTATCGTCTTAGTCGGTGCGATGTTGATATTTGGCCTTCTATTAGGCTCAAAGTTCTTCTCTCCGTTCGCAATGACTTTGATCCTTCAACAGGTCCAGATCGTCGGCATCGTGGCTGCCGCTCAAAGCCTTGTTATTCTGACGGCCGGCATTGACCTGAGCGTCGGTGCGATCATGGTTTTTTCTTCTGTCATCATGGGGCAGTTTACGTTTCGGTACGGTATTCCGGTACCAATTGCGGTCATGTGCGGCCTTGCAGTCGGAACTTTGATCGGGGCCCTCAACGGATGGCTTGTCAGCCGCGTTAAGCTCCCGCCGTTTATCGTCACGCTTGGAATGTGGCAGATCGTTCTGGCTACGAACTTCCTGTATTCCGCAAACGAAACCATTCGTAGTCAGGACATCGAAGCCAACGCCCCTTTCCTTCAATTCTTCGGAACCAAGTTCAGCATCAGTGGAGCGACCTTAACTGTTGGCGTCATTTTCATGCTCACCCTGATTTTTGTATTGGCATATGCGCTCAAACACACGGCCTGGGGACGGCATGTCTATGCGGTCGGTGACGATCCCGAGGCTGCCGAACTTTCCGGCGTGAACGTCCACAAAACCCTGATGTCCGTTTACATGCTGTCCGGTTTGATCTGTGCCTTTGCGGGCTGGGCTTTGATCGGGCGCATCGGATCGGTCTCGCCGACCTCCGGCCAATTGGCCAATATTGAGAGCATTACCGCTGTTGTGATCGGGGGTATCTCGTTGTTCGGCGGGCGAGGCTCCATTCTGGGATCGTTGTTCGGAGCTTTGATCGTCGGTGTGTTTACATTGGGTCTGAGGCTGCTGGGCGCAGATGCGCAGTGGACCTTCCTGCTCATCGGACTTCTCATCATCGCGGCGGTCGCCGTCGACCAGTGGATCAGAAAGGTATCGGGCTGATGTCAGACACAACTCCAGTCGTCCAGGGCCGCGGGATCGTGAAGCGCTATGGCCACGTCACCGCCATCGACCATTCCGACTTTGAACTGCGGCAAGGAGAAATCTTGGCGGTGATCGGGGATAACGGCGCGGGCAAATCTTCGATCGTCAAGGCGATCTGCGGCGCCACGATCCCGGATGAGGGCGAGATTCTGATCGAAGGGCAAAAGGTCAACTTCACTTCGCCGATCGACGCCCGGAACATGGGGATCGAAATCGTCTATCAGCAGCTTGCCATGTCCCCTGCCCTGTCGATTGCCGACAACATGTTCATGGGGCGCGAGATCCGCAAACAAGGGTTCATGGGCAAATACCTGCGCCAGCTCGACCGCCCCGCGATGGAGAAGTTCGCCCGTGAAAAACTGACCGAGCTTGGGCTGATGACTGTACAGTCGATCAATCAGGCGGTCGAAACTCTCTCTGGCGGCCAGCGCCAAGGCGTAGCCGTTGCGCGTGCTGCTGCATTTGCGACGAAGTTCATCATCATGGACGAACCCACGGCTGCTTTGGGGGTCAAGGAAAGCCGCAAAGTTCTTGAGCTTATCCAAGACGTGCGGGCGCGTGGTATTCCGATCATTCTGATTAGCCACAACATGCCGCATGTCTTCGAAGTCGCCGATCGCATCCACGTACATCGGTTGGGCAAACGCCTGTGCACGATCGACCCCAAGGATTACACGATGTCCGATGCGGTGGCCTTCATGACCGGCGCCAAGGAACCCCCAAAAGAGGACGCCGCGTGATTGATCAGGATGCAAAGTGCGTTTGTGACCTGATTTCCTCCCGGAGGCAGGTTGGGGTTCGGACGATTGTCGCAATCGCCGGCCCCCCTGCATCCGGAAAGTCGACTTTGGCAGAAACCGTCGTGCAATCGCTGAACGCGCAACAAAGCTCTGCGGTTCCTTTAGCCACGCTGGTGCCCATGGACGGTTATCATCTGGACAATCGCGTGCTGGAAACACGAGGCTTGTTGGCCCGCAAAGGCGCGCCGGAAACCTTCGACGCAGTTGGGTTCTGTGCTGCAATCAGAGTGCTGCAATCCGCGCAGCATGAATCCTTTCATCCTAAATTCGACCGCCAAATGGACTTGGCCATCGCCAATGCGATTGCGGTTCACCCTGAAACTCCGATTGTGGTTGTGGAAGGGAACTACCTTTTGATGAATAGCGACCCGTGGAGGACGTTGGCAGATGTTTACGCCGCAACGGTTTTTGTCAGCTCCACATTGGGGGAGCTCGAAAACCGGCTACAGCATCGCTGGATCAAGCATGGCTTTGACCCGCAAGCCGCGCTGCAACGCGCGAAAACGAACGATCTGCCAAACGCGGAACACGTCATCCGTGATAGCAGGAAAGCGGATCTCACACTGAACCAGAATTACACTGAATTCGGGATGCGCTACGCGTTCTGAATTTGCGCATTGGATTCACCCATCCGTTAAAGCAGCACCTCTAGGCGGGTTCAGGTGCAACCAAAATCACTCCATTCACGATGAGGAAACCTCATGAAGTTCTTTGTGGACACAGCAGAAGTAGACGAGATCAAAGACCTTATAGGCTTTGGATTAGTAGATGGTATCACCACCAATCCAAGCCTGATTGCCAAGTCCGACCGCAATTTCAAAGAAGTTATCGCCGAAATTTGCACCCTGACAGATACGCCCGTGTCGGCAGAAGTTGCAGCCCTGGATACTGCGGGAATGATTGCAGAGGGAGAGCATCTTGCAGCAATCGCCGACAACGTCGTTGTCAAACTGCCGTTGACACTGGATGGCCTCAGGGCCTGTGCTCATTTCAAAAAGGAAGGGATCAGCACAAACGTCACACTCTGTTTCTCAGCCAATCAGGCACTCTTGGCGGCAAAAGCGGGTGCGACCTATATATCGCCTTTCATTGGCAGATTGGACGACATCAATCTGAATGGGGTCGACCTCATTAGAGATATCCGGAGCATCTTCAACAATTATGACATTGAAACTGAAATCATTGCAGCATCCATCAGAAGCCCCAATCACATAACTGAGGCTGCATTGGCCGGATCAGACATTGCCACGATACCCCCGTCCGTCATCCGCAAGCTAGTCACGCATCCGCTGACGGACGCTGGCATTGAACAGTTTATTTTTGATTGGAAGTCTACAGGGCAATCGATTCTTTAATAAGCTTTCATTTTGATTGAAACGGGATGACCTGAACCAGACCTTGAACGGCTGAGTAGCAAGGCTATGTTTCGGGACTTAAAATTAAATGAGACGCTCCTTGATTTGACAAACAGGCCGAGTTTCGTGGGAAACTGTCAAAACTCCTCTTCAATAGCGGCATGAACACTGCGGCAACAGCAGACCGCTCCAACGTCCGCTTTGTTAAAGTGACTGGAGACTTTGGCGCGGTCGCAGCGACACGTCCGCTTCCCGCCCCGAGCGTCGGACTCAAACGTCCGCTATGGGCTGCGACCTGTCGCTTAGATGGAGGCTTGCGAGCCAGTTCGAACTTTGGGGTTCAATATAACAGTATCTATGACCAAGCTTGGTTGAAGGTGGATGTGCGAGAACCCCAAGCAAACTCAACTGTCATTAGATGACAATAGGTTCAAAGTCCGGGCTGCAATTCCGATCCGAACCTGTTGCCCCCAATCGAACTGTAGGAAGTCTTGTTCGACACCATCTGCGAATATCACACCACCTTCGTTGATCCGGGACGTCAGGAGCAGTTCATCAGACGACTGAACCAATCCGGAAGACAAACTGCATCCGCTGACTTGGCTGGGCCATGGTTCCCGCGAAAAATAGACCGCTTTTCTTTCGGTCGGGTTCAACTGATGGTGCTGGTGTGTGGCGGTCATAATTGATTTGGCCCAACCCGTCGCTCCTGTTCCAGTCGAAACGATAACACCTGACGAAGACTGGTATTCCTCGGCATCTCCATCAAAAATTATGTATCGGGCAGATTGATGGGACCGGTGACCAATGAACAATTCGTTCAGCGCAACCAGACCATCGCCGTTGCCAAGTCGCGCTTCAACCATAGTCCTTGGCTCCAGTGTGGCCAGCCCTGATGAAACCAGATCAAGCAAGTTCGAAACCTCGTCCGGCCGTCTCGTCGTAAGCACGCCCTCCGACATCTCGCTACCTGGCGTCACGCCAATCACAGGTTGGCTGGTGATGTACTTGGCCAGATTGGCGACAAGACCATCCTGCCCAACGGCCACGACAATGTCGTTGTCCGTGAACAAAAAACGATCAAGATCCGCTCGCTCAACCTGCGCAATAGACCAATCTGAAGGCACTGCACTTTTCGTTCGGGTTATGCCTTCCTGCAAAGCTGAATGAACAGCCTCTACTTTCTCAATGCTCTGATCGCGGCTACTCAAGAAGAAGCTTGCCTGCCCCCGTGTCCCGTGCTGCTCGATCAGCGTTTGGTACTCTGAAGCGCGGTGCACAACAACGACACGCGGGGACAGGCTACTCATCTCTTGCCCTTTCAATCGGCTACGACCGCCGGGGAGATAGCCGACTTCATCTGCGCCATGACACCAGACAACATGTCAGGAGTGACGGTCAGATTGTCGATGGTTTGAAGCTTGCCGGCGAACTCCTGCGCTGCCATTGCAAACAGCACGTTGGGCGGAAGGTCCGCATAAACAACCATGCGTTCCTTTTCCATATCCGCTTTGGCTTGGTCGACGGTGCGAATACGGTCCGCCTCAGCCTCGGCATCAATCTTCATTGCTGCGGCCTCGGCTTCTGCCTTGGAACGGGCGTTTTCATCTTCGCGGGCAATCAGTTGCTTGCGCTGGGTTTCCAACTCGATCCTGGTGCTGAGCTCGTTTTCGGCAATGGCTCGTTCTTTTTCGACCGCCAAAGCACGCCTACTGAACGTAGCTTCATCCGCCTGTTGCTGAAGGCTTTCAAAAGTTGGGGCCTGCAACGCTCGGGCAAGTTCGCTGCTGGGTGAGATATTGTCCACGCCAACACTCACGATCTCAACACCCATTTCGGTCATTGCACTCATCGATGCAAAGCCTTCACGCAAGGCGACCTGCACAGGACCAACACCGCTCTTCAGAATCTGCCGAATGTCGTTTTGGTTGACATAGGCGGAAATGAGACGTCTGCCCTGCCCGCCGATCAAATCATTGATCTGATCAACAGGTTGCCCAAGGAGTAGACCTGAATTGGGGTCCAAAGTGAAATCTACACGATCCCCCAAGGTCTCGGCATCTGTTACCCGCCAAACGATACTGCCTTGTACCGTAAGGTCCTGATAGTCGGCCGTTTGCGCCTTCAGCAAGAACGGCAACACGCGATCATCCATTGGAATTTCCGACAATGAGGTGCCCGCTGGTGCAAACCAGAATGACAAGCCTTTACCTGACCGCGCCCGCTGTCCCTTACGATACTGTTGAACATGGCTTGAGGCGTCAGCCCGCAGGTGTCGGATGAACGGGTATCTTGTGATCTGAGCCATAACGACAAGCTCCTTTCTTAAAGACGCGTGTAAAGTTCGGCGGGGCGAAATGCAGAGGCTTCCTCACGTCGCCCCGTCGCCTTGATCGTCTTGCGATCAAGGAGTTTCCGGCGGAACGCGGGCTTTGTCAGACCGCGCCCCAGAATTGCTTCGTAGACTTCCTGGGCCTGCCGAAGAGTGAAAAACTCGGGCAGCAGCTCCAATGCTATATTGGTATAGTCCAGCTTCCCGCGTAGTCGCTTGACGACGTCCCCGAGTATCTCTGCATGATCAAAAGCAAGACTAAAAGTGTTTCCATCATCGGATATCGCAGTAGCCACCCCCCCGGTTTCGCCATCCCAATTCGTTTGAACCGAAGCGAGCTGCAATGACTCGGATTTCAGAACAGCTTGAAAAAGATCAGAGGACGGCATCAGCGCAAAATGTGTAACGCTGACAACCCGTTCACGTGGGTCGCGATCCAAGGCGCCGTACGTAAACAACTGCTCAAGATAGGCTGATTTTAATCCAACTTTTTCGTTCAAGACCCGCTGAACCGTGTTGTCGATTTCCTCATCAACTCGGACATACCCTCCGGGCAATGCCCATTCGCCTCCGACCTTGTCAGCATCAGCACGCTTCATCATCAAGCACTTCAGTTCACCGTCTGCGACGGTGATCAGAGCCAAGTCGACGGCAAGTGATGGTTTTGTATGAGGCATGCGATTCTCCTTATATCCATAATAGTTATTACTAAATTGCATATAAGTAAATAGAATTAATTTTCCCTTCAGATATTTAGGCTTGCATAGACCTTGGGGCGATTGATTTTCAGATGTCTAGGTTTTGATAATTCGAGAACCGAGCGACTAGATGATTGATCCCCTTTGTCCGGTCGCGGCCGCTTTCTGGATCGCAGAACAGAGGGCAGAGGCTTATGCTACTTCAGCTCAGAGGGGCTACTAAGCGCCTAGCCGTTGTTGATCATACTCTAATCATTCGCTCATGCTGCAAATCACAAAACGCGCATAGCGGCCGCCCGGTGAATGGGGTGGCCGCACTCGTATCGTTTGTAAAAGGTCAGCGAGCCTATCCGCGGCTCAGGATTTCCTCTCCGAGGATTTGCATGATCTTTGGACCGGTCTCGCTGGCCCAATTGACAGCAAGCTCTGCCAGCAGCGCGCTGGTTGTGGTGAGCTCGACACCACCGCGCTCCATCTTCCGGAACGCCATCTCATCCGTCAGCGCGGTGGGGGAGCCAGAAGCATCGACCACAGCAGTCACGGCAAAGCCTTCGTCGGCGGCGCTGATTGCAGGAGGGGCAAGGCATACGTCGGTGGTGATGCCCGCCATGATGAAATGCTTGCGCCCGGTGTTTCGGCAGGCAAGGGAAACAACCTCTGTTACGCTCTCCTCCTCCAGCAATGCAGCCAGAACAGATGACCCGACCATGCCGGTTGCCCCAGTAAGCAGTACGCGCCCGAGAGCACGTGCGGTGGGTTCATCCGACATTACGGCGTCGCTCCGCTTCCGCCTTCAGGCCGCGATTAAATGCCTGATAACCCTTCAAATAAAGTTTCGCCAAACGCCCACCCATCAGGAAAGTCATGCCGCCGATGATCTCGTCCGATTGCACGAACCGGGTCTTTCCATCTCCGGCGGCCTCGACCCTGAAATGGTGGTTGTCACGGATACCGCCGGGGCCTCTTTCAGCCCAGTAGAACTCCTGGCCGTCTACCACAGTGATCGTGTGATCAATCCGCGTGAGCTTTTCTTTGTTGGGGTCCAGCTGGAAGGCAACATTGATGCTTTCACCGTCCGCGATCTGGCCCTCGATTCCCACAAGGAACGCAGCCCAGGAGCCGTAGTTGGCAGTATCGGTCAGAACCGACCAAACGGCTTCGGGCGCCGTGTTGATGATGATGTCGGTGTGGATTTTATGATGAGAGAAGCTGACTTTCTCAGTTCTACCAGTTTCCATGATCTTCCCTTTTTGAACGGTTCAAGCCTCTAGAGGCGCAGACCGGTGCGCCGTCTTAACGGTGATCCGCCCGAACCGCTCGCGCATGCGCTGTGCCCTGAAGAGGTAGACGGAAATAAGGGTGTAGTTGATGCACTCCACCACCAAGTTGCGGTAGCGATCTGGGTTTTGCAGCATGTCGAAGGTTTGGACCGCGCACATCGTGGCAAGTGCTGTGAACATCACAAGCATTGCGATGGGCGTGTAGCGCCAGCGCAAGGCGTAACCGGCAAGGAACGTGGCCCCCGACACAGTGATCAAAATCCAATGGAGGGTCTGCATGCCAATTGGGAATGTCTCGTTTTGCAGGGGCATCAGCGGGGCAAGTCCAGAGAAGTATTCCAGAAAGCCTAAGAGACCCCAACTGAGCATGATTAGGGCGGCGAGGACCAACAATGAACTGAAAATGTGTGAAAGTGCTTTTTGCATGATCTACCATCCCCGGAGACACGTCTCCCTAATGATCGATGTGACTTGGCATATTGCCAGGCGGGGCTTAGGCCCCCACCGCCGACGTCTCTAGAAAATTGCGGATGTCGTATTCGATGTCGCCTTCGTATCGCTGGGCGTAGGTGTCATAGGCGCGCGCGAGTTTTCCATAGCGGTCATCAATCCGAACCTTGTTGTAGGCATGGCTGACCGCGAAAAATTCACCGGCTTTCAGCTGATTAAGCACCCGCTTCACAAACTGGTCCGTCGGCATGCCGAAGCCTTGGCTCATCTCGGAAACCACCAAGCCGGGCATGATCAGGGCCACGTCCATGAAGTCCGGCGTCTCTTCGGCCAGAAGTTCCGTGATGGCTAAAAGGGCATGCTTGGACGAGACATAGGCATGTGAGGAAGGTACGGCCGTGAAGACACTGTTTTCGGAGCCAAGGTTGTAGATCGCGCGGGGTGTTCCACGGTCGAGCATTCTGCGCCCAAAGACCTGAATTCCATTGAGCGTTCCGAAGATGTTGATCTCATAAACACGCCGGAACACATCCAGATCCATGTCGATTAGCGGCGTGGGGTTCTGGCCAATGCCCGCATTGTTGATGAGCACATCAACCGAACCAAACTCAGCCTCGGCAAAGTCTGCCAGTGCATCAACCTGACTGCGCTCCGCAACATCACAGGCTGTTCCCGCCACTTTGATCCCCTCGGCTTTCAGTTCTGCCACTGCCTCTTGAACGCGGTCCAAACGGCGACCGCAGATTACAACCTTTGCGCCTTCCTGCCCCATCTGGAGGGCGAGTTCTTTACCGATCCCCGTCGCGGAGCCGGTGACGACAACGGTCTTGCTTTCGAAATCTTGCATGATCTTTCCTTTTGGGAGGTCTGCACTGTCGCTTCTGGAATGAATGGCGGGATCAGATTTTGAAGGATTGGCCGGTAAGCTCTTCGGACAGGGTCCATAGCCGGGTAGCAATCTCGATATTCGCTGTTATCGGATCGCGGGTGGCCACGCCGACCTCCCCGCTCATTTCCTGGGGGCCAGTGGGGCCGTAATAGTCGCCCCCTTGGACTTCCGTGGATAGTGCGGCGTACAACGTGGGTTTTGCGGCTTCTTCTGGAGAATGAAGGAACTGTTCAACTTGCGCCTTCATCTGCGCGAGCTGATCCGGGTTAACGTTATGGAACAGCCCCGACTCAGAACCGCCGGGATGGACGGACAGTGCTCTTAGCCTGCGACCGGAAGCCCGTAGACGACGGTCCAGCTCGTCCCCGAACAAAAGGTTCGCGAGTTTCGACTGACCATAAGCAATGCCGCCATCCTGGCCACAGGTCAGATCATCGAACTGAATGGTTGCGCCCTTGTGCCCGAGGCTTGAAAGCGCAACGATCCGGGATGCCGGATCGTCTGGCACGAGGTTGATCAGCAGCGCCGTCAAAAGAAAATGACCAAGGTGATTGGTCGCGAATTGCAGTTCGATCCCATCGCCATTTGTCTCAGCGGTGTAAAGCAGGATGCCCGCATTGTTGATCAGCACGTCGAGCTTCGAATAACGCGCGCGGAACGCCTCGGCAAAGCTCCTGACAGAGGCAAAATCGCCCAGGTCTAGCGGCATCACATCAAGCGAGGCTGACGGCACGCGTGCCAGCACGTCGTCCCGAGCGGTTTTTGCCTTTTCGAGATTGCGGCAGGCCATCACTACATGGAACCCGGCCTCGGCCATGCCGATTGTTGTTTCAAATCCGATGCCATTGTTGGCTCCGGTGACGATGGCAATTTTATGAGAAGTGGCGATCATGAAGGGCTCCACAAAGTTTACACTTGATGACTGATTGTAAATATTGACAGTCATCCACCTAATGTCAATATGCTCTTTATGAAAAATCGCGACGCTCACATCCTCGACGCAGCAGTCCGCCTCTTTCTTCGGTTCGGGGTTAAACGGACAAGCATGAACGACATTGCGGAAGAAGCAGGGTTATCACGACAAACGCTCTACAAGGCATTCGCCAATAAAGACGCAGTGTTACAGGCCACGATCCGCTCCATGGCGGACAAGGTTGTCGTCGACATTGAGGCCGGGCTAGCGAAGACGACGGGACTCAGTGCGCAATTGGATGTGATCTTCCAGCACACCGTGATCGAGCACTATGATGTCCTTCAATCCTCGCCGAATGCCGAAGACATCATTGCGGGCGTAACCGCTTCTTCACAGGAGGAGCTTGAAGCAGGTGCTCAGCGGAACACTGAGATTATTGCCCGAATTCTAGAGCCTTTCTCGGATGACCTTAGGGCTGCGGATCTGTCGGTGGCCCAATATGCAGACTTTATCCAACGCACTGCGACGGCGGCAAAATACACGGCGAAAAACAGAAAGCACTTGATGCAATTGCTTGAAGCACTCCGCGTCTCTGTGCTGAAGGTAGTTAACGCGAACTAGTTTAAGGAATGACCAATGCGGAATTCGATGCGCGCAGCAGCATCGGGCAAAATGGGCTCGTAGTCGACCTTCGCTACCTCTCGCATAATTGGCTGGAGGCAGCCCAAAGCGGACATCCACAATTGGGGTTTTCAGTTTCGTAGAAGCGCAACTAAACGGTCCTTTTGCTTCATTCTGAGTGGCAGTCAAACGCTCGTGGCTGCCATTCGATTCATGGATTTCGCGCCCTATGCATACATCGTGTAAGAGGCGAAGAACTTCTGAAAAGTTTGTCGGCCGCCCTGTGAATGGGGCGGCCGCACTCGTATCGTTTGTAAAGTTTAAGCGAGCCTATCCGCGGCTCAGAATTTCCTCACCAAGGATCTGCATGATTTTCTGGCCGGTCTCGCCAGCCCAATTGACAGCAAGCTCTGCCAGCAGCGCGCTGGTTGTGGTGAGCTCGACACCACCGCGCTCCATCTTCCGGAACGCCATCTCATCCGTCAGCGCGGTGGGGGAGCCGGAAGCATCGACCACAGCAGTCACGGCAAAGCCTTCGTCGGCGGCGCTGATTGCAGGAGGGGCAAGGCATACGTCGGTGGTGATGCCCGCCATGATGAAATGCTTGCGCCCGGTGTTGCGGCAGGCATCTGCAAAGGCGCCGTCATCCCAGCAGTTCACTACGCCGGGACGCTTAATCCGCGCGGCGAATGCATCTGGTGCGATCTCTTCCAGCGCGGGCATCAGCGGCCCCTGCATGTTGTCTTCCATACTGGAAGTCAGCACCAGCGGCATGCCAAGCGCGGTCGCCGTCCGCGCCAGGGCGCGGGTGTTGGCTTCTATTAGTTCGCGGTCAACGGATTTAGCCCAGTTCATTGTGCCGACCTGATGGTCTATCAGAATGATGGCTGCGTTGTCGGGGGTCACTTTTTTGGAGGTCATATTGATGTCCTTTCCTGGTTAAGAGATTTCGGAAGTGGGCAGATCGAAGATCAGGATTTCGGCTTTAGCTGAGACCGAAATCTCCAGGTTTCCGGAGCGGAGCAGTCCCAGCCCATCTCCTTTGCCAAGGGGGAGATCAGCAACAGTTGCCTCGCCTTCGATCATAAAAATGTAGAGGCTGCGTTCGGGGCTGGACGGGCTGAAACTCAGCACGCCGTGGCGGTCGAATTTGGCGTAACTGAGACGCACTTCCTGCTGAACAACGAGGGAGCCATCGGCACCGTCGGCCGACAGCACCAGCTGGAACCGATTGGTGTGGTCCGCGGTTTCCAGCTCCTTGCTTGAATAGGCCGGCGCCAACCCTTTGGCCCGCGGCTCAAGCCAGATTTGCAGCGCCCGCATCGGCATCGTCCGCGAGTTGTTCACTTCGTTGTGGAGGATGCCGGTGCCAGCGGTGATCACCTGAAGGCCCTTCGCTTTTACAGTGCCGTTGTGAACGGGCACCACCGGATCGATATGCGATACCTCTCCGTCTACCATGAAGGTAACGACCTCGACATCCTGATGCGGATGCAGGCCAAAACCCTGGGCGCCTGGGGCCAGTGTCCCGTCGTCGATTGTAATCAGCGGGCCCAACCTGCGCCGCCCTGCTTCCAGATGCGGCTTGAACGACAAATGCGCCTGCATGAAGCCGAAGTCCTTAAACTCACGGGTTGCAGCGGGGTGGTAGACGATCTCTGTCTGCATTGCTCATCTCCTGACCAGTTCGCTGGGACAAAATTTAGGGATCTCCTTCGTTCTAGAAAATGATCCTTTTGTTAACTATCGTTCGTAATAATGAACGATAGATTCTATTCCTGCGCCAAGGCCCTGGTTGCGACTGTTCGTGCCGGGTCGATGAGTGCGGCAGCGGCGGAGCTGAACACCACGAAATCAGCAATCAGCCAAAAGCTTGCACTGTTCGAAGCTGAATTGGGGTTGGTATTGCTGGACCGGTCAGGTCGGGCGGTGACCCCGACCTCAGCCGGGCGCAGAATATTTGAGATCTGCGCTGGTCCTGTTGACGCAGCGCTTGAGGCCGAGGCAGAGCTTGGCTTTGCCAGAAGCGGGAAGATTGCTGGTCGAGTTTCAGTCTCGGGGCCAAACAGCCTGCTTGGCACCGTGTTTGTCCCTCTCCTGGCCGGGCTTCAATCCCGTTATCCGAGTGTCGAATTGGAGCTTCATGCAGACGATTCCAGGTCTGATTTTGCGGCAGATGACATCGATTTGGCGTTCAGGACTGGTTCCGCCGACAAAGGGCGGTTCATCTCGGCAACCTTACCGCCAGCCCGGCGTGCACCTTACGCCAGCCCAACCCTATTGGAGCATGTGCAAGACGTTGTCCGGCCCGCTGATTTATTGTCGCTTCAATGTGTCGTACGAACTCAGGAGCCCAGCAAATGGGTGTTCAAGAACGACGACGGTCGACAAGAGGTTGTCACGCCGCCCATTGGGTTGCGGGTTAACACGATGGAGCTTGCCTATTCGGCAGTTTTGAGAGGGCATGCAGTTGCCATGCTGCCCACATTGCTGGCGCAACAGGATGAACGCGCCGGAAACCTCGTGCGCCTACTTCCTGACTGGTCTACCGAACCAGTTCCCCTGACTTTGCTTTGCCGCCCTGAACGTTTGGCCGCTCCGCAGGTCGCTGCGGTTCGGAAATTTATTTTGGAGGCATGTAAACCCGCACAGTCGTTGTAGAGAGCCAATCACGCCTGAGCTGAATGACGGTATGTGGAATCCACGTGGCTCAAATCAACAAGCCGCTAAAAATATGTTTTTGCGGAACCTCCCGGCTGACGCATTGATGCGCAGTACAGTTGTCAATTACAGTTCCGCTTCCCGGGACGATCCACTCATCCGATAGTGCCAGCTTAGCCCACATCAAACCAGTTCGTGAGCCATCTGGCATTTGGTTGATTGGCCTAGTGTCGCCGTTCGCTACCTTTTTGCATAGTGACTGAAGGCAGCCCAAACCGGACCTTTATCGTCGGGCTTCGCAAACTCCGAAATGCGGACAGACCTGCCATTAGCCGTCCAAATGTCAACGACCGCTTCCGTATTGAGCAAGTCATCAATAAAACCGACTTTTGTGGCGACGATAATCACAGCCCTCATTTCTTGACATGCGACGGTTAGCTCGCTTGTTTATCATCATTGCCTCTTAACCCAGCGTATAGGAGCTTGAAAGTTGAAACGCATTCTTATTGCTGCCGCTTGTTTTCCGCTGGCTGTATCTGCCGAACAACAGCGCTCATTGGGCGCTCATGAGCATGGTGCCGGAACTCTGGGGATTGCGGTTTCCGGCTCCGAGGTCGCTATGTCTCTGGAAGCACCGGGCGCTGATATCGTTGGGTTTGAACACGAAGCTGCCAACGCCGAAGATCGCGCTGCAGTGGCAACCGCTGTTTCAGAACTGGCACGCCCGTTGGAGTTGTTCGTCATTCCTGAAAGTGCTGGGTGCTCTGTAACGGCGGCCAATGTTTCCTTGATAGGCGACCATCTTGATGAGCATGCCGAAGACGATCATAGCACCGAGGAACACGCCGAAGAAGAAGGCGCGGAGCACACGGAATTTCGGGCCGAGTACACCCTGACCTGCGCGGCACCGCAAAAAATCGATCGTATCGAATTCGCCTATTTCGAACGTTTCCCGAACGCCCACGAACTGGATGTGCAAGTCGTAACGGACAAGGGAGCGCAGACCTACGAAGTTGAGCGGGAAGCGCCCGCGCTTGAGTTGAAGGGCATGTTCTGACCATGAAGAACGGTGCCGATGCAGAGGAACCTGCCGATTGCGCCGTTTGTCTGAAGGATGTCGCGTTCTCCTGGCCCAAATATACGTTTTCCATGTCCGTGGAAAACTTCCGTGTTGAAACAGCGGAAAAGATCCTGCTGCTGGGGGAAAGTGGCGCCGGAAAATCCACTCTTCTCAGCCTGATATGCGGCGTGATACAGCCGCAGAAAGGTACCGTTCGAATTGCAGATCATGATCTGACATCAATGAATTCGTCTCAGCGAGACCGCGTCAGGGCCGATCGGATCGGCATCATTTTTCAGATGTTCAATCTGCTGCCATATGCCAGCGCGCTGGATAATGTACTGGTCCCCCTTCGGTTCTCTCCCAAGCGGCGGCAAAGATGTGCTCATGCACGCGAGGAAGCTACGACCCTATGCTCGGCTTTGGGGCTTCCCGGGGAGCTTATTTCAAAAATGCCAGCCTCCGCCTTATCAGTGGGGCAGCAGCAGCGTGTTGCAGTGGCACGGGCAATGATCGGCCATCCTGAAATTATCATTGCGGACGAGCCGACTTCGGCCCTGGACGCCGGATCGCAGGACGAGTTTCTGAGTTTACTTTTTGCTCAGTTGTCGCAGTCCGGCAGCACCCTGATCATGGTCAGTCACGACGAAAGATTGGCGGAACGGTTTGATCGGATAGTCCGGCTGGAAGATGTGGCAGCGACCAAAAGGATGGCTGATTCATGACGCTGATTAGATTGGCCTTTCTGTCGTTGAAAAGTCGGGCTTTGACCGTCAGCTTGACGGTCTTTGCCATCGCTTTGTCCGTCGTTTTGTTCCTTGGAGTGGAAAAGCTGCGAACCGGGGCGCGGGCAAGTTTCGCCGATACAATTTCGGGTACTGATCTGATTATGGGCGCGCGTTCGGGCGGTGTTCAATTGCTGCTGTACTCGGTCTTTCGCATCGGCAATGCCACCAACAATGTGACCTGGGAAAGCTATCAGGATATCGCCTCGCGCCCTGAAATTGCCTGGTCGGTGCCGATTTCGCTGGGGGACAGTCATCGCCAATTCCGCGTCATGGGAACGACGCCAGAGTATTTCGAGCGTTATAGATACCGGGGCGACCGCGCCCTTGCTTTTGACCAGGGCGAGCAAATGAACAATTTGTTCGACTCCGTCATCGGCACAGACGTAGCCACGCAGTTGGGTTACGGGGTGGGCGACCCGATCGTCGTTGCACATGGGGTCGCGTCATTCAGCAAACACGAGGATACGCCCTTTCGGATATCGGGTATTCTGGAAAAAACCGGCACTCCGGTAGATCGCACCGTGATTGTCAGCTTAGAAGCCATCGAAGCCATCCATGTTGACTGGCAGGGCGGCGGACAAAAATCGGGCAGCCCAACCCCGGTGGAGGTGATCCGGGAAATGGACTTGCAGCCAAAAGCAATTACGGCCGCCATGCTTGGCGTGAATTCGAAACTTCAGATTTTCTCGGTTCAGCGCGCTATTAACGAGTATCCGGAAGAACCGCTGCTTGCCATCCTGCCGGGCATAGCGCTTCAGGAACTGTGGGGCATAGTAGGCATAGCCGAGCGCGCGCTGATTGGCGTGTCTGCGATGGTTGTCGTTACCGCTTTACTGGGGATGTCCGTAATGGTCCTTTCCGGTCTGAACGCGCGCCGTCGCGAAATGGCAATTTTGCGGGCAATGGGGGCTGGCCCTAAGATTGTGATGGGTTTGCTGATGATCGAAGCCGTTCTGATGGCCTGTCTGGGGACTGCTCTGGGGGTGTTGCTGCTTTATCTGGGGCTTGCTGTTTTGCAGCCCTGGCTAGACAGCGCTTTTGGCCTGTTTATACCGATCACCTTCTTGTCTCCCCGCGAGGTATTGATTTTGGGCGCCGTCGTTGTTGCTTCCGCCGTGGTTAGCCTTCTGCCAGCGATACGCGCCTATCAAATGTCCCTGGCTGACGGCATGACCGTTAGAATGTGATTTGTTGGTAGCCCGAAAACAGCTAGATTGGTCATATGTCTCGCTTGGCTGGAGTAATCGCCGCAATTATGGCCGGGGCCGCCTCAGGTGCCGGTGCCTGCGGATTCCATAATTATACCCCCCAACCCACATTGGTTGATCGGTTGATCGAAAGCGAGCATGTCGTGCTCGCGCGCCAGCATCCGGACAATCCGTTTCGATACAAGGTGGCCAAGGCGCTAGAAGGAAGTGCCGAGGGTGTCGAACTACCCTATCTGGTGGATAGCGTCAGCCGAAGACGGCTTAAGACCGATCCCAACGCACGGGTTCTTTTTGCTCGCGAGGGCGCATATGGACCCTGGCTGCGGGTTGCACTTGTCGATGACGACATGCGCCCCGTTCTCAATGCTGTCGTGACTCATTTGCTCGAGTGGAAACAAGGTGAGGACCTGAGCAGGTTTCAGACCTTTGCCGCCTATCTCAACCATCCGGACGACAGCGTTCGGATGGTTGCGCTGCGAGAGCTAGACAGGGCGGACTACGGGTTTCTGGTGTCCGGGACATTACAGATCGACACGGCCCGGATACTGTCCGAATTTAACAACCCCGCGCAAAGGAATCTTCGGGCCATCCGAATTCTGCTTTTGGGTCTGGGTGGAGGAGAAGGTGTTCATGAACAACTGGTGGCTGGATTGTACCGGGTCGCACAATTCGAAAGCAATCTGACAGGCGCGTATGCAACGGCGTTGATCGAAATGGGGGGGGCTGGATCAGGTGAAATCGCTGGTGCGGGCCTATCTGACCGATCCGGGACTCCCAGAGGCTTCGAAGGAAGCGGTGGTGGAGGCGTTGGCCCTGCACAGCCAGTATGGTGATCCGCTGATGCGCAAAACTATCACCGATGCGATCGGGGATGTGTTGCATCAGTCTCCACAGCTTGCTCCGGCGGTCGCACGGCAGTTCGGTGCCCGCAGAGTTTGGTCCCAACGAGACTCTCTCTCGGGCCTTGTGCGGGCTGGGTTATTGGTATCCCCACTGGATGTTCTGGCCGTCAGCCAATACATTGCCATGGCAGATGATTTGCCCGGGTCATTGAACTCAATCGATAGTGAAAAAGCGGATACCGGAGTTTCCAGATGATACAAACACGAAGGTATTTCCTGTACCAGGCAGCGGCAGTTGCAGGATTTCTGTCGGTCCTGTCGACCACGATACACGCAGAAACTACGCCAATCGAACTGGGTTGGGACGACCTTGTACCTGACTCAGGTGGCGCGACAATGGAAAGGTTGCGCAAGCAGGGCATAGTTCAACACGGTGAATTAAGCACCCCCTTTGATCAGGAGACAGCCGCCGAGCTGACCACAGAATACAACAGCAAGCTCGTGCGGATCCCCGGCTACCTTGTTCCACTTGAAGTTGAAGAGCGAGTGATGAAGTCGGCGCTTTTGGTGCCTTACGTTGGGGCTTGCATTCACGTACCGCCACCGCCGCCTAACCAGCTAATTTTCATCACCACCGCAACTCCGTATGAATACCGATCTATGTTTGAACCAGTTTGGGTTGTCGGTACGTTTGGAACGGCGGCCACCAGCACACAACTCGCTGAGGTAGGCTACACGCTGGTTGCTGAGAAGATCGACCCATATTCGTAAATTGCTTGGTGAACTGTCCAAATAGAGGCAAGAATTATGAGGGTTCGTCGTGTGGCTTGCGAACTCAGATTGGAGGCGATGTACTGCAGGTCGTTATCGTGTGTCCGCCAGCGATGTGGCCTTTTCGTACTCGCCCAGCAAAGGTTGCATCATTTTTGGATCATGTATCACCTTTTCCAGCCACCGTCGGAGCGGAAAGGTCTCGCCTTCGGCGATCATGGCCGCAAGGCTTTCAAGAATTTCCGATTCTTGGTCGAATTGTTCGAGCGCGGCGTTGCCCGCGGCCTGATAGGCCATCATATGTGGACCGAACGGCCCGCCGAGGTCCAGATTCTCCTGTATCGTGTCCAGGCTCTCGCGATAGTGTCCGGCGTGGAATAACGAAACACCCAGCATATTTCTGTAGGGCCGCCGGATACTTAGGGGGTCGAGGCTTAGCGACCGTTTCAGCGGCGTGATTGCCTGATCCGGCTTCCCGGCGTACAAAAAAAACATTCCCAGATAGCCATGAGCCAAGCTGGAACTCGGTTCCTGCTCGACCGCTCGTTCACCAAAATCAATCGCCGGTTGCGGGTTGCCCATCAAGATTTCAAGAATACCCAACGTCAAGAGGGCACGAACGTTCGCCGGGTCCTTTTCCAGCGCGATTTCGGCATTTTGCCTGATTACGTCGCGTGTTTCATCCGTGTTCGGAGCCAAGCCAAACCAGGCTCGGTGCGAAATCGCGAACCCCAGCCCCGCATGACCATGAGGCGCGTCCGGTTCCAGGTCCACCACACGCTGCAGCAAGGCGTGCGCTGCGTCAAACCGGGCCGGATCGCTTGGGGGGTGAATGATGTCCAGCGCCTGTTGATACAGGATTCTGGCGTCACGGCGCGTCCAGCGCGCATCCTCGATCCGCGAAGTCAGTTCCGGGAACAGCTCGATTGAGAAGGTGGCGCTGATCTCTCGCGAAATCTCGGTCTGCGTATCGAACCGGTCCGTCGTTTTGTAGTCGAACCGCTTGGCCCAGATTTCGCTGCGGCTGTCCACGTCGACGAGACCGATGTTGAGACGATAGCCATCTGTCATCGTCTGTAGACTGCCCCGCAAAACATGCGTGGCACCCAGCTGTCGCCCCTGATCTATCCGGTCAACCGCTTCGTCAGACAGTTCGGCGGTTGACGCGTATGAGATCACTCGCAGGCCCTGTACACGCGCCAGATCGGTCGTGATGTCTTCGGCAATCCCTCGGGCAGCGACGGAGGCAACCGCGCTGCTGCCCAACGGGTTGAACGGCATCACGGCCACGATCGGCAAATCTCCCCACAGGTTCGGATTGGTTGTGGCCTGATCTCTGGGCGGGTTGTCCGGTTCAAGGCTTTCGACCAGCAAGAAGCCTGACACGGCGACCAACAACACCAACAAAAGCAGCAAGAGCCAATTTGGCGCGCGCCAGCTAGCTTTGCCTGATCTCCTTGTTCGTTCTGCGGAAATGGGCGTTGCCGACGTTTGATCCCGGAAATCGAACGAAGGCACATATGACCCTTTGGGAATGGTAATCACCAAAGGATCATTGCTGCCGTCCGTCAGATAGTAATGCTCCAGTTCGCGTCTAAGGCGACGTGCTTCCAAGCGCACAACCGGATCGGACGTCGCGTCGAAGTCTTCGGAACGTCCCAGAACGGAAACGCCGATCGAATATCCCTTCAGCCGGTCAGCGCGTCCCGCCAGTGTTTCATCGACAATGTACTTGAGGAACGCGCGTCGGCGATCATTGGCCCCAAACTGAGAACTCTCGAACATACGCGCGAGCTGTTCGTCTATTGCCGCCTGTTCGGGCGATGGCAGTGACTCACGCTCGGAAAACTGACTTTCCATCGAAGTGTCTGTCGGTTGTTTACGTTCCATCCACTCGGTTCAAACAGTAACTGACTGAGTCGCGTTGCGTCCAGTATTACATTCAAATCAAAGAATTTTTAATGTTTTTTACATGTTCCAAACATGTTCTGTACCCCAAACCCCTGTTCTCAGCTGCTAGTCTGGCACCTCCACGGAATGTCCGTGCGATGTTTCGCTGGAAAGAGTTTCTCACTGATGGCCTTTGGCTTTTACGGGGGGAGCAAATGGAAAACTATCTTACTGCCGGGTGTTCCGAACTGGTGAGCCAGTCGCCCAGCGATGAGTTCACAATCATGTCCTTGTCGCGGAGCGATCCAAAGTTCCAGGCTATTTGCCGCGATTTCGGCGAAGCGGTGACTGCGCTGCACAGATTTGAGGAACAGGGAGAGAGAGGTCAGGCCCGAGCGGCTGAATTTCGACAGATCTCTGAGGATCTGAGGCTCGAACTGATGGAATACGTCAAGCAGGCGACGACACGCTCCAAGGCGCAGGGGCACAGATAAAGCAATGGGTGGTCGGCTGAACAGATAGGTTGTCCGACACGATGACCAAGGGTCACACACGCAAGGAGACGGGAATGGTTAAACGATTTCGCAAAGCGCTATTCATCGCGTTTCCCATCATGTTCGGTCTCATGTCCGTCGCTTACGCACAGGACAGCAGTAGCGAAGAATGCAAGGCGCTGTTTGTGCACAATGCCGGTTCGGTTTCGATGGCCGGTGACACGATAACCATGGAAGATGTCAGCCCGATCATCACATTCTTTTGCGATCGTCCAGTTCGCTATGCGGGTGTGCTGAGCATAGAAGGCTTTTTGGACATGGTGTCCGAAGGCGATGACAGCTTTGCCGTAGACCCGCCCAACGCTTTGCTGACCATCGTCGCCGACGGCGCGCAGCCCGTAGACGTTGTTGTCGAACTGTCGCAACGCCCGCTGAGTGGGGCGGGAACGATGACGTATTCCGGTGTCAAGGTGATCACCGGGGATATTCCGCAAACCACAGGTCCGGGCACATTGTTCATCGACCATTTCGGTCACCCCATGTCGCCAGGCTCCGTGGCGGGCGTACATCGCCGGCACGAGCGTCGCGCGGTACGCAATTGTGAAGCCACCGACGCGGACGATCTTTGTAATTGCGGACCTGGCCTTGCCTGCAACTGAAACGCGAAGGGCAAATCAGGAATTCTGAAGGGAGGCTTGCATCAGGGATTCCGAATTCTCTGATCATACGCAAAACAGCAATAGTTAGGGAGGAAGTTATGTTTTCAATTCTTGGCAACTACCGGGGAAAACTGGTCCGGGGAACCGCGGCCGCCTTCGCCGCCAGCGCCGCGTTGTGTACGGCCGTCTGGTCTCAGTCCTATGAGGAAAATCTTGCTGCGGGTGCTGCGGAAACGGAACAGAATTATCTGAACGTTCCCTTCGTAAAACCCGAAAATTATAAGACACCCTATACAAGTCCAAATTATTGGCCGACCAATTACCCACGTGGCCCGATTGACCGGTCGCCAGCGGATTCCTCAACCAAAGTGATCACCCTTGGAACCGGCGACCCGCCACCCAACCCCTACCGTTTTGGTCCTGCTCATGCGGTGATTGTAAACGGTTTTCCATATTTTGTTGACGCCGGCGAAGGCTGGTTCAGGTCACTTGGAAAGGCGGTCCTTTCTCAGGGCGCAATGGATCTGGCAACCGTTTTTGATCTACAGAACATCAAGTACATGTTTCTGACCCATTTGCACGAAGATCACACAGTGGGATTGCCATCCTTTATATCGGGTCCGTTCAAGTTTGGCCCCGGTCCCGACAAGAAGATTTACGGACCTATGGGCGTGGACGAGATGATTGCCAATATCAACGCCGCTTGGCGACTCGACAGGAACGAAATGTTCCAGGGCTCGACAACCCAGAAGGCCGACGGGGCAACCGCGATCGGCGTGCCGGTCTGGCCGACGACAGATCCGAAAGGGCGGTTAATTTACGAGGACGACAACGTAACGGTCGAAGCATTCCCGACAAAGCACGGTTTTCTTCAACATACCTACGCTTATCGGTTCACGGCCAAGCCGGACGGGCGCGTTATCGCGTTTGGCGGTGACGGGCACTATTCTGAAGGTCTTGTCAACGCGGCAAAAGACGCTGACGTTCTGGTCATTGAAAGCATTACCCGAGAGAACATCATGTTCGTGGTCTGGGGTGGCGACACGGAAGACGAAAAAGTGAAGATCATTGGTGCCTATCACATGTTTCCAGAAGACATGAAAAAGGTTCAGGACGACAGTGGCGTCAAACAGATCGTCATGACGCATGTCCAAAACTACAACGACCCCGAGCATTTCGACCGTCTGAGCGTGTTGAAGGAAATGCAGGATGCCGGCGTCACGAACATCCTCATGGCCGAAGACGGCGACATCTACTGAACGGGTGGCCAGTCCAAGGGAAAGCCCTGCCGGGCTTTTCTGCCAAAAGTACCGGAATGAAACCTCTGATCACGGACGTGATCTTTGCACCCGGCAATGTTCCAAGCCTACGCCGGTTTAGACCGGCGTAATCTTATGCGATACACCAAACTTCGCAAAGTCCGGTTTTGCGCAATTTCGGCCATTCAAGCATTTTGCAGCATCAGTTAAGTGGGCTCGCTCCTACCTTTCTCTGCGCTATCGATGAGAGGCGGATCCAGCCCCAAGCCGGACGTTGGCGCCAAAGTTTTGCAATTCCTGAAATCCAGACAAGTTGACCAACAATCATTTCAACTGAGATGTTCAATGAACTTGCCACAGCCGCACACGAAAGAGTTCATGTTGGACGGATTTTCGTCCTAACTTATCGGGATAGGACAGCGGCCCAAAATGCCATTAGACTAAGTTTGCAACGGGTTGGAGGTGTCTTTGTCAAATGAGATTAGACGACTTTCCGCAATAGTGGCTTTCGACATGGTTGGCTACAGCCGACTAATGGAGTTGGACGAGTCCGGAACCCTCGCGCGGCAAAGAACTGTCCTGGATAAGATCATTAACCCAAAGGTGATCGAGTTTGACGGTCGAGTAGTGAAGACCATGGGAGACGGAGCACTGATTGAGTTTGCCAGTGCCGTAAACGCGGTTTCATGGGCGGCTTCGGTACAACGCGCGATGATCATTCACGAACGTGATCAGGATGCGGATAAACGAATCTCTTATCGTATTGGGATCAATCTCGGTGACGTTCTCGTCGAGGGAGACGACATTTTTGGGGAAGGGGTGAACGTCGCTTCCCGCCTGGAAGGATTGGCTGAGCCCAACGGGATTAAGATCTCGGATACGGTATTCAAAAGCGTGAAAGGCAAACTGGATCTTGGCTTTGCCGACGTCGGGCTCAACAAGGTCAAGAACCTTTCGGAGCCAATACAAGCATTCAAAGTGCTTCTTGACCCAGGTGATGCCGGCAAAATTCTTGCCGATGCAAACCCGATCTCAAGCCGGATCGGAAAACCTATGGTTGCCGCAGCGGTTGTTCTTTTGGTGGGTTTGAGTGTCCTCATCGGTTCAATCTGGACTCCGAGCTTCGGTGACCCCGACGATGGAATATTGATCGTCCCGTTTACGGCCGAAACAAGCTCTGACAAGGTCTCAGCGGATGTCGTGACAGAGTTGTTTCTTCGATCATACGGCAGGCTCAGGCAGTTGCCTTCTGCTTCGTACAGTACATCGATGCGGTACAAAGGTATCGCCGTCACGTTAGCGGACCTGAAACGGGACATTGATGTCAGGTATGTTCTCGATGGGTCAGTCAGAACACACGAAAACGAAATCGAAATCCGTGCGCGTCTCAGAGATGCAACAGAAAGCGGCGACGGCGTCATCTGGCAGCAAGTTGTAGAAGGGGAAAAAGATCGGCTGTTCGACTTTGTCAGCGACCTGAAATTTAAAGCAGCTGGCGCGCTGAAGCTCAAACTCAACCCGGTCGAGCGCCGTTTTTTTGAAGAGACGCCCACAACTGACCAAAACGCATTTCTTGCCTATGCAAACGCCGATAGGTTGCTGCACAGCAAGGATTTCACGGATATCGGTAAAGCCCTGCCGTTATACGAGGAAGCAATCTCGCTAGACCCAAACTTTGTTGCGGCAAAACTTGGATATGCAGAAGCCAACTTTCAAATCTGGGAAGGAAGCTACAACACAATACGTTTCACGCTGGACGCACTGGATGAAGCAAAGACTATTGTCCGAGATGTGCTCAGCGCCGATCCCTCAAATTCAGTCGCTATTGGATTGCAGGTCAGATTGCTATTGCAGCAACTCCAAAGGGACCGCGCTTTGTCTATGGCGAGAGCCGCAGTTTTCAACAGCCCAAGCGAACCAGGCCTTAGGCTTGTGCACGGGCTCACTTTGAATGCGGTTGGCGATTACGAACAGGCCATTGAGGCGTTCAATCAGTACGAGGCGCTGTCTGCGCGCCTCAGTTCGGGCGACAAAGGGGACCTGGCTTGGAATTTACTCCGGGCGGGCAACAGCCAGAAGGCGCTTTCGTTGTTGCTTAGCATTCCGGAGAACGAACTGCGCGAACAGCATTTTAGATTTCTGGCGGAAGCTTTTTTCCGCGAAGGCGACAGCGAAAAGGCTCGTGAATATATCCAGCGTTTTCTGACCAATAACGTATGGCTGAATGTGATGTGGATGAAGCCATGGTTCGAAATTTATGATGATCCTAATGTATTCATAATCTATTCCGAAGCAATGTTGGCGTCTGGATTGCCTGAATGGCCTTATAGTTACGACAAGGGGCGCGAAGGGGACCGCATCGGGCACGATGAGCTACTTGAATTGTACTCCGATCAGTTCGAAGAACAGTTCACGACAGGCCCATTTGGATCGCCATATTCAGAAGAACGAAGAGCTGACGGAACGGTCGAAATGGAATTTGGTTGGATGAATGGTATCCCTCTCAATGGGACTTGGAGTATCAAAGACGATGCTATTTGTCAGAGGCTTCCTTCGGTCCATCAGGGGAGAGAACAATGCCATTTCCTGTATCGTGACGCGGATAGGTCGACCGAGACCAATAGGCATGTGTCAGCAGTCTTGTCCTTCGGTGTGATCGATTCAGAATTCATACGTGTCAAAGAGTATTGAATGCCGCGCATTGCATACCTCAATGAATTCTGCGGATGCCAGATTGGTGTTTTAGAAGGCGACATAAGCACTTCTTTTAAAGACCACCTGTGAGAACTAATCGAATTTTGCAAAGTCTGCTTTCTGCGCATTGCAGACATTGGTCTACGACCCAGCCTTGCGAACGTTGATCTGAGTTCTTGAACGCCTGCTTGTGCCAATCCAGCATGGAACCCTCGCGGATGCAGCGCACGTCGGCTTTTCACCCTTCTCTTACCCCGTACAAATCCGTTTCCTCAACATTCCGTGGCTTGTGGGCCCCCTCTCCGTCTTGTCTTGGGAAGGGTACTTAGGGCGGCACCTAATCAGATCCCGTCCCTAGTCTGGTTCATATAGCTACCGCCGTCTTATCCGCTCACGATTTCGCTCCCGACGTTCGATGTTGATATGGTGATCGCGACCCAGCGCCCGGTAGAATCCCAGTCCCTTGGACCAGTTCAAAAAGTGGGCAAAGCTGTCGACCTGATCGTCGTTGCGTCCGCGTGGAAAAGACTGAAGCTCCCGTTTGAACGCTGCCAGCCAAGGCGCATCTGCAGGCAGAAACACTTTGCCCTCTTCGACGGGACTGCAAGCTGATTGGAACCGGGTTTCCTTGTCCTTATCAGGTTTGACGCAGTCGTACCGCCGGCGGTCATCACGAAACAGCTCGTCCAGAAGCGGTTTGCCGGAAGCGGCATCTTCGATCAGAACTCGATCCGGATCCCAACGGCCGACAAGCTGCAGCGCCTTGGCTTTCAGGTCTGGGTAGTCTACCTGCCCACGCCAGACATCGAGAAGGTACCACATATTTTCGCGGAACCCCCAGGTTGTACAGGCCGAGAAGTCTGACCGGGGATCCGCAGACATGCCAGTATCCCAGCTTTGAACGACCAGTTAGAACCAGCGACGATCTTCGATGGTCTCATAGGTGCCAAACCACTCCCAGCGCAAGGGCGACCCGTCTGGCGCAATGGGGTTTTGCTGATACTGGCAATTGAACACGGCCGCGCCCATTTCGCGACGCTTCGTATCCAACGTTTGCTGATCCAGGCGCGTCGGACACAGAAGATCACCCGGTTTGCGGCGCATGACCCTTCCACGCCCAAGAGGAACCGTCTCATGGTCTTCGGCGATGGCAGGCAGGTTCAGATGCCGATAGGTTCCGCGTTCAAGCAGGTAGCCCGGCGGATCCATCTCGTGCAACCGCTGTGCAACCATGACAACGCGCCCCTCGGCCGGGTTGTCAAAGCGCGACAGCAAGGTCCCTTCAATGAACTCCTGCGCCTTGACCAGCTCGGCCTCGGATCCCGCATCACCCGCTTTCAGCAAATCGTCGATGATAATGTAATCGGCACCATGGCCAGTGACAGAACTGCCGATGGAGACAGCCTTACGGCTGCCTCCCTTTGTGGTGCGGATTTCTTCTGAGGTGTTGCCTTTACGGGCCAGAACAGTTCCGGGAAAGATCTCCCGGTACCAGCGCGCAGACATGATCCGACGACAATCCTCGGAGTGTTTGCGCGCCAGATCCAGCCCGTAGCTGGCAACAATGATCTTGGCGCTGGGGTTATGCCCGAGAAGATAGGCGCCATAGGCAACAGCCACGGTGACCGACTTCAGGCACCGGGGCGGAATGTCGATGATCAACCGCTTGTTTTCGCCTTGGCGAACATTGTCCAATTCGTGGCACATGGCGCGCACATGCCAGGCCGGGTCAAAGCTGCGGTCAGTGCCCTGGTGCAGCGTGTTAAACACACGCCACACGAAGGAAAAGAAATTGTTCCGGCAAACCTCGCGTGCGGCTTGCCGGACCATTTTGGGATCAGGAGCTGACATCATCCACCTCCCCATCTTCAGGACCGCCGTCACTGTCCAGTTGGCTGGAAAAGAAATCCCGTAGGATGTCATAGTCGACCTTGTCCGGCCCTTCCAAAGCAGCGCTGGCCTGTTCGCTCCCATCATCTGTCCCGCCGAACAGATCGGCGTCGACCTTGAGCAAGGCCATCATTAATTTCGTGTCGCCCTTCAACGCGCCAGCCGTGAATCGCTTGGCTATTGCCTCCGCCTTGGAAATCCGGGCTTCGTGGGTGCCTTCGCGGACGGTGATCTTGGCTTCCAGTTCCCGTTTCAGGTTGGCATTCACCCCTTTAGCACCTTTCGGGCGCCCTTTCGGATTGCCGGAGCGGCCTTTCTTGAACTGGGTTGCTTTGGGCGGTTTGCCGTAGCCAACCTCATAGTCCTTCGTATCTTCAGACATGATCCGCCTCCTGCTCTGAGGTGGTATCGGTTGCTACAGAATGTGCATCGAACATCTGGCCTGTGACCGCATGCACAACGCTTTCGCCAGTCATCTCCTGCCAACGGCGGATGGCGACATCGACATAGGCCGGATCGAGCTCAATCATGCGCGCCTGGCGTCCTGTTTTCTCAGCGGCCAGCAGAGTCGCTCCAGACCCACCAAAAGTATCCAGCACAACATCGCCGCGACAGCTCACATCCATGATGGCGTCTGCCACCAGTGCCGTTGGCTTCACCGTAGGGTGGTTCGCGAGATCCGCCTCACGCCCTGCCCCAAAGCTGTTCACACCGGCGCAATCCCAGACATTGGTGCGGTTGCGCCCGTGTTTGCCCAATTCGACATTGTTGATATGCGCAGCACCTGGCTTTTTGAAGACCGCAACCAGCTCGTGCTTGGAACGATAAAGGCTGCCCATCCCTCCGTTGGTTTTATTCCAGACGCAGAGATTGATGAGATCAAAGCCACCTGCCTTGCCGGACGCAATCAGCTCTTCAATATGACGCCAGTCCATGCAGATCATCGCGATACCCCCGTCTGGCAGACGGCCAAACAACTGGGTGATCACGCCTGAAAGAAAGCCGCGGAACTCGCTATCCGACATTTCACCCGACGCCATGGCAAACTCGCGGTGATCGGAACTGCCACCACAGCGGACATGCCCATTGACCGGCACGTTATAAGGCGGATCGGTGAAGACCATATGCGGGCTCTCGCCATCCAGCAAGGTGTCGTAGCTATGCGCTTGCAAGGCATCCCCGCAGAAGATGCGGTGATCTCCGAGAACCCAGAGGTCGCCCGGCTGCGTGATGACAGGTGCCGCAGGGTCCGGGGCCTCTACAGTTTCCGCTTCAGTCTCCGTGGCCTCGTCCGCACTATCGATGATGATGTCAATCTCCGGTGCCTCGAACCCGGTGATATCCAGATCAAAGTCCAGTTCACCATCAAGGCTGAGGTCCGTCAGCTCCGCAAATTCGATCTGCAGCGCCGCTTCGTTCCAGTCCGACAGCTCCGCCAGCTTGTTATCCGCGATGCGCAAAGCACGAACTTCTGCATCTGACAGGTGACCCGCGACAACAGTCGGAACGGACATCAACCCCAGGGCCTTGGCGGCCTCATAGCGGCCATGGCCCGCGATGATTGTGCCCGAACCATCCAACAGGATCGGGGTGACAAACCCAAACTGGGCCACCGAAGCTTTCAGCTTGTCAATATTCTTGGCCGCGTGCACGCGGTTGTTGTTGGCGTAGGGCTTGATCTGGCTGATCTGGGATTGGATAACTTTTTCCGCCATCCAGATCGGCGCATTGGACGCCGTGGCGTCGCTCTGTGGTTTCTTGGCAGGCATGTTCGCCTCCTTTTGCTTGGCGCCATGTGGACGCCGAGATGGAGGGATCGCGTTGGAAAATCGGAGAGAGCACAAACCGCAACTCCCCGGACCAATCAATCCGAGACGTTGCTCCTTTGAATGCTCTCTGCGGAAACCTGTGTTTCCAATGAGTGCTGCCTGCGGGAGCAGTTTCCCGTCCTGATAGTCCGGGCGATTGCGTTGAATGTAGGCGCCATCAATACGAGACGCAACCCCCAAACCAAAAGTAACTAGTTAAGATTGTTGACGAATAATCGGGGGTACGGCAGCAACGCCCCGCAATACACACCCCTCTTGGGATTGCCCCATAAAGAGCTGGACTGTTGCTGTGAACTACGCATCACTAAACCCACGCCCGAGCTATTCGGGCGCTCCTCGGTACCAGGGTTCGGCATCTCGCTGACCCAAGATCAGAGGAGACAGTTCATGTCCAAGCGGAAGCAAACCAAAATTGACAAGGTACAAGCCTTGTTGCGCCGCCCGAGTGGCGCCAGCCTGGAAGCGCTCTGCAAAACAACAGGGTGGCAATCTCATTCGGTCCGAGCGGCTCTGAGCGGTCTGCGGAAGAAAGGCGTCACAATTGAACGACGCGCATCCGACAAACCAGATGGTTCTTCCACCTATCACCTGACGGTGGGAACAAGAGAAGAGTCATGACCAAGACTAGCGATGTCGCCGATCTCGCCGCCATGGGTCGATCGGATCTGGTCACGATTTGGCAACAACTGTTTGATCAACCCGCCCCCACCATGCTCAGCCAACCCTTCCTGCGCCGATTTATTGCCTTTGAGATGCAGTCCCGCAATCGTGGCGGGCTGTCGCGGCAGGTGAAAGCCACGCTGGAAAAAGGTTCTGAGAAGAAACCCCGACCTACCTGCCCTGCCCTTAAACCCGGCGGGCGTCTGCTGCGCGAGTGGAACGGCGTGACCCATGTGGTCGATGTGACAGGGGACGGATTTGTGTGGAACGGACGATCTTACCGTTCGCTCTCGGCCATAGCTCGGGAAATTACCGGCGCGCATTGGTCGGGACCGCGCTTCTTCGGGCTCAACGGAAAGGTGGCAAAATGAGCCCGCGACGCAAAATCCGATGCGCGATTTACACGCGCAAGTCATCTGACGAGGGGCTGGATCAGGACTTCAATTCCTTGGATGCGCAATATGAGGCCTGCGCGGCCTATGTCGCCAGTCAGCGACACGAAGGTTGGACCCTTTTGCCAGATCGCTACGACGATGGAGGCCTGTCCGGCGGCACGCTGCAACGACCCGCTCTTCAACACCTGCTTGAAGAGATCGATGCCGGGCGCATCGACATGGTAGTGATTTACAAGATTGACCGGCTGACCCGCTCGCTTGCCGATTTCTCCAAGCTGGTCGAACGGTTGGAGCAGGCGAACTGTTCCTTTGTCTCGGTTACACAGGCCTTCAATACCTCCTCCTCCATGGGTCGGCTGACCCTCAATGTGCTGTTGTCCTTTGCTCAGTTTGAACGGGAGGTCACCGCAGAACGTATTCGCGACAAGATTGCTGCGTCGAAGAAAAAGGGGCTTTGGATGGGTGGTAACCTGCCTTTGGGTTATGATCGCCAACCCGATCCAAAAGCACGAACGCTTGTGGTGAATGAAGATGAGGCCAGAACCGTCCGGCTTCTCTTTGGTCTTTATGAGGAACTGGGGTGCCTGCGCAAAGTAGAAGAACGGGCAACAGCAGAAGGGTTGCGGTCAAAACGGGTAGTTCGGGCGGATGGCAGCGTGAAGGGGGATTGTCCGCTGTCACGCGGCCAGATCTACTATCTGCTGCGCAACCCGGTCTATCTCGGTAAAATCCGTCACAAGGATAAGATCTGGAACGGACAACACCCGGCGATCATCGATCAGGACGTTTGGGACTGCGTACAGGAGAAAATGCGACAGGCCTCGAACCGCTCCCGGGCACGCGGCCGCTCCGATGCGCACCAACACTCCAATGACCCCGGCGCCTGGCTCACGGGTCTTTTGAAGGATGAGACAGGTGATCGGTTGACGCCAACCCACACCACGCGCAAAGGCAGACGGTTGCGCTACTATGTGTCCAACAGATTGATCTCGGGTGGCATGGATATCTCCGGTTGGCGATTGCCCGGCCCTGCGCTGGAAAACGCAGTCATTGATGTCATCGTCAGATATCTGCAAGACGCCGCCGCCGCGCATCGGGTACTGGCGCAGCCGGAGGCCGGATCAGCCGAGGTGGTCCAGGCCTCGATTGCGGATCTGGTAAGCCGGCTTCGAGCCCAAGGCTGTCAGGTAGGCGATGACATTCTGGCCAGCGGCAGAATTGCACGAGGACAAATTGACCTCGAATTGAACCGCAAAACCCTGGCAAGCACGCTTGGCATCTCTGCCGATCATCTGCACCCGGATCTCACGCACATCACCGCACCCTTCGATCTGCGCCGCCGCGGCGTCGAGGCCAAGGTCATCGCCGGAGACATGGCACCCCAACCCGATCCCCACCTCCGGTCCATGCTGATCCGCGCCCATGGCTGGGCCCGAGATCTGAAAGCCGGGGTTCAACTGATGGAAATTGCGCGGCAGGAAAACCTCCCCGGCGCCTTCATCCGCACCCGCGCCCAGCTAGCCTTTCTCTCACCGAAGATTTAAACCGCGATTCTCGACGGCACACAGCCGCCCGAACTCACACTAAAGCGTCTGGTCAGCGTGACCCACCCACTTGATTGGTCCGAACAGGAACGCCTGTTCGGCTTCTGACATCTCCAGATCCTGCGTCCCTGATACGGGGTTCGCCCTCCCTGATCCGTCGGCACAATTCCCTGTTCCCGCGAGAAAATTCCCTGTTCCACTTTTTAGGGAATTTGCAACCTAAGCTATTGGAAAAAATAGAGTTGTGACATCTGAAATCTAGGGTTCCAGACTTGTTTTGCAGAAATTCCCTGTAAATTGCCGGGTATCAGGGAAATCCCGCCCAAAGCGACCCCGCCAAAATGCGGCACTGAGACTGGGGATTGGATTCTACTCAGAGCGTGCGATCCGCTCCGTCTCCGATTGAAAGCCCACGTGCCAACGCGCGGGAATTGCGGCACAATTCCGGATCAGAAAATACAACTGAAGTGAGACAGGTATGAGTGGCGGGGAGACAGGGATTCGAACCCTGGGAACGCTCTCACGTTCAACGGTTTTCAAGACCGCCGCATTCGACCACTCTGCCACCTCCCCGCGTGGAGCAGGGTCTAAGGCCATCTTGAAACGGTGGCAAGAGCAAATAGGGAAATCTCGCCTAAGCGGCCCTAGCGGTCTTTCCATGAGCCCCTGCGCGCGTTATGATTCCAGCGAGGACCGTAACAGACCGGCAAAATAGAACCGGCAATTAGCGGCGGGGTCTTGGAAACGAGTCCCCTTCAGGCAAGGGATGACAAAATGAAACGAGCGACTGAGACACGCGCAAAACCGCGATCGTTTGCGGTACTGGCCGTAGCGTTGGCAGTTCTGGCCGGTTGTGAAGAGACGTTGTCACCGGATGGGGCTTCGCCTGATGCTTCGACAGAGGACTCACTAGACAACAACCCAGTTGAATTGTTCCCATCTGCTTCGGCAGGATCTGGAAAAACCGTCGAAGCACCAGATGCCTTCAAGGTGACAGAGGCCGGCCTGTGGGATGGGCGCCCTTCTCTGGGGGGTATATGGGTGGCACATCCGGACGTGACTCAGCCTGAACGTGTGGTCATCAAGAACACGACGAACAACAAGTCCATCACTGGCGCTCTATTCCGGCGGGAGAGAAACCTTCCCGGACCGGCGTTGCAACTGTCATCCGCAGCCGCGGAAAAGCTTGGTATCCTAGCCGGCGCTCCGACAAAGGTCGAGGTCGTCGCCCTTCGGCGCAAACCAGTTGAGAAAGAAGAGCCTAAGCCGGAAGAGGCACCCGCGCCTCAGACCGCTGAAATTGAACCTGCAGATGAGGGCACAAAACAGCAGGACAACGAGGTCGAAACGGCATCCGCGGAAGCAGAAAAGCCTGCCAAGCGTAAGTGGTGGCAAAAGAAAGAAACGGTTGCAGCGGCCAGCGTAGCGGGAGCCGCGGCATCTGCGGCAAGCGATACAACAACCGAGGCGGCCACCGAAGCGGCAGAAGAGGTCGTTGCAACCACAGCCGAGATAACCCCGACTGCGACCCTGTCGGACCCCGAGGTCACTCCACCTGAAGAAAAGCCCGCGAAACGCAAGTGGTGGCAGAAGAAAAACTCCGACGAGATCACGGAAACGCCTCTGGACCCTATTGAAGGAGCCGCTGCCGCCATAGAAGCCTCTAACCCCACCCCGGTCAGTGCCAACACTGCCGCCACAGAAACGGCACCTCGCGGTTTGACCAAACCGTTTGTTCAGGTTGGAACTTTCAATGTAGAGGCCAACGCCAAAAGTGCGGCTAAAAAAATCGAACGAAACGGAATACCCGCGCGTGTTCGCGAGTTGAAGACAGGCGACAAAACGGTCTGGCGTGTGCTGGTTGGCCCCGCCGCTAACCGCGCAGAACGAAACGCACTGCAGAGCGACGTCAGAGACCTTGGCTTTAACGACGCGTTCACTGTCAAAAACTGAAACAAAGGAGGCCCCTCGTGCTGTCCTCACTGCGATCATCTGTTTTGACCCTCGGGCTGGCTATGTTTGCCCTGCCCGCCTATGCCTTTGATACAACGGCTCGCGCCGCATATGTGATGGATCAGACGACTGGTACGGTCCTGCTGTCCAAAGAGGCAGACCAACCGCTGCCCCCCGCGTCGATGTCCAAGCTGATGACGCTGTATGTGGCGTTCGAGGCACTGCGCGATGGTCGCCTGACCTTGGATGAAACCCTGCCAGTTTCAGAACACGCGATGAGCTATGGCGGTTCGACCATGTTCCTGAACACCCAGGATCGCGTCCGTGTCGAGGATTTGCTGCGCGGCATCATCGTGTTGTCTGGGAATGACGCCTGCGTGGTGATTGCCGAGGCGCTCAGCCCCGATGGGACCGAATCTGGATTTGCCCGCTATATGACCCAGCGCGCCAAGCAGATGGGTATGGACAACTCGAATTTCGCCAATTCCAACGGCTGGCCTGCGGCAGGGCATATGATGTCCGTCCATGATCTCGCCGTGCTGGCCAATCGGCTGATCATGGACTTCCCGGAATACTACCCCCTGTTCGCCGAGGAAGAGTTTGAATTTGACGGTCGCGCGCCCTCGAACAAACGCAACCGCAACCCACTGCTGAAACTTGGGATCGGTGCCGACGGTTTAAAAACCGGCCACACGCAAGAGGCCGGGTATGGCCTTGTCGGCTCGGCCAAGCAGGGCGATCGCCGGGTGATCTTCGTGCTCACCGGCCTCGACAGCACCGGCAAACGGGCAGAGGAGGCTGAGGCCGTAGTTAACTGGTCGTTTCGAAATTTTGTCGAGAGGACAGTTGCCAACGCGGACACGCCAATAGCCAACGCGCAGATTTGGATGGGCGCGCAAAAGACCGTGGGTCTGGTGCCCGAAGAGGACTTATCGCTATTATTCCCGGTATTAGGCGACAAGAATATCGAGGCCGAGGTGGTCTATGACGGCCCCATCAATGCCCCTGTTGAAAAAGGTCAGCAACTGGCCGAACTGGTGATCAAGCCCGAGGGCCTGCCGGAAATCCGGCGTCCACTGGTGGCGGCTGAAAGCGTTGCCACCGGAGGCTTCGTTGTGCGCATGATGGCCGTAGGCGGTATCGTCTTGACCGACGTGATCGGCAACCCTCTGGACGCGTTGTGACAGGATCTGGGTTGTTTCTGACCTTCGAAGGCATTGACGGATCGGGCAAATCCTCGCAGGCGCGCATGTTGGCCGAGCGTTTGCGCGATCTTGGTCATGACGTTGTTTTGACTCGCGAACCCGGTGGCTCTGCCGGGGCCGAGGAAATCCGGCGTCTGGTGCTGGAAGGTGATCCAGACCGTTGGTCGGCCGAGACTGAACTGCTTCTGTTTACCGCAGCCCGGCGAGATCATCTGGAGCGCACCATCGAACCAGCGCTGGCTGCGGGCAAAGTAGTGATTTGCGACCGGTTCGCCGATAGCACGCGCATGTATCAGGGCCTCTCGCGGGGTAACCTACGCGAACTGGTCGATCAGCTGCATAAAATCATGATCGGGCGCGAACCCGACTTGACCCTTCTGATCGACATGGATCCACAAACTGGTCTAAACCGCGCCAAGGGACGACAAGGCACCGAGGAGCGGTTCGAAGACTTCGGCATTGACCTGCAGCAAAAGATGCGTGCCGGCTTTCTGGCGCTGGCCAAGGAGTTCCCGGACCGCTTCCGGGTCATTGACGGCAACCGGGACATGGACAGAGTTGCACAGGATGTGACAGAAATCGTCCTGCAAGCCTTGTAACAGACGATAGATGAGCGACGAAACCCCAACCCCGGATCAGGCCCCCGGAGCCCCGCACCCGCGCGAAACCCAACAATTGTTTGGGCAGTCTGCGGCCGAACAGTCGTTTCTGAGCGCCTATACCTCGGAACGGTTGCACCACGGCTGGCTATTGACCGGTCCGCGTGGCGTGGGCAAAGCCACGCTTGCGTGGCGGATCGCACGGTTTCTGCTGGCGACGCCTCCGATCGAGGAGGAGGGGTTGTTCGGTGCACCTCCACCGCCTGAGACACTCGAGATTGATCCTGAGCACCCCGTCGCTCACCGTATTCAGGCAGGCGCGGAACCGGGACTTACCGCCATCACCCGTTCCCTGAACGACCAAGGACGACTGCGGAATGAAATCGTGGTCGATGACATCCGCAAACTGGGCAAGTTTTTTGGATTGTCCTCGGCCGACGGCGGGCGGCGGGTTGTGATCGTGGACTCGGCAGATGAGATGAATGTCAGCGCGGCCAACGCCTTGCTGAAAATGCTCGAGGAACCTCCTGCACGCACGACGCTCCTGCTGGTCTCGCACCAGCCTTCCCGCCTTTTGCCAACGATCCGGTCGCGCTGCCGAACCCTGCGCCTGTCGCCATTGGGCGCCGAGGATATGCAGGCCGCCCTGACACAAACCGGCGCGGAGCTACCCGGCAAGACCGACCACCTGGCCGCACTAGCCGCCGGGTCTGTAGGTGATGCGGTGCGGTTGATCAATCTGGGTGGGTTGGAGATTTACGCCGAACTGATCGCTATTCTGGGCACCCTGCCCCGGATGGATCGCCAACGCGCGCTGGCCTTGGCGGAAGCTGCCGCCCAACGTGGAGCGGCGGACCGCTTCGACCTGTTGCTCAACTTGATCGACGTCGCCCTGTCCCGCCTCGCTCTGACCGGCGCTACTGGTGCGTCACCCAGCCCCGAAGCCGCCCCAAATGAGGCGGAAACGCTGGCGCGCCTATCCTCTTCGCCGCAGCAAGCCCGCCTATGGGCCGAGGTCGCGACGACAATCACAGCCCGTGCGCGTCATGGTCAGGCGGTGAACCTTGACCCTGCCGCTCTGGTCCTAGATACGGTGTTCAAGATACAGGAAACCGCCGGTCAAAACAGATGAGCGACACGCCCCAGATCACCGACAGCCATTGCCATTTGGACTTCCCCGATTTCGAGGGGCAATTGGACCAGATTGTTGGCAACGCCGCCGATGCCGGCGTGACCCGCATGGTCACGATCTGCACCCGCCTGCGCAATGAACCCACTGTCCGCGCCATCGCCGAGGCCCACGCACCCGTTTTTTACGCCGCTGGAACGCATCCCATGAGTGCGGCGGACGAACCGATGGCGACTGTCGACGAACTGGTCGCACTGTCTCAGCACCCGAAATTCGTGGGCATCGGTGAATCCGGTCTGGATTACCACTACACGGCCGACAGCGCTGTGGTGCAAAAGCAATCGCTGCGTATCCATATTGAGGCCGCCCAGCGCACCGGCCTGCCGCTGATCATCCACGCTCGCGCGGCCGACGACGATATGGCCCGCATTTTGGCTGAAGAACATCGCAACGCACCTTATTCCTGCGTCATGCACTGCTTCTCCTCATCAGCGGAACTGGCCAAAGCCGCGCTGGACTTGGGTTTTTACCTGTCTATGTCCGGTATCGCCGCCTTTCCCAAAAGCCAGGAACTGCGCGACATCTTTGCGGCCGCGCCGGTCGAACGCATTCTGGTCGAAACTGACGCGCCTTACCTTGCCCCGCCGCCATACCGGGGCAAGCGTAATGAACCGGCATACACCGCCCACACAGCCCGTAAAGGCGCAGAAGTGTTCGGGATGGACTACGCCGGTTTCGCAGCCCAAACTCAGGCCAATTTCGATAGGCTATTCACCAAGGCCGCGACCTACAAGGCGGCTGCATGACCGAACTGCGTTGCACCATCCTTGGTTGCGGATCCTCTGGCGGCGTGCCCCGGCTTGGCGGCCATTGGGGAGACTGCGATCCGGAAAATCCCCGCAACATCCGCCGCCGCTGCTCGATGCTGGTTGAACGTGATGGCCCCGAAGGTACAACATCCGTTCTGATCGACACTACGCCCGACATGCGTAGCCAATTGCTGAGCACCGGTACGGGGCGGCTGGATGGCGTAGTTTACACGCACTCGCATGCCGACCACGTCCACGGGATCGATGATCTTCGGATGATCGTATTCAACATGCGCGAACGCGTCCCGGTCTGGGCCGATGGCGATACGCAAAATGCGCTGCTTGGACGGTTCGGGTATGCTTTCATTCAGCCTGAAGGCTCGCCTTACCCCCCCATCCTGGACCTAAAATCCATCGACGGCCCGTTCGAGATTGACGGCCCCGGTGGGCCGATCCCGTTTCATCCTTTCAAGGTCAATCACGGCTCAATCGACGCGTTGGGCTTCCGGATGGGCAAAATGGTCTATCTTCCGGATGTCGCTGAGATTTATGACGACGCCTGGCCGTTAATGGAGGGGCTGGACTGTCTGGTCATCGACGCCCTGCGGCGTTCGCCGCACCCGACACACGCACATCTTGAAAAAACCCTGGGATGGATTGAACAACTGCAACCTAAACGCGCGGTGCTGACCAACATGCATATCGACCTCGACTACGCAACAGTCGAGGCAGAAACCGCCGACCATATCACCCCTGCCTATGACGGCATGGTGATCCATCAGACTCTGTAGGTCCCTGGTAATGCGGGCTGCGCGATCACCCCGGATAGCAAGATGCTGCAAGGCCTGATCGACGTTATCCTACCCGTTTTCCTTGTGATCGGAGCCGGTTACGCTGCGACGTATCTTGGGTATTTCAAGGAAATCCATGTCGACGGGTTGATGAAGTTTACGCAGGGCTTTGCCATCCCTTGCCTGCTGTTTCTGGCCATTGCCCATCTGGATCTGAGCTCCAGCTTTGACCCTCGACTACTGGTCAGCTTTTACGCCGCCGCCGCGCTGTGCTTCACCGCTGGCCTGATTGGTGCCCGCCTGATCTTTAAGCGCGAGTGGGAGGACTGCATAGCCATCGGGTTCTGCTGCCTGTTTTCAAACTCGGTACTATTGGGCTTGCCGATGACTGAGCGTGCTTATGGTCCTGATAATCTAGCAGGGAACTATGCAATCATCGCCTTCCACGCCCCGTTTTGCTACTGCATCGGCATCACCGTGATGGAGGTTGTTCGAAACCGTGGCAATGGCGGCAGACACATGGCCCGGTCGGTTCTGTCCGCGGTCTTTCGCAACGCGCTGATCCTCGGTATTGCTCTTGGTTTTATCGTCAACCTGTCTGGCATCGGCATGCCGTTGGTCGTGGACGAAGCGCTTGGCCTAGTAACCGGTGCCGCCCTCCCCGGCGGCCTATTTGCGCTGGGGGGAGTACTGGTCAAATACAAACCCGAGGGAGACCTACGCGCGATTGCTTATGTCTGCGGTATCTCACTGTTGTTGCACCCCAGCCTCACTTGGCTGTTCGGATCGTTGGCGGGGCTGCCGCAGGATCTATTCCGCTCTGGCGTTCTGACATCTGCTATGGCACCCGGTTTCAACGCCTATATCTTTGCCAATATGTATGGTCGAGCCAAACGGGTCGCAGCTTCATCAGTCCTGATTGGAACGGCGGTTTCGATTCTTTCGGTTTGGTTTTGGCTGAGTCTTTTGGGCTAACGTTAGTTCTGTGCGGATTGACTTTAACGCAGCGGGAAACACCTATCGGAGAACCAGACAGGACATACGCATGCCCCAAGCCTTAATCGTTGCCCACGGCCAGCCGTCGGATCCGGAGCCAGCGGAACAATCTCTGGCCACCTATGCCGCTGAGGTACACGCCTTATGTGAAGGCGTCACTGTGCGATCGGCTACGCTTGCAGCACCGGACATGTTCGAACAGCGCGTATCTGAATTGACAGACACTGCCGTGATTTATCCCCTCTTCATGGCGAAAGGGTGGTTCGTCACCAGTGCCCTGCCTAAACGTCTTGCTGGGCGGGCCCTTCGCATTCTCGATCCGCTGGGCGTCGATCCTGACTTGCCCGTTCTAGTCGCCACGGCCCTGTATGGCAGGTTGCACGAAAACCAATGGAAGCCAGAGGAGACCGATCTGGTTTTGGCCGCCCACGGGTCTGGACGCAGCCGCAATCCGTCTGCCGTGGCCCGGTCCTTTGTCGCTGAATTGGAAAAGCAACTAACCTTCCGATCGATCCGCCCCGGATTTGTCGAAGAGCCTCCATCTATTGCCGACGCCGCATCCGGCTTGTCAACTCAAGCCCTGTGCCTTCCCTTTTTTGCCTGTAAGGGCGGCCATGTGCTGGATGACGTTCCACAAGAACTGGAAGCAGCTACATTCAAAGGCCAGGTCATGCCGGTTGTTGGAGAATTGCCCCAGATCAAGCAGCATATAGCAATCACTCTGACCCGCGCGTTTCATAGTGTTTGATTGCGCAGTCGGGAATAAAATAAAGGGTTAACCCGAAGAAACACCCGAAGTTGCATCACCCTGCTGAAGGTCCGCAAGCGTCGAGTAGAGACAGTGCCGAGATCTGCCTTTCCTTTTCGCTTCATACAGCGCCAGATCGGCAGCATTCAGAATTTCGGCGGCTTTGGGAGGGGTAAATTGTGTCGACAATGCAGTTCCGATGCTGGCTGAAATCTGGCAGCTATTATTTTCGAAAATCATTGGTTGCTGCAGCCGCTCAATTAAACGTTCGGCAATTGCCGCCAGGACACCCTCATCTGACAGCCCTTTAAAAATAATTACGAACTCATCTCCACCTATGCGGGCCACTGTGTCGTCATTGCGTGTTTCCTCAACCATAATGTGCGCAGCCTGTTGCAATACAAAATCACCGGAAGCGTGCCCGTATTGATCATTGACCGACTTGAAGAAATCCAGGTCCAGATGCATCAGTGCAAAAGGTGAATTTCCCGAGATCAAATGTCCCAAAAATACATCCATCGCCCGCCGGTTTTTTAGTCCGGTCAGCATGTCGGTAAAGGCTTGCTCCTCGGCCGCCAGCATCGCTCCCTGCAGCCGCAGGTTCAGCGACCGCGAAGCTTCCATTGCGGCAGATTTAGCCTCGACTAAATACAACAGTTCAATGGCCAGATCGGTACCTGAGAAATCCGCGCTGGTCAGAGAATAGTCACGCACCGCATCCAGAATCGAGATGCCGAACGACAGGTTAATGACCGCGCCCTTTCCCTGCGGCAGCGGCGCGATCAATCCCTTAAGCGCCGTACGCGGTGTGTGATGAAGTTTCAGATGCAGCTTGGTTCCGACCAATGACATCAGTGCCGAAAGGCTTGTGACAGTGCGCGGACGAACCAGTTCGAATACCTCCAGAAACTCTTTTCCCGCCATCGGTTGGTCAGGGCGCAGTTTCTGCAAGGTCGGGCCAACGCGTGTTATTCGGCCATCTTCGTTCACCAGAACGAACATCGGACAAAGCGTCTCTAGCAGCCCGGCCAGATCACTGGTATCCATCATGACTTCCGCGCCCCAAGGTCAAAATGACGTCCTTCAGCAAACGCGCTTTCCACAAGCATGACTGAAATCACTTCGGCCTCGCCGTCTTGTCCGTCATGTGACAGCATAGCCAAAGCGCCATAATCGTCGGCCATGGCACGTAGAACCCCGACCATCACACTGGAATATCCCGCCAGCCCTGAATGGCAAATCAACTGGTACTCAGTTGGGCTCAGTTCAATGAGTTCCAACGTCGGCAGGCAAAGGTCAGAAACTGCTAGCCGCACACGGTCTGACAAATCGTCCAGAGAATGTAGAAACTCCACATAGGTTACGCCGCCGAACCGTAGCAGGCGGCGCAGGTCTTCCATTTTGGGGTGCGAGACCAAATAGGTCCCCAAATCCTCAAGAACTTCGGCGCGCGGGCGCTTCAGATCGGCGCACAACGCATCCAGCACCCGCATTGTCATCTCGTCGTCGTAAACAAGCATGGCTTCGAACTCGACGAATCCCAGTTCAGCCACCTCGGTCACACGCAACCAGCATGACTGCCCGTAAGTCGCGCATACAAATGACTGTACCGCCCGATTGATCAGACCATGCATCAAATGCCCCAGATTGATTTCCACTCAATCTGGCATGAGATTCCTTAACAAAACCCCAAGATGGGCCGCGAGATGCAGTTAATTTGAACAAACATCACAGTGGAAACCATTGTTAGAAAACTAGAAATCCGTCGGCGCCCCACCCTCGGCCTTACGGCGCTCGACGAAGTCGGCCAATTCGTCTCGGATCGCATCATCCATCGCCGGAGGTTCAAAACTGGTGATGATTTCCTTGAACATGTGATGGGCGCGTTCCGCTGTCCAAATGCCACCTGCCACATTCCAACCTTCGAAGTTTTTCCAATCGCTGAGGAACGGTTGGTAAAACGCCGTCGTGTAGCGATCTTGCGTGTGCTGGATGCCGAAGAAATGGCCGTCATTACCCACCGCGCGGATCGCATCAAGCGCGATTTCATCAGGGCCGGTTGCTGTGATTTCTGGCTCCATATACCGCTGAATTTGCTGCAAAATCTCGCAATCCATGATGAACTTCTCGGGGCTGGCGATCAGGCCACCCTCAAGCCAACCGGCCGCGTGATAGACCATATTCGTGCCCGACTGAACGGCCGCCCAGAGTGAGTTCGATGTCTCCCAAACCGATTGCCCATCAGGCACATTTGCGGCACACACCCCCGATGACCGCATCGGCAGGCCATAGAATCGGGCCATCTGCCCCGTCATTTGGGTCGAGCGCATGTATTCCGGTGTCCCAAAAGCTGGGGCCCCGGATTTCATGTCTACATTGGACGTAAACGTACCGATAACGCAGGGAATACCCGGGCGCACGTATTGAAACAGAGCAATCGCACAGAGCGACTCGGCCAGAGATTGCGCCACGGCACCGGCCATCGTCACCGGCGCCATCGCACCGGCCAACGTGAACGGCGTTACTACGATTGCCTGTCCGCGCCGCGCCAAACGCAAGCACCCGTCGATCATCGGATGGTCGTGTTTTAACGGTGAGGTCGAGTTGATGTTAGAGTACATCCGAGGCGTTGCTTCGAATTCCTCATGGCTTAGCCCGCCGGCGATGCGGACCATCTCCATCACATCTTCGACGCGCTCTTTCCCGAGGCAATAGGCATGCATCGCCTTGTCAGTCAGGGTCAGCTTGTCATAGAGCACGTCCAGATGGCGTACGCTGGCATGGATGTCCACCGGCTCGACCGGATAGCCTCCTGCGAAGTGAATGCAATTGAAATACTGAGTCAGTTTCAACAGGTTGCGACACATGTCCCGGTTTCCCGGAACCTTGGTGCCGATCTCCATATCCCAGTAGTTCGGCGGAGAAGACACGTTGCCGAACACCATGTTTTTGCCGCCGATCTCAATCGTGCGGTCGGTGTTTCGCGGCGTGATCGTAAAACTTGATGGTGCTTTGCCCACCATCTCCATGACAAAATCCCGACCCATGCGGACGTTGTCACCTTCGACAGTACACCCTGCTTCGCGCAGAATGCCCTTGGCTTCTTCGTTGTAGAACTCAATCCCGATCTCTTCGAGGATGCGCATGGCCCCTTCGTGGATCGCCTCAACCCCGTCCTGATCCAGTGGCTCGGTCGGGCGGTCGATATTGACCGGAGGGTTGAACGGCATCTGATCGATCACCGCGCTGCCCCTGCGTTCGGCAGCTCCAGCCCGTCCGCCCCCACGACGTCTGCGAGTTTTTGTGTCAGCCATGTGATCCTCCGGAACTTGCTTAAACCTATGCAAGCCCCGAAGCCGGGCGTCTGGCCGCTCTGTCTGCGACAGGTTATGTCGGTTTTTTATTTCGAAGCGCCGAAATTGATCCGGGTGTGATCAGTTTTTTGCCAACCAGCCGGGGATGTGTCCGATATCCGGCAGCACAACATCCGCCATCGGCGCCAGTGCCTCGGCCCCTGCTATCCCCGTCAGAACGCCAATCGTGGTCATCCCGGCAGCGCGCCCGGCTTGCAAATCGTGCAGGCTGTCCCCGACCATAGCCACGTTCTCTGGCGCAACGCCAACATGAGTGGCAAACGCCAGCAACTGACCGGGACCCGGTTTAAATCCGTGGCCACTGTCATATCCGGCGACAAAATCGAAATGCTCGTGAACTCCGACCGAAGCCAGGTGCTGCAACGCGGGTGCCTCGCTGTCATTGGTCGCCACACCAAGCTTGAACCCTGCTTGCCGCAAACCTTCCAGAAAAGGCACCAACGGTATGGCTTGTGCCTGAGGTGCCGCCGCCGCTTCGGTGTTCAGCACATCGAGCATTTCCTCAAACGACATGCTTGGCACATGTTCAGCAAGAACCTCAGCGATTTCCTCAACCGTTTCAGCGATCACGATGCTGTCTTCAGCATAGGTTGCCGTTTCAAGATCAAATCCGATGACGCGCCCCAATTCAGCCGCCCGCGTATGATCTCCGTCCGCCAAGCGCAGCACCAAGTTGCGTCCGAAAGCACCCCAAGTGTTCGCAAAGTCAAACAGGGTTCCGTCCTTGTCGAACAGGATGGCGTCGATGGGCATGGTTTGCTCCTGCAGAGTTGTTGAATTAGGTCCAGTGGACGTCAGCGCCACCGGACAATACCGCGCGAGCCTGACCCGGCAGGTCATAGGGCACGGAACTCGCGTCACAGAAAGCGATCACCCACGAATCGTCAAGGATCAGAAACTCCAACACAGACCCGAGGAATTCAGGCTCTGCCGCTCGGTCCCGCAGGTCCTGCGCCGATGCTCCGGTAGAGCTTAAGAAAACAGGCAACAATTCCTCATTGCCGACCAGCCAACCTAGAACATTCAAAGCCAAGGTTTCGGCAGATTGGGCAGAGATTGACATAAAGTAGCCCCGGATCAGGTCTTGGAAAGGGTTTGTTAACCAGACTCATAAACACTTTAGCAACGCATGCAATCAATGGTGACCGAAATGTCCGCGCAAGGCACGATCCTTGTCCTCGACGGGACCGCAACCAATCGCATCATGCTGAAGGTTCAGCTGACCGCGGCGTGGTATCACGTCGTGCAAGGCGAACGTCTTCAGGGCTTGGCTGGGCTTTTGCGGCGCAGCAAGCCTGACCTCGTGCTGACCTCTCAGACATTACCAGATGGCACTGCTGCGGATGTCAAAAAATTGGTTATGGCCAATCCCGACCTGATTGACGTTCCAGTTGTCGCTGTCGCACCTCAAAACGACAAGGCAGCCCGTTTAAAAGCCTTATCTGACGGGTTGGATGATGTTCTGGCATATCCTTTCAAAGATACATTCCTATTGGCCCGGGTGCGTAGCCTACTACGCACACGGGCCGAGACGCAGGAACTTCAGGTTAGCAGCCCATCAGATCCCATTGGCTTTGCCGAGCCCACTGCAGCGCAAATCATGCCAGCAGAGGCAGCGCGCGTCGCCATTCTGACGCAATCGCCAAATACCGGGGCTTTATGGCGAAACGCCTTGTCACAACAAACTCAGTACAAATTGTCCGCACATACTCCGTCAAACCTTCATGGGTTTCTATTAGGACCCGTGCCGGATGCCATCTTGTTTGAGGTCAGTGCCTGCCCGTCAGGGCTGAACCTGCTGGCAGATCTGAAATCGCGCGGGATTACACGGCACACCGTATTGATCGGCGTTCTTGAGGACGACAATGCAGAGTTGGCTTCGGAAGCACTGGATCGTGGCGCAGATGCAATTTGCTTGACTGGTTTCTGTCCGGAAGAAACGCTTCTACGCTTGGAGAACCAGATTGCGCGTAAGACCCGGAGAGATCAGATGCGCGCCTCACTGCGGCGGGGGGTGGTCGAGTCCTGGGTCGACCCACTTACCGGGCTGCACAATCGCCGCTATGCGATGAGAGCGATGGATCAAATTGCCTATCAGTCGGCACAGGCCGGACAAGGCTTAGCTGTGATGCTAGCCGATCTTGATCATTTCAAAGCGATAAACGACACATTCGGCCACTCTGCCGGGGACTGCGTTCTGGCTGAGGCTGCAACACGAATGGCAAAGGTCGTTGGATCGGCCGGGTTCATTGCTCGGGTCGGGGGCGAGGAATTCATGATCGGCCTTTCCAACACGACACAGACCAAAGCGTTGGAGCTGGCGCGGCACCTGTGTGAGTGTATTCGAGAAAAATCGTTCGACCTGCCGGATACACTCGAACCAATCTCTGTCACCGTGAGCATCGGCTTGATTACCACCCACCCCAACGAATCTTCGCACCCACCCGAGCCTGTACAGCTGGAAGGGCTAATAAAGTCGGCCGACTCTGCGCTATATGCGGCAAAGTCGGGCGGCCGCGATCAGGTTCAGCAAAGCGCTGCCTGACCCAACTAGTCCTTGTGTTTGCGCCCATGTGGTTTGCGCTTCACCACCTCTTGTAGCCTATCTGCATAGACCTGACGTTCAGCATCTGTCATCTCTGTGATGCGCAGAAGCCATCTTTCTTGCAGCGCGCTTTGCAACTCTGCCATCGACTGCGCCTGTTGCTGCAACAAAGCCTGCACGACGGCCGGATCAAAAGGGTTAGCGCGCAAAGCAGCTTCTAACTTCGCAAAGTCCTCAGATCGCAGTTTTGCGCCCTTAACGTGCCGCTCGGACAATTCACCGCGCAGAGCCTTGCGATCCTCCTTAGGCAGTGCTCGATACAACGCCGGTCCGAAACCCGGCGGCGCCTTGCCATGATCCCCGCCCTTGACCCGGTAAACCGTGCCCAAGGCAACCCCGGCTACCAACAAGTTCAGCGCCAGCGATACGGTCAACAGAACCGTTACCCACCGTCTTTTGGGTTTGGGATTGTCGCTCATTCGGCGTCCTCCAAAAATGTTGTGTCCAGACCAAGGTCAGCAACCGCAAAGCTGGTATCCTGTGGATAGAGAATCGTAGCCGGGTCAGGCAGGAAGTCAGGTGCAGCAAAACCGATCCAGACACCTGCCGCGCTTGCAGCGACCAGTCCGCCCATACTTTGCCAGCCTCCGATCCCATCCAATATACGTGCCCAAACAGACCGTTGGGGCGCGGCAGGTTTCAACCGATCAAGGCGTACCGTTTCGGCATCCGTCAGGATGCGCACCGCGAGGTCATCGGACAAGTCCGGACGGGCGCTCCGAGCCTGAGCAAACAACTGATCCAGTTCCATATCGTCTTCAGCCATCATCATACCCCAGTTCATCTTGCCGTCCGGCCAGTATCGCCGCCAAGGCGCGTTTTCCGCGCGCAGTCAAACTTTCCACTGCTTCCGTCGAAATGCCCATGATCCCGGCGATCTCGGGGTTGGGCAATTCCTCGATATGCCGCAATATAACTGCTTGCCTCTGACGGTCCGGCAATTGCGACAAAGCCATCTGCAAGGCATCCTTGCGCGCTGCCTCCTGCAACCGGTCCGCCGCGCTGAGATCTTCATCCTCAGGCTCGGGCACATCATCCAGACGATCCGGCCGTTTCTTGCGCAAGACATCCACACACAGATTCAACGTAACGCGATACAACCAGGTGGATACCTTGGCCTGCCCTGCCACCCATTTCGGTGCCATCTGCCACAGCCGCATCATGGCGTCCTGCGTCACGTCCTCGGCCTCAGCCCGGTTTCCCAGCATCCGCTGAGCGACCGAAAAACACTTTGGACCCAGCCGATCCGTCAATGCGCGCGCCGCCGCGGCATCGCCTTCCGCGAATTGCCGTAGCAGCGCATCATCCGACGCGTCCGCGGCACAATCGGTGCCGCGAACATCCTGCAAGGGGGAGGTCAGATCCTCCATCCTTCATCAGCTGTCGTCGGAGTCCGCCTTGCCGTGCTTCCTATGCTTCCGGCCCATCCGCTCTTTCGCATCGCTATATTCCTGTTCCGAGATCGTCCCGCTGTTATCTGCGTCGATACGGTCAAACATCTTGCCAGCGCGGCGCGGCTTGGGCAACTCGTCCTCGCTCAGAAAACCGTCCTTATTGGCGTCGTGCTTTTCGAACATCTTGGTTACACGCTCATTGGCCTTTTGCTGAGCCGCGGCCTGCATTTCCTCGACGCTCAATTTACCGTCGCCATCGGCGTCGGCTTTCGAGAATCGCTGCGCGCGATGGGCTTCCATTTCTTCCTGTGTCAGTTGACCGTCGCCATTGGCGTCCAGTTCCTGAAAGCTCACAGGTTCGCGATCTTTCGGTCCAGCCGCCAGAACAGAGGTGCCTGTGATGGCCACGGCCGAGATCAAGATGGCCGGAATAAATTTGGCGCTTTTCATATCGTTTTCCCTTTGTTTTGCGGCCCCATCGCCGCTGCTCACATAGGTTCAAACGGTGACCTGCACGCGTTCCGTCGAAAAAATCGCAAAAAAGTTTGACAGCCTTTCTCAAACCCTTCACGTCACAAAGCGACGCACCCCCCTTTTCTAAGTGACAAAACAAGCGCAATATCCGGCGCTAACGAACGCGCGAGTTTCAATATGACAGATCAGACGATCGACACCACGACCGAGAGCGACCGCCCGACTTGGCCTGCCTTGGCCAAAGGCTTCCGTTGTCGTTGCCCGAAATGCGGCGAAGGCAAGATTCTGAAGGGCTACCTGAAAGTTCGGGACAATTGCGACAATTGCGGGCAAGAACTGTTTCACCACCGTGCAGATGATGGCCCGGCCTATTTGACCATCCTACTGGTTGGTCACTTGCTGGCCCCAGCGCTGCACGTGACATATGTGGAATTTCGCCCCGAGCCGCTGACCATGTTCCTGATTTTTGCCATCGGCTGTACCGCCCTGTCGCTGTTCCTACTGCCCCGGCTGAAAGGTGCTGTTGTCGCCTATCAATGGGCGCGGCGCATGCACGGCTTCGAAAAAGCTCAGTGACCTGACACAAAGTATGGCAGAAGACAAATCAGCGATACGGGATGCGGCGACAGTAATCGTGCTGCGAGACCGGTTGAGCGAACCGTCAATCCTGATGGGGCAACGGGGCGCGAAAGCTGTTTTCATGCCCAACAAGTTCGTCTTTCCCGGCGGCGCAGTGGACGCTGCGGACGCAGACGTGCCCTTGGCCACCGGACTGCCCAAACTGTGCAGCGAACGACTGGAAGAGAAGTCCGCACCGGGTATGCAAAATGCGCTGGCCGCAGCAGCGGTCCGGGAATTGTGGGAAGAAACGGGGTTGGTCCTCGGCGAACCAAACGCTTGGGACGGAGCGGTTCCAGATGACTGGCAGGAGTTTGCGGCCATGGGGTTCCGCCCTTCGGCCCGGGCACTTCAGTTTGTGTTCCGCGCAGTGACCCCACCGGGCCGTCCCCGCCGGTTCGATGCGCGGTTCTTTCTGGTCGATGCCCAGGTGATTCAGGGCGATTTGGACGACTTCAGCCGCGCCTCGGACGAGCTGTCCCATCTGCAATGGGTGCCGTTGAACCGCGCACGCGAACTAGACCTGCCATTCATTACCGAGGTCGTTCTGGCCGAGGTGGCAGCCCGGGTGACAAACCCCGAGCCGCCCGCCACCGTACCCATGTACCTGCATACCGAGGAACAAAGCCTGTTCCTGCAGCTTAAGGGCTACCCGATGCCCGATGTGGACTAAGCGTCACTTCATCCGACTGATGACTGTCGTCACCTCGGGCTTTTTGCCAATCTCTGCCTTGGCGGTCTGGCGCACGATGCGGCGCATCGCCTCTTCCAGCTTGTCATCGTCGCGCAAGGTCTTGGCGTCCGCCCGCATCAGAAATTGGTTCAGGTCCTCTTCCAAAACCTCGACCAGTGCAGCCCGGGATGTTCCAATCTCTGGCAGACCCATCGTGTCACACCATGGCTCGCCCAGTGGTTCATCTTCCTCGTCCAGAATGACCGTCACTGTCACATGTCCGTTCAAAGCCATGCGGATACGATCGCGTACGACACCGTCCAGCGCGCCAACCTTCACGGTTCCATCTAGGTAGGTCCGACCGGTTTCAATGTAATCCACCACCTGTGGCGTTTCACTGGTCAGGTCCAGCATAGTCCCGTTCACGGCCAGAATGCCTGTGCGGCCGCCCGCCTCGGCCAATTTGGCGTGTTCGCGCAAATGCCGGTGTTCACCATGCATCGGGATAACCATCTGCGGGTCGATCAGTGCATGCACCTTCTCAAGATCAGGCCGGTTAGCGTGACCCGAGACGTGATACAGACCCGAGCTGTCATCCACCACATCCACACCCTTTTCGCTGAGCTGGTTCATGATGAAGATCACACCACGTTCATTTCCGGGGATCGTCTTGGAGGAAAACAGGAACAAATCGCCCTCTTTCAACTCCAACCCGCGATACTTACCCCGCGCCAATTGAGCACTGGCAGCACGACGTTCGCCCTGACTTCCAGTGACGATCAGCATCAGGTTTTGACGCGGCAGATCAACGGCTTCTTCCGCGCTGATAACCTTTGGAAAGTCGAAAAGGATGCCCGTTTCCGTTGCAGCCTCAATCATCCGCCGCATAGCGCGACCCAGCAATACGACCGAACGTCCAGCACGCTGACCTGCCTCGGCCAGCGTCTTCACTCGCGCCACGTTCGAGGCGAAGGTGGTAGCCACGACCATGCCCTCGGCGTTTTCGACCAGTTTGGTGATCTCTGGACCCACTTCCGATTCCGAGCGGCCTGCATGGCTGGAAAACACGTTAGTGCTGTCACAGACCAGCGCCTTGACGCCTGGTTTAGCAACCTCTGCCCACAAATCGGGGTCGAATGGCTCTCCCACTACGGGGTTGGCATCCAGTTTAAAGTCACCGGAATGCACAATTCGTCCGGCGGGCGTATCAATCACCAGCCCCGCGCTTTCAGGGATCGAGTGGGAAACTGGCAAAAAGCCGACGGTGAAGGGACCTACCATTACCTGCTCGGGCCAGGCTGACACAGTCTGTACGGATTCCCGGGGATGACCGTGCTCTTCCATCTTGCGTCGCGCGATATTGGCGGTGAATGCCCGCGCGTAAACCGGCGCACCAAGCGCCTCATAGCAATGCGCCACAGCGCCCACGTGGTCCTCATGCGCGTGCGTGACGAACACCGCATCCAGCCGGTCTGCCCGCTCCTGAAGCCACGAAATATCGGCGTGGATCAGATCAACCCCCGGGGTCGTATCCATATCCGGGAAGGTTACCCCCAGATCGACGAGGATCAGACGCTCCTGCCCCGGCTTGCCGTAGCCATAAACATAAGCGTTCATGCCAATTTCGCCGGCACCACCCAGCGGCAGATAGATCAGTCGTTCACTGCTCATGTCGAGCCATTATCCTTGTTATAGCGATGTATCACGGTCAACCCGTGCATCGTCAGATCATCTTCGATCGCATCAAACCCGACATCCGCCTGATCGAACAAAGGCGCAAGCCCTCCGGTTCCAACGACTTTCATCGGCATTCCGTATTCCGCCTTGATGCGGGCAATCAGCCCCTCGATCAGACCGGAATAGCCCCAATACACGCCGGATTGGATACAGCCAACCGTATTCGTACCAATCACTTTTTCTGGGCGGGTGATGTCGATATGCGGCAATGCAGCCGCCCCCTGATGCAGCGCTTCGAGGCTGAGGTTCACGCCCGGTGCGATGATGCCGCCGACATAGGCCCCGTCCGAGGCCACAACGTCGAAATTAGTCGCCGTCCCGAAATCCACAACCACAACGTCACCGCCATGACGATCAAACGCGCCCACCGCGTTGGCCAGACGGTCCGGGCCGGGAATCGTGCCTTCGTCGATGCGCGGAGCCACGGGCAGAAGGCATTCTGGTTTACCCACCACCAGCGGTCGGCAGCCAAAGAACCGGTCGGCAAAGATACGCAGGTTGAACACCACGCGCGGCACGGTCGAGGCGATCACGACATCGGTGATATCTGCCTCGATCCCATAATGTTTCACCAGTGTTGAATACCAGGTGAAATATGCGTCCGCCGTACGAGAATGGTGGGTCGAGGTGCGCAGGGTACAAAGAAACTGTTCGCCGTCCCAAATCGAGAAAACGGTGTTTGTGTTGCCGCAGTCGATAGCCAGAAGCATCTGAGCCTCCTTCAGAAAAACACATCCGCCGCAGGAATGCTGACGCGGCCCTTGGCGGTCTTTAAGACAAGGTTGCCGTTGGAGTCCACGGTTTCAAAGGTTCCCACAGTCTCGGATGTCGAGGTTCGGGCGGTAATGACTTCCCCCAACCGGGCAGCTCGGGAAAGCCAGGCGGTCCGGATCGGCTCGAACCCGTATGTCACAAACTGGGTTTCATAGCGCGCATAAGCGGCGGCCAATTCCGTCAGAAAATCCTCGGGGATCACAGCGGCACCGGTTTCCGACAGCAAAGATACGGGCCTTACCGCGCTTTGCTCAACGGCATAGGCCGGAGGCGCTTCGGAGAGGTTTACACCGATCCCAATTGCCAGATGTGAAACGCCCCGCCCCTGCCCGGTGCTTTCCAGCAGAATGCCCGCCAGCTTGCCGCCGTTCAGCAGCACATCATTGGGCCATTTCAGAGACAGTCCCGACGCACGCCCGGTCACCGCGACACAGGCATCGAATAATGCAAGTGCTGCCACAAAACTACGCAGCGCCGATTGTTCCGGATTGCCTTGGGGTCTCATCAGTAAGGTTGCTGCCAGGTTACCCTTTGGGTTGGCCCATGCCCGACCTCGCCGGCCACGTGCGGCTGTCTGGTGATGAGCCATTATCCAAACCGGACCCGGCGCGGTCGGAGCCAACCGTGCGGCCTCGTTCAGTGTGCTGTCGACTTCCTGCACGATGTGCAAGCCGTATCCTGTAGGCCAGTCAATCATGTCAAAAAGGCTCGGTCCTTCGACCGAGCCCCCCGCAATTGTATGTTAAAGTCATCAGTTGACAAGCGTTGCCGCCGCCGCTGCCGCCGCACCTTCGACACCGAACTGATAGAACACTCCGACCAGCATCAGTGCAGCAGACCCCATCAGGGCCACCCATAGAACCGGTGTGGAGTGCGTTTCGATTGGATCTTCGTTCTCTTCCCCGAAATACATGTAAAACACGATCCGCAGGTAGTAGAAGGCACCGATGACCGAGGCGATGGCCGACACGACAACCAGCCCGGTCAGACCTGCGCTGACGCCAGCCTGCCAGACGCCGAACTTGGCGAAAAAGCCCAGCATCGGTGGCACACCGGCAAGCGAGAACATCAGGATCAGAACAGCCAGCGCCTTGCCCGGATCACGCTTGGAGTACTGGCGCAGCGCGTCGATATCAGTGACGGGCTTGCCGTCACGCTCCATCATCAGGATGAAGGCAAAGGTGCCGATATTCATGGTTACGTAGATCGCCAGATACATCAGCATCGCCTTGATGCCCATCTCGGTTCCTGCAGCCAGACCAATCAGCGCATAGCCCATATGGGCAATCGATGAAAATGCCATCAGCCGCTTGATATTGCGCTGACCAATCGCAGCCACCGCGCCCAGCAGCATCGACAGCACGGATAGCAGTACGATCACCTGCTGCCAGTCCTTGACCACGCCGCCAAAGGCATCGTGCATCAGGCGGGCAAACAGCGCCATCGCCGCCACTTTCGGTGCGGTGGCAAAGAAAGCAGTGATCGGTGTGGGCGATCCTTCGTAAACGTCCGGTGTCCACATGTGGAACGGAACGGCCGAAACCTTGAACGCCAGCCCCGAAATCAGGAAGATCAGGCCGAACAGCAGTCCAACCGAGACATCTCCGTGATGGACCGTCTGGATAATGCCCGAAAACAGCGTGGTGCCGGTAAAGCCATAAACCAGAGACGCACCATAGAGCAGCAGACCCGAGGAGAGCGCGCCCAGCACGAAGTACTTCAGACCGGCCTCGGTCGATTTCGCACTGTCACGGCGCAGAGCAGCCACGACGTAGAGCGACAGCGATTGCAGCTCCAGCCCCATATACAGAGACATCAAATCGCCTGCGCTGACCATCATCATCATACCCACGGCGGCCAATGCCACCAGCAATGGGTATTCAAACCGCAGCAGATCGCGGCGGGTCATATACTCCTGGCTCATCACCAGAACCGCAGCGGCAGAAAGCAGGATGGCAACCTTGGCAAAGCGTGAGAAGCCATCGTCCACGAACATGCCGTTGAAAGCCACGTTGGTGCCGTCTCCATTGGTGACAATCCAGAAGGACAGCAGCACCATCAGGCCCGCCGTGGCCCACACCAGAACCGGCGCAAGCGCGTCTTTCGTGGTGTAGACGGCCCCGATCAGAGCGGCCATCGCATACACGGCCAGTACAATCTCTGGCAGGATTATTGTCAGATCAGCCTGGATCATGTCTCCAAAGCTCCCTTAATGCGAGGCGGCCGTCTGGGTCGCAGCCTCAGCCGCGGCCAGAGCCGTGTCATAGTTCGAAATCAGCGCGGCGGTCGAGTTGCCGATTACATCTGTCACCAGCGAGGGGTAAACGCCCAGCAGGATGGTCATCACGATCAGCGGCGCAAAGATCAGCCGTTCGCGCGAACTCATGTCGGTCATCGCTTTCAGGCTTTCCTTGATCAGGTCACCGAATACGACCCGGCGATAGAGCCACAGCGCGTAAGCCGCCGAAAAGATCACACCCGAAGCCGCCACAGCCGTCACCCACGTATTCACCTGGAATGCGCCCATCAATGTCAGGAATTCCCCAATGAAGCCCGACGTACCCGGTAGGCCAACGTTGGCCATGGTGAACAGCATGAAGACCAACGCGTAGGCTGGCATGCGAATAACCAGGCCACCGTAAGCCTCGATATCGCGAGTGTGCATCCGGTCATAGATCACACCCACACACAAGAAGAGTGCCGCCGAGATGAACCCGTGGCTCAGCATCTGGAAGATCGCGCCGTCGATACCTTGCTGGTTCGCTGCGAATATGCCCATGGTCACAAAGCCCATATGCGCGACCGAGGAATATGCGATCAGCTTTTTCATATCCTCCTGCACCAGCGCCACCAGCGAGGTGTAGACGACCGCAATCGCCGACATCCACAGCACCAGATCGGTCATCACTGCCGAGCCCACAGGGAACATCGGAAGACTGAACCGCAGGAAACCGTAGCCACCCATCTTCAGCAGGATCGCCGCCAGCACAACCGAACCAGCGGTTGGCGCCTGTACGTGCGCGTCCGGCAACCAGGTGTGCACCGGCCACATCGGCATTTTTACGGCAAAGGACGCGAAGAAAGCGATGAACATCAAGGTCTGCATACCGCCAACGATGTAGATACCTAGAACGCTGAACCCTTCCGAGGAGAACTGATGGCTCATCAGCGCCTCGATATCCGTGGTGCCCGCATCCGCATACATCGCAACCATCGCCACCAGCATCAGCACCGAGCCGAGGAAGGTGTAGAGGAAGAACTTGAAGCTCGCGTAAATCCGATCTTTGCCACCCCAAATGCCGATAATCAGGAACATCGGGATCAGACCTGCCTCGAAGAACAAGTAGAACAGCACCAAATCCAGCGCCATGAACACGCCCAACATCAGCGTTTCCAGCAGCAGGAAAGCGATCATGTATTCTTTGACGCGATCCGTGACCTGCCAGCTGGCCAGAATGGTCAGCGGCATAATGAAGGTGGTCAGCAGCACGAACAGGACACTGATGCCGTCCACACCCATCTTGTATTTCAGACCCAGCAGCCACTCACCTTCTTCCACCATCTGGAAGCCGGTGTTGGACGGATCAAAGCTGGTATAAATACCGATCGAGACAAAGAAGGTCACCGTGGTCGCCACCAGCGCAACCCATTTCGCGTTGCGCTGCGCGGCCACGTCCTCACCGTGTAGGAACAGGGCCAGAATGCCTGCAGCCACGGCGGGGATAAAGGTGACGATGGAGAGGATATTGTCCATTAGTGTGCGCCTCCGCCAATCGACATCCAGGTGACAAGGGCCGCAATGCCCAGAACCATCCAGAAGGCGTAAGTAAATATGTACCCCGTCTGCGCTTTCCCAGCGAGGCGGGTAAAGAAGGGAACAACGCCCATGGCGACACCGTTCAGGAAGCCGTCGATGGTGTTGCCATCTCCGCGTTTCCACAGGAACCGGCCGAGCGCAATCGTGGGTTTGACGAAGACCGCGTCGTAGATTTCGTCAAAGTACCATTTGTTTAACAGGAACAGGTAAAGCGGACGCTGGTTCTGTGCCAGACGACCCGGCAGGGACGGGTTCACTATATAGAACCAGTAGGCCATGACAAAACCCAGCACCATCGCCACGAAGGGCGAGACCTTGACCCATTTTGGGGCTGCGTGCGCGTCGTCCAGAATGTGGTTGTCCGGCGCGATGTATATAGCACCCTCGCCGGGCTCACCTGCAAAGACATAGTGGTGATCGCCGCCATACGCAGCCTCGTCACCGTGCGCTGCCTCATCCCCATGACCTTCATCCGCGTGACTATCTTCCGCGTGGGCGGTATCAGCATGTGCTTCTTCTTCGCCATGCGCATCCGCCTGACCATGATCGCCCGCCTCAGCGTGCTCGGACGCCTCGGCAACTGGAATGCCATAGAATTTGCCGACCTTGTCCGCGTGACCAAAGAAGTTGCCGTACCAGATCATGCCGGCAAAGACCGCACCCAGAGACAGTACGCCCAGCGGCACCAGCATGCTCATCGGGCTTTCATGCGCGTGATCATGCGTGTGCTTGTTGCCACGCGGCTCTCCGTAGAAAGTCAGGAATATCAGACGCCAGCTGTAGAACGAGGTGAACGCAGCCGCGACCACCAGCAGCCAGAAACCGTAGGCAGAACCACCTGCATAGGCGCTCTCGATGATAGCATCCTTGGACAAGAAGCCCGCGAAGCCAATTGTCGTCAGCGGGATGCCGACACCGGTAATAGCCAGCGTCCCTATCATCATTGCCCAGAACGTATAGGGAATCTTCTTCCGCAGGCCGCCATATTCGGTCATCTCCTGCTCGTGATGCATGGCGTGGATCACAGAACCCGCCCCAAGGAACAGAAGCGCTTTGAAGAAAGCGTGGGTGAACAGGTGGAACATTGCAGCCGAGTACATGCCGACACCGGCAGCCACGAACATGTAGCCCAGTTGCGAACAGGTCGAATACGCGATGACGCGCTTGATGTCGGTCTGTACCAGACCAACGGTCGCAGCAAAGAACGCAGTCGAGGCACCCAGCACGGTAATGAAACCGGTTGCGCCCGGCGCGAACTCCATCAGCGGCGACATGCGGCAGACCAGGAACACGCCCGCTGTGACCATGGTCGCGGCGTGGATCAGTGCCGATACGGGCGTCGGGCCTTCCATCGCGTCCGGCAACCACGTGTGCAGGATCAGCTGCGCCGATTTACCCATCGCGCCGATAAACAGCAGAACGCAGATCACCTCAATGGCGGTCCATTCGCCCCACAAGAAATGCAACTGCGTTTCTGCCAATTCCGGAGCCGACGCGAATACATCCGAGAAGTTGATGCTGTCGGTCAGGAAGAACAGCGCAAAGATCCCCAGTGCAAAGCCAAAGTCACCCACGCGATTAACAACGAACGCTTTGATCGCCGCAGCGTTCGCAGACGGTTTGCGATAGTAGAAACCGATCAGCAAGTAGGACGCGACGCCCACACCTTCCCAGCCAAAGAACATCTGCACCAAGTTGTCTGCCGTCACCAGCGCCAACATCGCGAAGGTAAAGAAGGACAGGTAGGCGAAGAACCGTGGCTTGTAGCTTTCCCCTTCACGCCATTGTGGATCGTTGTCCATATAGCCGAAGGAATAGAGGTGCACGAAGGCCGAAACCGTTGTCACCACAATCAGCATGATCGCAGTCAGCCGGTCCAGACGGATCGCCCATTCGGTCGACAACGATCCGCTTTCGATGAACCGCAGAACAGGCACCGAGTAGGAGCCACCGGGATAAGCCGACGGATCGAAGCTGAAAAAGATGATCCAGCTGAGCAGACAGGCCAGAAACAGCAGGCCCGTTGCGGTCCACATGGCGGCCTTCTCGCCAATGAATCTCCAGCCGAACCCGCAGAGCAGCGCGCCCACCAGCGGGGCAAAGAGGATGGTAGTTTCCATGTTCTCTTACCCCTTCATCATATTGACGTCTTCAACCGCGATGGTGCCGCGGTTGCGGAAGAAGCAGACCAGAATGGCCAGACCAATCGCCGCCTCGGCCGCCGCTACGGTCAGCACGAACAGCGTGAACACCTGCCCGACCAGATCGCCGAGGAAGCTGGAAAACGCCACGAGGTTGATATTCACCGCCAGCAGCATCAGTTCGATGCTCATCAACAGGATGATGACGTTCTTGCGGTTCAGGAAGAGACCGAAGATGCCGATGACGAACAGCGTCGCCGCGACCGTAAGATAGTGTTCAAGTCCGATCATCGTCTCAAAGTCCCTGCCCCGGTTTCACGTCCTTCAATTCCATCGCCTTGGCGGGGTCGCGCATCATCTGGCCGACGATGTCCTGACGCTTGATGTCCTTACGGTGGCGCAGCGTCAGCACGATGGCCCCGATCATGGCCACCAGCAGGATCAGGCCCGCCAGTTGGAACAGAAGGAAGTATTGATCATAAAGGATGACGCCGAGCGCCTCGGTGTTGTGGCGGTCGGCCGGGACCGGTTGCGCTAGATTGGCCGCCGCGCCCTCGGCGCTGTCCCAGGCACCGATCGCCATGACGAACTGCATCAGAATCACCAGACCTATCAGCAAGGCCAGCGGCATATAGCGCGCCATCTCAGCCTTGAGTTCGGCAAAGTCCACGTCCAGCATCATCACCACGAAGAGGAACAAAACCGCGACCGCGCCGACGTAGACAATGATCAGCAGCATCGCCACGAATTCCGCCCCCAGCAGAACGAACAGCCCTGCCGAGGACAGGAACGCCAGGATCAGCCACAGCACCGAGTGCACCGGCTGGCGGCTGATCACCGTGAACAGCCCGCCGGTGATGACGCAGATGGCAAACAGATAGAAGGCAAAGACGGTCATTGATCCTCATCCTCGTTATCGCCCATGACCTCTTGCGCCAGATCCAGCGCGCGGGTCATGGCCGGGATGCCGGCAAAGACCGACATCTGACCGATCGTTTCCACGATCTCTTGTTTCTTTGCGCCCGCTTCCAGAGCATGACGCACGGTCTGACGTACCGCCGAGTCCGCTTGCGCGCCCTGGCAAGTCAGCCCTGCCAGCGTCAGCAGCAGGCGGGTCTTGGCATCCAGTCCGTCCTTGTTGACGGTATTGCCGAACATCATCTCCATGACCTCTTTGGGCATGGTTGGCCACAACGCCTCAAACCCTTTGGGCGAGAAGCTTTCCATCGCCGGGTTCATCGCCTTGGCCATGTCCTGAGCCTGCTTCATCATCAGTTCAAACGGATTTGTCGGGCTGTCACTCATCTGTACGGCGCGTCCATTTCCAGATTGCGGGCGATTTCGGCTTCCCAGCGTTCACCGTTATCCAGCAGTTTTTGCTTATCGTAGAACAGCTCTTCGCGGGTTTCCGTGGCGAATTCGAAGTTCGGACCTTCGACGATGGCGTCAACCGGGCAGGCCTCCTGACAGAAGCCGCAATAGATGCACTTGGTCATATCGATGTCATAGCGCGTGGTGCGGCGGCTGCCGTCTTCGCGCGGTTCGGCGTCGATGGTGATCGCCTGCGCCGGGCACACCGCCTCGCACAGTTTACAAGCAATGCAGCGTTCTTCTCCGTTCGGGTAGCGACGTAGGGCGTGCTCACCCCGGAAGCGTGGCGACAGAGGGCCCTTTTCGTGCGGGTAGTTCACGGTGGCCTTGGGGGCAAAGAAATACTTCAGCCCCAGCTTCATGCCGACCCAGAAGTCCTGCAGCAGAAAATACTTGGCGGCGCGGGTGTAATCGATTTGCGTCATGATCAGCCTCCTACGCTCCAACGGGCGAATGCACCCCAGAACCAGTCGAATTTCGCCGCAAAGGCCACGAAGACCACCCAGACCAACGAGAACGGCAGGAATACTTTCCAACCCAACCGCATCAGCTGGTCATAGCGGTAGCGGGGGGTGATCGCCTTGACCATCGCGAAGATGAAGAAGAAGAATGCCATCTTGGCGACCATCCACAGCACGCCATCGGGCAGGCCCGGGATCGGCGACAGCCAACCGCCGAAGAACAGTAGCGAGGTCAGCGCGCACATCAGGAAGATGGCGATGTATTCGCCCGCCATGAACAGCAGGAAGGGCGTGGCCGAGTATTCGACCTGATAACCGGCAACCAGTTCCGACTCCGCTTCCGGAAGGTCGAACGGTGGGCGGTTGGTCTCGGCCAGCGCGGAGATGAAGAAAAGGAACACCATCGGGAAGTGCGGCAGCCAGTACCAGCTGAAGAAGCCGAACGAGCCGTCCTGAGCGCGCACAATATCGCCAAAGTTCATCGACCCGGTCGAGATGATCACACCGATAATGATCAAACCGATGGAGACTTCGTAGGAAATCATCTGCGCCGCGGAGCGTAGAGAGCCAAGGAACGGGTACTTTGAGTTCGATGCCCAACCGCCCATAATCACGCCATAAACCTCCAACGAGGATACGGCGAAGACATAGAGGATCGCGACGTTGATATCCGACAGCACCCAGCCATCGTTGAACGGGATCACCGCCCAGGCAATCATCGCCAGAACGAAGCTGGTTAGCGGCGCGAGCATGAAAACGGTACGGTCGGCGCCCGCCGGGATCACAACCTCTTTCACTACATATTTCAGCGCGTCCGCTACAGATTGCAGCAGGCCGTAAACGCCTACCACGTTTGGTCCGCGGCGCATCTGAACCGCAGCCCAGATTTTGCGGTCGCCATAGACGAGGAACAATAGCGAGATCATCACAAAGGCAACGACAGCAAGCACTTGCGCCAGAATGATGACGGCTATTCCGCCTGGGGTGTTAAAGAAATCAGCCATTGGTCCTCACACCGTGGGTATTCCGTTTTCCGCGCGTGTTGCTAGGGCCAAATGCCTGCGCATACTGCGGCTGGGTCGGCGCGTTGGTGTAAACAGCATATGCCGCCATCACGCCACCCTTTTTGTTACGTTCCACACGCATTTCTCTGGCCACGCTATCGCAGGGCCCCGAGCGCGGTATGAAACAGGTCTGGTTCATTCCGCTGCGATCTTCTTTGCTTTGCGTGCTTGCGCCTGTGCCGAAAGCTCGGCCATCAGTTGCGAAGCGCGCGCAATCGGGTTTGTCAGGTAGAAATCCTTGACGGCGTTTCGGAAAGTGGCCTTGCCCAGAGGACCAGCCTCCAGCGCCTGAACCTCATTCTCGATCACCTCATCAACGCGGGCCAGATGCGGAACTGCCTCGATCAATGCGGTGCGCAGTTGCGCTAAAGAGTCATAAGGCAGCGTTGCGCCCAACTCGGACGACAAGGCCCGCAGGATCGCCCAGTTTTCCTTGGCGTCACCAGGAGCAAATCCGGCGCGCATGGCAAGTTGCGGGCGGCCTTCTGTATTCACGAACAGGCCATTTTCCTCGGTATAGGCCGCGCCCGGCAGGATTACGTCGGCGCGATGCGCGCCTCGGTCGCCATGGCTGCCCTGATAGATCACAAAAGCGCCTTCGCCAATTTCGACCTCATCCGCGCCGAGGTTATAGATCACGTCCGCAGCGCTGACTGCATCCATGCCACCTTCATTAGTGGCATCCACATCCATCGCTCCCACGCGTGAGGCGGCAGTGTTCAATACCATCAGGCCACTTTCGGTATTCGCAGCTATGGTTTGCGCCGCAGCCAGAACAGCAACGCCATCAGCCTCTTGCAGCGCACCCTGGCCAACGATCACCAGCGAGGACTTACCCTTAATGGTGTCATCGCCGCCCATGTCGACGACTTTTTGCAAAGCCGCGCGGTCATCACCAATATGGTGATAGTTGTATGTCAGATCGACGGCCGAACCGACCAGAGCAACCTCGGCCCCGTGCGCCCACGCCTTGCGGATGCGCGCGTTCAACACCGGCGCTTCTTCACGCGGGTTGGTGCCGATCAGGAGGATACGTTCGGCGCTGTCAATGTCCTCGATCGCAGCAGTTCCGGCGTAAGCACCACGATTGCCAGACGGCAGTTTCGCCCCATCGGTGCGGCATTCGACAATGCCGCCCTGCCCCTCGATCATCTGTTTCAGCGCAAAGGCCGCCTCAACCGGAACCAGATCTCCGACTATGCCCGCAGGTTTCTCGGCCCCTTTCAGCGCTTCAGCGGCTTTGGTCAAAGCCTCGGGCCAAGAAGCCGGGCGCAGTTTGCCGTTTTCGCGCACATAAGGCTTGTCCAAGCGTTGACGGCGCAAGCCATCCCAGACAAAGCGGGTCTTGTCGCTGATCCATTCCTCGTTCACGCCGTCATGGTTGCGCGGCAGGAAGCGCATGACTTCGCGCCCCTTGGTGTCCACGCGGATGTTCGAGCCCAGAGCGTCCATGACATCGATGCTCTCAGTCTTGGTCAGTTCCCAAGGCCGCGCGGTGAAGGCGTAAGGCTTGGACGTCAGCGCCCCAACCGGGCACAGATCAATGATGTTGCCCTGCAGGTTCGAGTCCAGCGTCTGGTTCAGATACGAGGTGATCTCGGCATCTTCGCCGCGCCCGGTTTGACCCATCTGTGTGATCCCGGCGACCTCGGTTGTAAACCGCACGCAGCGGGTGCAGCTGATGCAGCGCGTCATCGCAGTGCCAACCAGCGGGCCCAGATCCAGATCATCCACCGCACGCTTTGCTTCCTTGAAGCGCGAACCCGAAAGACCATAGGCCATCGCCTGATCCTGCAGGTCACACTCACCGCCCTGGTCACAGATCGGGCAATCCAGCGGGTGGTTGATGAGCAGGAACTCCATCACCCCTTCGCGGGCCTTCTTGACCATGGGTGAGTTCGTTTTGACCTCAGGCGGCTGACCTTCCGGTCCCGGGCGCAGATCGCGGACCTGCATCGCGCAGGAGGCCGCCGGTTTCGGCGGGCCGCCTACAACCTCAACCAGACACATCCGGCAATTGCCAGCAATCGACAGACGCTCATGATAGCAGAAGCGTGGCACCTCGACCCCGGCCTCTTCACAGGCCTGGATCAGGGTCATCGCACCATCGACTTCAATTTCCTGCCCGTCGATGTTTACTTTGCGGAGGTCAGACATGGTCTAGTTCGCCCTCAAATACACGCCAATGGCGCTGTTTCTTTCGATTTCCGACCGCCCCAACGTGCAGAAGGAATTCGGTTTGTCATACGAGACGCCATGCTGCGCCAGATACGCTTCGCCCTTGGCTCGCATCCGGTCTTTTTCGGCATCCGATTCCACATAGGCCCGGATTTCTTTGTCCGAGTACCCCAGTTTGTTTGCTTTGGACCGCAGGTCCCACATCACACCAATTGCCTTTAGGCGGCGCCCGCTGATCGACGGACAATATTCCGAAATTTCATTTGCGATGGCGATGTAATAGAGCTCGTTGTCGATTTCCTTGACTTCGCGCAAGGGCGGTTTGGCCTCAGCAACCGTCGGTAGAGCCAGCACAGACATCAGAGCAAGTATTTTCACACCAGACATGACCATTCCTTTCGTCTTGGGACTCCCAAGACGAGTGGCGAGCGAGGCGCTATGCAATATCACCTCCCGCTTCGCGGCCTGATATGGGTAAAAACGCGTCATGGTCGCTGGCAGGCCCCGGCAAATGTCAATTTGTCATCGCTGATGCGTAGGTTTTGAGGCTCAGTATCAGGGCCGACCTTCCATTCGATGCTGGAAGACCCGAAGTTCTTAATACAGAACTTTGTTCCTTCGTAACGCCCCGCCTCTCTCGCGCCATCTAACGAGGCCGAGACACCGGTTACTACTACGGTGAAGTCGGTGGGCATCGCTTTCTTGTCTACATGCTTTGCCTTGGCGCGAAAGAATTGACCGTCAAATAGGACACGGTCACTGGACGAAGAGACTGTGCACGCAGAAATAACCGATAGCGCGGCAGCTGCACCCAGAATGGGTCCACGGCAAATAAAATGCTTTAGCCCGACCACCCGCTTTTTCTCACTCGCCAACATCAAAACGCCGCCACCAACGCCATAAGCCCCATCACGAACATGCAGGCCCATGCAACAACATAAAAAACCGAACGCAGACCAGCACTGGGTTTGCCGATACCACGCAGGTGAACGACCAGCATCACCAGGCGCGCAACCAGCGCGATGGAAGCCAACAGGTTGACCCAGAACGGGCTAACGCCCATCAAAATGGCTGCCACCGTGACCGTTAGGTAGGCGGGCAGCGTCTCAGTCCCGTTCAGATAGGCCCGGTTCAGACGATAGGCCTTATCGTTATAGTCCTGATCCGGCGTTGCGCCCGGTGCCAGCCCTTTACCCTGCTTCGCGAGAGCGGTGAAAGGAGACATGAACAGAACCACGAGCGTGAAAAGCACCACCGAGGCAACTGCGTGACCATATTCAGCGAACATTTCCATGTCGATCACTCCGCTGCCATCGCACCCATACGGCCCGACTTCTGAGCCTTGATGCGGTCTTCGATCTCTTCCCGGAAGTTGCGGATCAGACCTTGGATCGGCCAGGCGGCAGCGTCACCAAGCGCACAGATCGTATGGCCTTCAACCTGCTTGGTCACGTCGAACAGCATGTCGATCTCTTCCAATTCGGCCTCACCGCGCACCAGACGATCCATGACGCGCATCATCCATCCGGTGCCTTCACGGCAGGGCGTGCACTGGCCACAGCTTTCATGTTTGTAGAATTTCGACAGGCGCCAGATCGCTTTGATGATGTCTGTGGATTTGTCCATCACAATCACAGCGGCCGTCCCCAGCCCCGAGCCCAGATCGTTGCGCAGGTGGTCGAAATCCATGATCGCATCACGCATGTTTTCACCGCGCACACATGGCACTGACGAGCCGCCGGGAATCACGGCCAGCAGGTTATCCCATCCGCCGCGGATACCACCGCAATGGATCTCGATCAGTTCTTCAAAGGGGATCGACATCGTCTCTTCGACGACACAAGGGTTGTTCACATGACCCGAGATCGCAAATAGCTTGGTGCCCGCGTTGTTCTGACGGCCAAAGCCCGCGAACCAATCGGCTCCACGGCGCAGGATGGTCGGTACCACAGCGATCGATTCTACGTTGTTTACCGTGGTCGGGCAGCCATAGAGCCCCGCGCCTGCCGGGAACGGAGGCTTCATCCGCGGCATGCCCTTCTTGCCCTCAAGGCTCTCGATCAGAGCCGTCTCTTCACCGCAAATATAAGCCCCGGCCCCGTGATGCAGGAACAGATCGAAATCCCAGCCCGAGCCAGCAGCGTTCTTGCCCAGCAGACCCGCATCATAAGCTTCATCAATCGCAGCCTGCAGTGCCTCGCGCTCGCGGATATATTCGCCGCGCAGGTAGATGTAGCAAGTGTGTGCGTTCATCGCGAAGGATGCGATCAGGCAACCCTCGATCAGAGTGTGCGGATCATGGCGCATGATCTCGCGGTCTTTGCAGGTGCCGGGCTCGGATTCATCTGCATTTACAACCAAGTAAGCCGGGCGACCGTCGCTTTCCTTGGGCATGAATGACCATTTCAGACCGGTCGGGAAACCCGCGCCACCACGACCACGCAAACCCGAGTCCTTCATCGTCTGGATGATCCAGTCGCGCCCCTTTTCGATCAGGCCAGCAGTGCCGTCCCAATGCCCCCGGGTCTGCGCGCCCTTCAACGTGCGCTCATGCATCCCGTAGATGTTGGTAAATATCCGGTCCTGATCCTTCAGCATCGCGTGTTACCTTCAGCTATCCTGACGCATGCGCCAGAGTTGAAATATGTTGACGCCCGCATAGATAAATCCCGCTAGAGCAGCGAAATCAAACAGCAGCGCATAGCGCCCCGGCATTCCCAGCGCGGGGCCGATGAACAGTGTCATGGCAAGCCAAAACAGCATGGTCACGGCGATGACCACCCCGATATGTCGGCCCTTGCGGGCTATGGCTTGTTCTTTGTCCTTGTCCATCTCACCCTGATGCCCCGGATGGGCACCGTCGTTTAGTCTTCGTAAGTGCCGTCTTCCTTGGCACGTTTGGCAAACTCGGTCTCTTCACCGGTCGCCAGTTTGGCTGCCTGTTCGATCCAGCCATCGCGTTCGATCCGGCCCTTGAACTTCAACCGCGCATCCACCCAGGCCACTTGCTCGGGCGTCCAGGCGGAAATCTGGTCGTAGTGGTAGAAACCCAGTTCGTTCAGCGTCTCTTCCAGCTTTGGCCCCACGCCTTTCAGCAGCTTGAGGTCATCCGGCTTGCCGTCCCGCGCTGCAGTCAGCGTCTCGGGCTGATCTTCCTTTACCTCTTCCGATTTGGGCTTGGCGTTCGCCTCCTCTGCCTGCTTCACAGCCGGCTTCGGCGTTTCAGGCGCTTTCGGAGGTTTCGCCGCGGCGGAAGCACCCGCCTGTTTGCCATCCTTGCCCAGCCAAGGGGTCAAGATAGGAACTTCGGTCCCGTCAATCCGCTTGACCGTGTCGCTTAGATCAGTCGCCAGTTCGACGCTCGCGTTGTACTTAGGTTTCCCGGCGTCATACTCGGCCAAACTGCTCAAACCCTTCAGCGGTTCCGCCGCATAGCGCCCGTTCTGCGGCCCCGGTGTCGGTACTTTCCCGGCAGCCAGATCGTCGATGATCTTGCCAAAGCTTTCGGCGGTCAGGTCCTCGTAGTAATCCTTGCCGATCTGCGCCATCGGCGCGTTGGTGCAGGACCCGAGGCACTCCACCTCTTCCCAGCTCAGTTTGCCATCGGAGGACAGTTCATGCGGTTTGGCCGCGATCTTTTCCTTGCAGACAGCAATTAGATCCTCGGCCCCGCAGATCATGCAGGAGGTCGTGCCGCAGACCTGAATATGCGCAACAGATCCAACCGGTTGCAGCTGGAACATGAAGTAGAAAGACGCAACCTCAAGCACGCGAATATAAGCCATACCCAGCATGTCGGCGACGGATTCAATCGCCGGGCGGCTCAGCCAGCCCTCTTGTTCCTGCGCACGCCACAGCAGCGGGATAACCGCACTAGCCTGGCGACCCTCGGGGTATTTGGTGATCTGCGCTTCGGCCCATTGCTGGTTGGCAGCAGTGAAGGCAAAGCTTTCGGGTTGTTCGGGATGAAGACGGCGGAGCATTAGCGGTCAATCTCTCCAAATACGACATCCATGGTGCCGATGATGGCGGCGACGTCGGCCAGTTGGTGGCCCTTGGCGACGTGGTCCATGGCTTGCAGGTGCAGATAGCCCGGCGCGCGCAGCTTGGCGCGGTAGGGTTTGTTGGTGCCATCGGCGACCAGATAGACGCCGAACTCGCCCTTGGGGGCCTCGACAGCGGCATAGACCTCGCCCGCGGGCACGTGGAAGCCTTCGGTATACAGTTTGAAGTGATGGATCAGGCTTTCCATCGAAGTCTTCATGTCCGAGCGTTTCGGGGGCGTGATTTTACCACGGGCCAGAACATCTCCGGGGCAGTCGCGGATTTTGGCGACGGCCTGACGGATGATGTGCAGCGACTGGCGCATCTCTTCCATGCGGACGAGATAGCGGTCATAGCAGTCGCCGTTCTTGCCAACTGGGATCTGGAATTCGAACTCATCATAGCATTCATAGGGCTGGGCGCGGCGCAGGTCCCATGCCAGCCCCGATCCGCGCACCATCACGCCCGAGAAGCCGTATTTCTGGATGTCATCCTCGGTCACGACGCCGATATCAGCGTTGCGCTGTTTGAAGATGCGGTTTTCGGTCAGCAACCCATCAATGTCGTCCAGAACGGCCGGGAATTCGTGGCTCCATGCCTCGATATCGTCCAGCAGTTCCGGCGGCAGGTCCTGATGCACACCGCCCGGGCGGAAATAGGCCGCGTGCAGGCGGGCACCGCAGGCACGCTCATAGAACACCATCAGCTTTTCACGCTCTTCAAAGCCCCACAGCGGCGGGGTCAGCGCGCCGACATCCATCGCCTGCGTCGTCACGTTCAGCAGGTGGTTCAGGATGCGCCCTATCTCGGAATACAGAACCCGGATCAGCGAGCCCCGGCGTGGCACCTCAACGCCCGTCAGCTTTTCGATGGCCAGACACCAGGCGTGTTCCTGGTTCATCGGCGCCACATAGTCCAGACGGTCGAAATACGGCAGGTTCTGCAGATAGGTCCGGCTTTCCATCAGCTTTTCGGTGCCACGGTGCAGAAGGCCGATATGCGGGTCGCATCGCTCGACGATCTCGCCGTCCAGCTCGAGCACCAAGCGCAAAACCCCGTGTGCCGCAGGGTGTTGCGGCCCGAAGTTAATGTTGAAATTGCGGATCTTCTGTTCTCCGCTCAGCGCGTCCGTGCTGCCGTCATCGTATCTTGAGCCGTCCATCAACGCCCTCGTTTGTTCTTTTTCGCCTCAGCCCTGACCCGGACTCTTTCGGCTTCGGCCGCTTTCGCTGCAGCCCCCGCAAGCAAGACGCCTAATGCGCCCAAAACAATCAGTTCACCCATCATGTCAGCGTCGCTCCATCTCTTGCAGCTTCATCGCCATCATCCACAGCAGGACAATCACGACCGGAGAGATGATGCATGCAAACGCCCAGTTCTTGTTGATCCCGAAATGCGGCAGCAGCTTGATCATCGGAACGACCGTTGCCACTACCAGAACAATCCAGATCAGGAACTCAAACATGATGGCTACTCCTGTTTCTCATCCCCCGGCAGAATGTAATTCGCGCCTTCCCACGGGGACATGAAATCAAACTGACGGTATTCCTGCACCAGGCTGACGGGTTCGTAGACCACGCGCTTCTGCGCCTCGTCATAGCGGACCTCGGTATAGCCGGTGGTCGGGAAATCCTTGCGCAGCGGATAGCCGCGGAACCCATAGTCGGTCAGGATGCGCCGCAGGTCCGGATGACCCGAGAAAAGTATGCCGAACATGTCAAACACTTCACGCTCGAACCAGTTGGCTGAGGGGTGAACATCCACTATCGAAGGCACCATATCTTCCTCACGGATCGACACCCGCAGGCGGATACGCTGGTTCTGGTACATCGAGAGGAAATGATAGACGACGTCGAACCGCTTGGCGCGTTCGGGGTAGTCCACACCGGTGATGTCCACCAAGGTCGAAAACTTGCAGTTCTGGTCAGACTTCAGGAACTCGACGAATTCCACGAGGCTAGACGGGGCCACGTCGACGTTCAACTCGCCATGAGTGACATCCCAAGACAGAACACAATCGACCCGCTTTAGTTCTAGCTGCGCGCCGAGTTCTTTGAGTGCATCGCTCATCAGCTCTCTCCTCAGCGTACAATAGTGCCAGTGCGGCGGATTTTACGTTGCAACTGCATCAGACCGTACAGCAGCGCCTCGGCCGTCGGAGGGCAGCCCGGCACGTAGATATCTACGGGAACGATGCGGTCACAACCGCGCACAACGGAGTAGGAATAATGGTAGTAGCCGCCGCCATTCGCGCAGGAGCCCATCGAGACCACGTAGCGCGGTTCGGGCATCTGATCGTATACTTTCCGCAGGGCCGGCGCCATCTTGTTGGTCAGCGTACCAGCAACGATCATCACATCGGACTGTCGCGGGGAAGCGCGAGGAGCAATCCCGAACCTTTCCGCATCATAGCGTGGCATCGAGGTGTGCATCATCTCAACCGCGCAGCAGGCCAGACCAAACGTCATCCAGTGCAACGAGCCGGTACGCGCCCAGTTGATGATGTCCTCAGTCGAGGTAAGCAGGAACCCTTTGTCCTGCAGCTCGGCATTCAGGGCCTGGGTGGCGACTTCTTTGTCGACGCCAGCGGTGTTTGCGCCCGTCATCACTCCCATTCCAAGGCCCCTTTCTTCCATTCATAGGCAAAGCCGATGGTCAACACCGCCAGGAACACCATCATGGACCAGAAACCCACATCGCTGATGTCCTTGAAGCCAACGGCCCATGGGAACAGGAACGCAATTTCGAGATCGAAGATGATGAAAAGAATCGAAACCAGATAGAATCGGACGTCGAATTTCATTCGCGCATCGTCGAAGGCGTTGAAGCCGCATTCATATGCGCTGACTTTTTCGGGGTCGGGGTTGCGAACTGCCAAAACCACAGCCGCTAGAATCAGGACGATTCCAAGGCCTACAGCAACGGCCAGAAACACCAGGATCGGGAGATACTCCCGCAACAGGTCTTCCACGAAAAGCTCCTTTCCTGCGCACCCCTGAACCGAGGGCGCCGTCAATTGGCGTGTCGACTGGACATTCTCTATCCGCGCGGGGTCAGAGGGTCAACCGAACACAAACGCGCAGGGGCTTAATATTCCTCTTGCTTTAGCAATCAGAAGGCTATGGGTTTTGGCGAATCTGCAACTTCAATGTCGTGCGCTAAACCTGACTATTCCATGCAGGTTTTCGCTTTTCAAAAAACGCGCCGATTCCCTCCTTTGCCTCTTCCGTTTCCCATCGTTCGACCAGCGCTCGGATCGTCTGGTCGATCACCGCGTCGTCGATCGTCGGACCCAGTTTCTGAACCAGCCCTTTTGCCGAGGCCACAGCGCCTGGTGCGCAGGACAAATAGGGTAGGATTTCCGCCTCAACTGCATCGTCCAGATCGGCAACCGGGACGGATTTGGCCAACAATCCAAGTGCCACTGCCTCGTCGGCCTCAAACACCCGGGCCGACATGAAAACCCGCCGTGCCCTCGCCTCGCCCATGCGGGCGACGACATAGGGGCCAATCGTGGCGGGGATCAGCCCCAGCCGGGTTTCCGTAAGGGCCATCTTCACGCCATCCACGCCGATGGCCGCATCACAGACCGCCGCCAAGCCTACCCCACCCCCGAAGGCATTACCCTGCACCGCTCCGATCAGTGGTTTAGGCATGGTGTTCAGCGCGTGCAGCATCTCGGCCAGCTTACGTGCTTCGGCGAAGCGTGTTTCGGGATCAGCGGCCATCTGGTCCTGCATCCAGCCCAGATCGCCGCCTGCACAGAAACTTTTGCCAGCCCCTGTCAGAACCACCACGCGCACTGCGTCATCCGTGCCCAGTTGATGGGCCACTTGGGTTAGTTCAGAGATCATAAGCGCTGACATCGCGTTGTGTTTCTCGGCGCGATCCAAGGTCAGCGTGGCCACCCCTCGCGCATCGATGCTGACCGAAATTGTTTCAAACATGCCAGCCCCTCACTCTGATCGCATAGACCGCGCCATCTGCGCGGCCTCTTCCACAATCGTCAGATCCAAACCGGTCTCATAGCCCAGACGCTCCAGATGGGCCGCGACGGCCTCAGTAGCGACATTTCCCGCGGCACCGGGGGCATAGGGGCAACCGCCCAACCCACCAACCGCTGCGTCAAAGCTACGCACGCCCAGCGCCAGCGCCGCGTCAATATTGTCGATGGCCCGCCCGTTCGTATCGTGGAAATGCCCCGCCAACCGGGTAACAGGCACGCGTTCGCGCACTGCCAACAGCATATGCGCGATAGTATCCGGCGTCCCCTGCCCGATGGTGTCGCCCAAAGATACCTCATAGCAGCCCAATGCAAACAGCCGATCGGCAACCTCAGCCACTTTCTCGGGCGGTGTCGGGCCGTCATAGGGGCAGTCGGTCACGCAGGAGACATAGCCGCGCACCGGCAGATCAATGTGCCGGGCAGCTTCAAGGATCGGCGTAAACCGTTCAATGGACTCGGCAATCGTGGCATTGATATTGGCCTTCGAGAACCCCTCGGAAGCCGAGGCAAACACCGCGATCTCATCCGCTTTTGCCGCCAGTGCATCATCATAACCGCGCATGTTCGGCGTCAGCGCGGCATAGCGCACCCCATCCGCCCGTTTGATCCCGGCCAACACTTCGGCGCTACCCGCCATCTGCGGCACCCATTTGGGTGAAACAAAACTGGCCACCTCGATCCGGTTGAACCCTGCTCGGCTGAGACAATCGACCAGAGCTATTTTCTCGGTCACCGGGATATCACGTTTTTCATTCTGCAGGCCGTCCCTCGGCCCTACCTCGAAAATCTCAACCCGCTCGCCCATTCCAGTGCTCCTTCCGGTTTTGTCTCGTTTTTTAAACGGATGACCCGACTGTGCCACGCAATGCGGCGCACGGATAGGTCACTCCTCTTCTAACCGAACCAGAGCAACCCCGGCTTCGACCTGTGCGCCGTCCTCGGCCAGTACCTCGGCCACCACGCCATCACGGGCAGCCAAAAGGGAATGCTCCATCTTCATGGCCTCCAATATGGCCAGCCGATCCCCCTCGCGAACGGTCTGACCCACTTGTGCAAATACGGCTTTGACCAATCCGGGCATCGGAGCCTCAATGACATTGGTATCCCCGGTCGCGCTCGTATCCCGATCCAGAGGGTCAATTATGTCAAACGACTGCCCGTAATCCTCAAACACTGTTATCTGCGTGCCCGCCTTCGCGACACGCGGCATCGCGCTCCCGGCAACTGACCAGCCCTCGGCAGTCCGCTCGGCAAGGATCGTGTCTTCACCAACCTGCCATACCTGACGATCCGGGCCTTCAACCTGCACGTCCAGATCAATGACATCCCCGGCCATCAACTGGACCGCCCGATGCAATGGCGACCAAAGGGAAAAACCGGTCTCTTCACCGGTCTCAACCAGATTCAGCGCGGTCATAGCAGCGGCCACACAGTTCGCAGAAGACACCGGAGCGTCCTGCGTCAACATCTCAAGATCCCGCCCGATCAGCCCGGTATCCACGTCGCCTGCGGCGAAACCCTTATGCCGGGTGAGCGCCCCCAGAAAGGCAAGGTTGGTGACCGTGCCCGCAACCTCGGTCTGTTGCAGCGCTCGGTGCAACTGCTCAAGTGCAATCGCGCGTGTGGGGCCGTGGACAATGACCTTGGCGATCATCGGGTCATACCACGGACTGATTGTGTCTCCCGCACGCACGCCGCTGTCAGAGCGGCAGGAAGGCGGGAATTTCAGATGCGTCAAGGTGCCGGTGGCAGGTAAGAACCCCTTGGGAACATCTTCGGCGTATAGCCGGGCCTCGAACGCGTGGCCGTTGATCGACAGATCTCCTTGCCGTTTCGGCAGCGCCTCACCCGAAGCGACCCGTAATTGCCATTCAACCAGATCGACGCCGGTGATGACCTCGGTCACCGGGTGCTCCACCTGCAGGCGTGTGTTCATCTCCATGAACCAGAACCGATCCGGGCGCAGGCCCTCCGAGGCATCAACGATAAACTCAACCGTCCCTGCCCCCTTGTAACCAATCGCCTCGGCCGCGCGCACGCCCGCCTGCCCCATCGCCTCGCGCATCTCATGCGTCATACTGGGGGCGGGAGCTTCTTCGATCACCTTTTGGTGGCGACGCTGCAGCGAACAGTCGCGTTCGAACAGGTGCACCGCATGAGTCCCGTCGCCAAAGACCTGCACCTCAATATGGCGCGGCTTGGCGACGAATTTCTCGACCAACACTGCGTCATTGCCAAATGCCGTCCGCGCTTCGCCACGGGCACTGTCTAGCGCGGCTGCGAAATCTTCGGGACGCTCAACCAGACGCATCCCCTTGCCACCACCACCTGCCACAGCCTTGATCAGTACCGGGTAACCTATGGTGTCCGCCGCCCCTGCTAAATGCTCGGGGTCCTGATTTTCGCCGTGATAGCCCGGAACAACGGGCACCCCAGCCTGTTCCATCAGTGCTTTGGCCGCATCCTTCAAACCCATTTTCCGGATCGCATCCGCCGAGGGGCCGATGAAGGTCAGCCCTGCGGCTTCAACCGCATCTACAAAATCCGGGTTCTCGGACAGAAACCCATAACCTGGATGGATTGCCTGCGCGCCTGTGTCGAGCGCAGCCTGAATGATCACATCGCCCTTCAGATAACTCTCCGCTGGGGCCGCGCCACCGATATGAACAGCCTGATCCGCCATCCGCACATGTTTGGCCAGAGCGTCCACCTCGGAATACACCGCAACACAAGACACTCCCATACTCTGAGCAGTTTCGATCACACGGCAGGCGATTTCACCGCGGTTGGCAATCAGGATTTTGTTAAACATTTCCACGATTCCAGTTTCTGATTGCGTTGTTTAGGTGTTGCTCGCTGCCCGCATCGAATGCGACGAGGCTTACCTCGAGATCGCTTTTGGCTACTGCTGCTACTGCAATCTGCGCAGCCCTATCCTGAGGAAAACCATATACACCCGTTGAGATTGCCGGAAAGGCAATGCTTTGGCAGTTGTTTGTTGCCGCCAAATGCAAGCAGTTGGCGTAACAGCGCGCCAGAAGATCATCTTCGCCCGACGTTCCATCCCGCCAAATTGGACCTACCGTGTGGATCACAATACGAGAGGGAAGATTGTAGGCACCGGTTACTTTGGCCTCGCCGGTCTCGCACCCTCCAAGCCCACGGCATTCTTCGAGCAATCCCGGCCCTGCCGCACGGTGAATGGCGCCATCTACGCCGCCTCCACCCAGCAATGACCGGTTTGCGGCGTTCACAATTGCATCCACCTGCAATCGTGTGATGTCGGACTTGACCACCAGAAATCCCATGATCACATCCTGAACACGCCGAAACGTGTCTCCTCTATCGGGGCGTTCAGCGCGGCTCTCAGTGATAATGCCAGCACATCGCGGCTTTTGCGCGGGTCGATGATACCGTCATCCCACAGCCGCGCCGAGGCGTAAAGCGGGTGCGATTGTTCCTCGAACGTCTCCAGCGTCGGGCGTTTGAATTCGGCTTCTTCCTCGGCGGACCATTTACCGCCCTGCCGTTCGATCCCGTCGCGTTTGACCGTGGCCAGAACACCTGCGGCCTGTTCTCCGCCCATCACCGAAATCCGTGAGTTCGGCCATGTCCAAAGGAAACGCGGCTGATAGGCCCGACCCGCCATGCCGTAGTTTCCGGCCCCGAAGGACCCTCCGACCAGCATGGTGATCTTCGGCACCGAGGTCGTTGCCACCGCCGTCACCATCTTGGCCCCATGCCGCGCGATGCCTTCGTTTTCATATTTGCGGCCAACCATAAAGCCGGTAATGTTTTGCAGAAATACCAGCGGGACACGACGCTGAGAGCACAGTTCCACGAAATGTGCACCCTTCTGCGCGGCCTCGGAAAACAGTACGCCGTTATTGGCGATGATCCCGACCGGGCAGCCTTTGACATGGGCGAAGCCGGTCACCAGCGTCTCGCCAAAGCGCGGTTTAAATTCGTCGAACCGAGAACCATCGACCAGCCGTGCGATTACCTCACGGATATCGTAGGGCGTGCGCAAGTCGGCCGGAACAACGCCGAGGATTTCTTCGGGATCGTAGGCCGGGTCTTCCGGGCTGGCCCAGTCCATGGTCTGCGGTTTGCGCAGGTTTAGAGACCCCACCGCGCGGCGCGCCAAGGCCAGCGCGTGGGCGTCGTCCTCGGCCAGATAGTCCGCCACACCTGACAGGCGGGTATGGACGTCTCCGCCTCCCAAGTCCTCGGCACTGACCACCTCACCCGTCGCGGCCTTGACCAGAGGCGGCCCGGCCAGAAAGATCGTGCCCTGCTCCTTCACAATAATCGTCACGTCCGACATCGCAGGCACGTAAGCCCCTCCCGCCGTGCATGAGCCCATCACCACGGCGATCTGAGCTACCCCCTTCGCACTCATCCGCGCCTGATTATAGAAGATACGGCCAAAGTGGTCGCGGTCGGGGAAAACCTCATCCTGATTGGGCAGGTTCGCACCGCCACTGTCGACCAGATAGATGCAGGGCAGATGGTTTTCCTCAGCAATCTCCTGCGCGCGGAGGTGTTTCTTGACTGTCATAGGATAATAAGTGCCGCCCTTCACGGTGGCGTCGTTGCACAGCACCATGACCTCGCGCCCCTGCACCCGACCAATCCCAGCGATCACACCGGCACAGGGCGCGGCGTCGCCATACATCCCATGCGCCGCCGTCGCTCCGATCTCCAGAAACGGAGACCCCGGGTCCAGCAGGTTCGCCACCCGACGACGCGGCAGCATCTTGCCCCGCGATTCATGCCGCGCGCGGGATTTCTCACCACCGCCCATCCGGGCCGCTTCGGCAGCGGCTGAGATTTGGGCCAGCGCGTCGAGATGCGCCGCGCGGTTTGTCTTAAAGCCCTCGGAGGTGGGCATGGCTTTGGATGTGAGTTTCATCTTATTTCGCCTTCTAAAAGCCGGTTAGCAAATCGCAAGTCCAGCCATTTCATAGTCACATCTAGTAATAGGCACTCTCTTTCTGACATGTCGGTGCCGCATTGTATTTGAGCAGCTTCCGACGCACGTCGCAGAGCATTTGTATAGGAGGAAAGCTTGAACCCTTTGAGGTCTGGTTTCGACGGCAACAAACGTGAAATTTCAGCGCTTCTGAGGACAATATGATCTATCAATATTTCATGACAAATGTCCTGGAAGGAGTTTGTCTGTTTTTGAGTGCAATAGTCCAATGCCAACGCAACGCAATCAGCATCCAGATTCATCTTTGAGACCGTCAATACCGTTTCTTGGCTGAGTTGCGCACAACCATCGAACCAATCTTCAACTCCAATGATCGGCTCCAAATTTTGACTAGGGCTCTCTTCAGCCCAAACTACAGCCGTCGAAATGAGCAATGCAACCAACACGAACCAGAGTATCCTGCTCATGACGTTGGTCTCTCCGCCGCCGCCCGCGCCTTCAATTCCTTCCGGATCACCTTCCCCGTCACCGTCATTGGCAGTTCCTCCAGAAACGCCACCTCGCGCGGATAGGAATACTGCGCCAGACGGTCCTTGACCCAATTCTGCAACTCCGCGCTCGTCGCCCCGGCCCCCGGTTTCAACACCACATAGGCCTTGACGATCTCGGTCCGCAGCGGGTCGGGCTTGCCGACCACGCCCACCGTCGCCACCGCCGGGTGGGTCAGCAGGCAATCCTCGATCTCTGCGGGGCCGATGCGATACCCAGCGGACGTAATCACATCATCATCGCGGCCAACGAAGCGCAGATAGTCGCCCTCCCACACGCCGCGGTCGCCGGTGATCAGCCAGTCGCCGCGGAATTTCTCGGCCGTTGCTTCGGGTCGGTCCCAGTATTTCAGAAGCATCGAGGCCGAGCCGCGCCGGATGGCCACGTCGCCCTCTTCGTTAGTCAGTTGGCCATTCTCATCAATCAACGCCACCTCATGCCCTGGCACCGGCTTGCCAATGCAGCCCGGCTGAACCGGGAAATCCTCGGCGCAGGAGGACACGACCATGTTGCATTCGGTCTGTCCGTAGAACTCGTTGATCGTCAGGCCAAACGCCTGCCGCCCCCAAGCCAGCATCTCGGCTCCCAGCGGTTCACCACCCGAGGCGACTGAACGCAGACCGGGGATTTCCTGACCCGCCGCCTTCAACATCCGCAGAGCGGTCGGCGGGAGGAACACATTGCGTGCCCCGCCGCGCGCCACCACGTCGGCGCAGGCTTCGGGTGTGAATTTATCCAGACGCGCGGCGACCACCGGAATACCCAGCGCCAATCCCGGCATCAACACATCGAACAGCCCTCCGATCCAGGCCCAGTCGGCGGGCGTCCACAGGCAATCACCTTCGCGCAGATGGTTGTGGCTGATCGAAACACCCGGCAGGTGGCCGGTCAGCACCCGGTGCCCGTGGAGTGCACCTTTAGGGCTACCTGTGGTGCCGGATGTGTAGATCAGCACCGCCGGATCCTCTGGCCCGGTATCGGCAAAGGGCACCGGATCATTCGACGGTTCAATCTGGTCGACCCGAATGGGTTGGGCCAGATCGCCAAGCAACGCGGCACCGTCTGCATCCGTCAGAACCAGTTGTGCGCCCGCGTCCCCGATCCGCGACGCCAGCGCGTCATGTTTGAACAGCTTAAACAGCGGAACCGAGATCGCCCCGAGCTTCCAGATCGCCAAATGCACCGCCGCACACCAGGGAGACTGGCTCAACAAAACACCAACACGGTCCCCCGGTTGTACCTGCGACCGCATTACCCGCGCGATCCCGTCGGTCAGACTTTCGAGCTGACCAAAGGTGATCTTGTCCCGGCCTTCCCCAGTTAGCTCGATAAGGGCAATGCGGTCACGGGGATGAGACAGACATTGCCGCGCCATGTTGAGGCGATCGGGCATCTCCCACCCTCCATCCTCCCGCATACCGGGTATGCGCCTAGCGGGACACATGCGCAATACCCCTTGTTTTCCTTACTCTTTCAGAAGGCAACACATCCGGTTCAATCACTGAAACTTGATGCAGATCAGAGTTCACGGCTTGCCCCTTCGGCAAAAAAGCTCCGTCAACAAACCCAAAGGCCATAAAATGACCAAAACACTCGCCGCTTTGACCCTTTCCACCGCGCTTGTTGCGCTTGCCGCCCCCGCGATGGCCCAGAACCAAGGTGACTGGACCGTCGGTATTGGTATTGGCTACCTTGACCCGAAATCCGACAACGGCACCTTGGCTGGCCTCGACGCCGAGGTGGATTCGGACACCCGCCCGATCTTTACCGCCGAATATTTCGTGCGCGACAACCTGGGCATCGAACTGCTGGCCGCAACGCCGTTTAGCCATGATGTTACTCTCGGTGGCAGCATCGATGCCGGCAGCGTCAAACAGCTGCCGCCTACCCTGTCGCTGAACTACCACTTCCCGACCAACAGCGCGTGGAAGCCTTATGTCGGCGCGGGTATCAACTACACTATCTTCTTTGACGAACAGTCCGATCTGGGCGATCTCGAGTTGGACAACTCGGTTGGCATCGCATTCCAAGCCGGTCTGGACTACATGGTTACCGAAAAAGGAGCGGTTCGTCTGAACGTTCGCTGGTTCGACATTGATTCGGACGTCACCCTGGACGGCGTTGATATCGGCACCGCAGAGATTGACCCCTGGCTTGTCGGCGTATCCTACGTCCATCGTTTCTGATCCTCCTCAACAACGCCTCGCCACCCTCTGGCGGGGCGTTTTTTCAGACCATTTCGCTCATCAATTCCCGCCCGATCAGCATTCGGCGGATTTCGCTGGTGCCCGCTCCAATCTCCATCAGTTTGGCGTCCCGGAAAATCCGGCTGACCGCCGAATCCGACAGGAACCCAGCCCCACCCATCGCTTGCACCGCCTGATGCGCCTGCGTCATTGCCTGCTCCGAGGCATAAAGGCAGCACGCCGCCGCATCCTGACGGGTCACGTCCCCCCGATCACAGGCCTTGGCGACCTCATAAACATAGGCGCGTGCTGAGTTCATCGCGGTGTACATGTCGGCGATCTTGCCCTGCATCAGTTGGAAGCTACCAATCGGTTTTCCGAACTGCTTGCGTTCGGCCAGATAGGGCATGACTTCGTCCAGACAGGCAGCCATGATGCCCGTTCCGATCCCGGCCAGAACCACGCGCTCATAGTCTAGGCCGGACATCAAAACTGCGACGCCTCTACCCTCTTCGCCCAGCACGTTTTCGAAGGGCACCTCGACATCTTCAAAGATCAACTCGGCGGTGTTCGATCCGCGCATACCCAGCTTGTCGAAATGCGGGGAGGTCGAAAATCCCTTCATCTCTTTCTCGATCAGAAAGGCAGTGATCCCCTTCGATCCCGCATCCGGATCCGTCTTGGCATAAACGACCAGAGTATCCGCATCCGGTCCGTTGGTAATCCAGTACTTGCTTCCGTTCAGGCGATAGTGGTCGTTGCGCTTTTCCGCGCGCAGCTTCATCGACACTACGTCAGAACCAGCCGACGCTTCGGACATTGCCAAGGCACCCACATGCTCCCCCGAAATCAGACGCGGCAGGTATTTTGCCTTCTGCTCATCCGTACCGTTCAGCTTGATTTGATTGACGCACAGATTGGAATGCGCCCCATACGACAATGAGACTGAGGCCGAGGCCCGCGCGACCTCCTCCACGGCAACGGTGTGGGCCAGATACGACATCCCTGCCCCACCATATTCTTCAGCCACTGTGATCCCGAGCAGACCAAGATCCCCCATCTCTTTCCACAAGTCATTGGGAAACGCGTTGGATTTGTCGACCTCGGCCGCCATTGGCTTGACCCGATCTTGCGCCCAGCGGTGCACCATCTCTCGCAGGGCATTCACGTCCTCACCCAGATCGAATTGCATTGTGGCTGTGAACACGGTGCGACCCTCCCGTCGAATTAATGAACACTTGTTCAATAACTAGGTAGCAGCGAATCCTCCGCGGGTCAATGACAAGGCACCGCAAAGAAAATGCCGCCCTGTTCAGGACGGCATTACTTAAGAACAAAGCGTGCGCCAAAGGCGCACTCAATTGGATTATGATTGGAATACAGACCCAACCTCTGACCGGATGATACGCGCGATTAGTCGGCAATCGTCCAGTGAGAAAGTCAGAGGAACGCGCATATCCATCACACCGGCAAGAATGCGGTCACTGGAGGGCAGCGGCTCACTGTCCGCATAACGCCAACTGTCATAGCGCGAGGTGAACCCGGTCGGCTCAGCACCGCCGAACCACTTCAGTTCAACACCCCGTGCTGCACAGCGTCGTATCACCTCGGCGATGTGTTCAGGTGACCAGTCAAGCAGCAGGAACTGAATCGATGAACCAACATAGGTTTCTTCCTCCGGGCGCTCCACGATGGTCAGCCCGGGGGTATCGCGCAGGCCGGCTTCGATCTCGTCATAGCGTTCGTTCCAGCGTTGCACCTGCCGGCCTAGATCTCGCAATTGCGGGCGAAGGATGGCCGCACGCAGATTGTCCATACGTCCGGATACGTTAGGGGTGGTGTACTTGATCTTCTCGAACGCCTCTGGCGCGGGTGCGGCAAGGTGGCGTTCATACAACATATACGAGCCCGACAGCATCGTCGCCTTGGCCGCCAACTCTTCGTCATCGGTGATCAGCAGACCGCCTTCACCGGAGTTCACATGCTTATATGTCTGGCAGGAATAACAACCAATCGCGCCCTGCCGACCGGACAGTTGCCCGCGCCACGCGGCTCCCATCGTATGGGCACAGTCCTCGATCACGACGACACCCGCCGCGTCGCACATCTGCATCAACCGATCCATGTCGCAGAGATGCCCGCGCATATGGCTCAGCATCAAAACACGCGCCTGGTTCAACTTGGCCTCAAGATCATCCAGATCAATCGTAAGGTTTTCAGTCACCCCCACGAAAACCGGCTTTGCCCCGACAGAGGCAATCGACCCCGGCACGGGCGCCAATGTGAAGGCGTTTGTCAATACCGGGTCACCCGGTTGCACGCCAACTGCCCGCAAAGCAGTCGCCAGCGCATAGCCGCCAGACGACACCGCCAGACAGTACCTTGCACCCATTTGCGCCGCAAACTCCTGTTCGAGCAGAGCGGTTTCGCCCGGTTCACCGGGCACAACATTATAGCGGTGCAGCCGTCCGTGGCGCAGCACGGCCAAAGCGGCCTCGACCGCCTCTTCGAGGATGGGTTCTTGCTGGGTGAAACTGCCGGTGAATATCTCGGTCATAAGCTTTTCTGATGTCGCAAAAGGTTCAGGTCAAGAGATCACGCCGCCGCACCGATCAGGCCGGTAACCAGATCGGGCAGGTCGTCGAAATGATGCAACAAGGCTTCGGGCTCCAGCGCGGCCATATCGCCACCGGACGGCCCAAAGGTTACCAACACCGAAGGCACCCCCGCTGCCCGCGCCGTGTTGCGGTCGGTATCCGAGTCTCCGATCAGCACGCATAGGTCCGGATGCCCACCGGCCCGGCGCGCTGCCTCTCGCAGCGGTTCGGGATCGGGTTTGCGCACCGGCAGAGTGTCCGCCCCAACCAGAGAGGCAAAATGATCGCGCACGCCCATCTGGCTCAGCAGTTGATCCGCCAGCGCCTCGGGTTTGTTGGTACAGATTCCAACGCCATAGCCAGCAGCCCTTAACCCTTCGACCGCTTCAAGCGCGCCGGGGTAGAATTTCGTGTGGGTGTCGATGGCCTGCGAATAAGCCTCAAGCAGCGTCGGGTAATAGGCGTGGACGGTATCCTCGTCATAAGCACCGACCCGCTTAAGCCCGTGGGTCAGCATCATCAGCCCACCGCGCAGTGCAACGGCTGCATCCTGCCCGTGAACCAACACATCCCCATGACCCATCTGGCGGAAACAATGGTTCGCGGCGGCTAGAAGATCGCCCGATGTATCGGCCAGCGTTCCGTCCAGATCGAAGATAACTGTGCGCATTGTGCCTCCTGCTTCGGCGGGTTTTTGCCGTGTCGTGTTGCAAACGGCAATCTAGTTTGATCCCCGAACCGCTTGCGCCTTTGCCCTCAGCGGATAAAACGGACCGCGACAAAACACAAAGAGAAATCGTCTTCATGAGCACCGCCTTAGTCATCCTTGCCGCCGGAATGGGCACCAGGATGCAATCGGATATCCCCAAAGTTCTGCATCCTATTGCACAGGCTCCGATGCTGGTTCACGCCATGCGCGCCGGAGCCGTATTATCGCCCGAGCGTACCGTGATCGTCACTGGTCACGGGGCCGAAGCCGTAGCCAAGGTTGCCACAGCCGAGGAAGGCTCGGCACAGATAGCTGTGCAGGAAGAGCAATTGGGCACTGCCCATGCTGTCGCGCAGGCCCAGCAGGCGTTGGACGGGTTCACAGGCGATGTGGTGGTTCTCTATGGCGACACTCCCTTTCTCCAGCCCGACACACTGGAACGCATGATTGCCGCACGCGCGGAAAATGATCTGGTCATTCTGGGTTTCGAAGCCGCCGATCCCGGTCGCTATGGCCGTCTGGTGATGGACGGTGAAACGCTGGAACGGATTGTGGAATTTAAGGACGCTTCTGATGAAGAGCGCGCGATAACCTTCTGCAACTCTGGGCTTTTGGCCTGTGACTCAAAAACACTGTTTTCACTGATCGACGCTGTAGGCAACGACAACGCGGCCGGTGAGTACTACCTGACGGATGTCGTCGAAATCGCCCGTGAACGCGGCTTGAAAGTAACAGCTGTAGCCTGTGACGAAGCACAGACTTTAGGCGTCAACTCCCGCGCAGATCTGGCCGCAGCGGATGCCGTTTTTCAGGCCAATGCCCGCGCCGAACTGTTGGACCTCGGCGTAACCCTTATGGCGCCGGAAACCGTCTATCTCGCCGCCGACACGATCATCGGCCGCGATACGACAATTGAACCCAACGTGGTCTTCGGCCCCGGTGTCACTGTCGAAAGCGGCGCGACAATCCGGGCGTTTTCGCATCTGGAAGGCTGCCATGTCAGCCGCGGTGCAATCGTCGGCCCCTATGTCCGCCTGCGCCCCGGTGCGGAACTGGCTGAAAACACCCGTATCGGCAACTTTGTCGAGATCAAGAATGCCGAGATCGCCGAAGGTGCCAAGGTCAATCATCTCAGTTACATCGGCGACGCTTCGGTCGGCGCAGCCTCGAATATCGGTGCAGGAACGATCACTTGTAACTACGACGGTGTAATGAAACACCGCACGACGATTGGTGAGAATGTCTTTGTTGGCTCGAACACTATGCTCGTCGCCCCGGTGACATTGGGCGATGGCGCGATGACCGCAACCGGCACAGTGGTAACGCGCGATGTGGAGCCTGACGCGCTGGCCGTGGCCCGTGCCAAGCAGGACAACAAGCCGGGATATGCGCGCAAATTGTTTGACATGTTGAAGGCGAAGAAGGCTCGCCGCGACAAAGGAGCCTGATCCATGTGTGGAATTGTAGGTGTTTTGGGCGAACACGAAGCCGCCCCCATTCTGGTCGAAGCGCTGAAGCGGTTGGAATATCGCGGTTATGACAGTGCGGGGATCGCCACGGTGAACGATGGTGCGCTAGGGCGGCGTCGAGCAGTGGGTAAGCTGGTCAACCTCAGCGATTTGCTGGTGCATGATCCGTTGCCCGGAAAGTCCGGTATCGGGCACACCCGCTGGGCAACCCACGGTGTGCCCTCGGTCACCAACGCCCACCCGCATCAGGCCGGGCCTGTGGCTGTCGTCCATAACGGTATCGTTGAAAACTACCGCGAATTGCGCGCCGAACTGGCAGAGCATGGCGTGGATTTCGTGACCGAGACCGACACCGAGACCGTGGCCCTGATGGCTGCTCATTACCTGAACACCGGTCTGTCACCGATCGAGGCTGCCTTCAAAACCATTGATCGACTCGAGGGTGCCTTTGCACTGGCTTTTCTTTTCGACGGTCAGGACGATCTGATCGTAGCCGCCCGCAAGGGCTCGCCTCTGGCTATTGGGCATGGCGACGGCGAGATGTATGTGGGCTCTGACGCCATTGCTCTGGCTCCACTGACCGACCGCATTACGTATCTTGAGGAAGGCGACCGGGCGATTCTGACCCGCACCTCGCTGGAAATCCGCAACGAGGCCGGAGAGCTGGCCAACCGCGAAACCCGACGGATAAAGATGGATGTGACGCGCGCTGACAAAGCAGGTCACAAACACTTCATGGCCAAGGAAATCGCCGAGCAACCCGTGGTGGTGGCCGAAGCGATCCGATCCTACCTGCCCACTGGCGGGGATGAGGTCATCTTGCCGGGCGATCTGGACTTCACCAAGCTGGACCGCCTAACCATGGTCGCCTGCGGCACGGCCTTCTATGCCTGCCTCACCGCCAAATACTGGTTCGAGCAACTGGCCAAAATGCCCGTCGAAGTCGATATCGCCAGCGAGTTCCGGTATCGCGAACCTCCGATCCCTGGCCGCACGGCTGCACTGTTCGTCAGTCAGTCGGGCGAAACGGCAGATACGCTGGCCGCGCTGCGATATTGCGAGGGCAAAGCCGACAAGATCGTGTCGGTGATCAACGTACCCGAAAGCTCGATCGCGCGGGAAAGCGACGTGGCCCTGCCAATCCATGCAGGGGTAGAAATAGGCGTGGCCTCGACCAAGGCGTTCACCTGCCAGCTAAGCGTATTGCTGATGTTGGCACTAAAAGCCGCAGCGGATCGCGGAACGCTGACCGATGAAGCAATCGCCGATCATGCCGCCGCCTTGCGCGGGTTGCCAACGGCTCTGAACACTGCTCTGGATCAAAACCATGCGATCAGGACATCCGCCCAGCGCCTGTCCGAAGCCCGCGACGTGCTGTTTCTAGGCCGGGGCCTGATGTACCCGCTGGCAATGGAAGGTGCGCTTAAGCTAAAGGAAATCAGCTACATCCACGCCGAAGGTTATGCGTCGGGTGAACTTAAGCACGGCCCCATTGCTCTGATCGACAAGCAAATGCCGGTTGTTGTTATGGCTCCGCGTGATGCGGTCTTCGACAAGACGGTGTCAAACATGCAGGAGGTCATGGCTCGCAAAGGCAAGGTTATTCTGGTTTCAGACGATGACGGAATTGCCGAGGCCGGAGATGGAGTCTGGAGCACAATCAGAATGCCCCATGTACACCCAAGCCTGGCTCCGATCCTGTATTCGGTTCCAGCGCAGCTGCTAGCCTATCATACGGCGGTCGCTAAGGGCACGGATGTGGATCAGCCGCGCAATCTGGCGAAATCCGTCACGGTGGAGTGATACATGGCCAAGCAATTCCCGGAACTGGACACCACTCAGCGCAAGTTTATCGGAGAGCAACACATCTTCTTCGTTGGAACTGCCGCGCCTGATGGGCGGGTGAACATCTCGCCCAAAGGGATGGACTCCCTCCGCGTTCTGGGACCCAACCGGATTGTTTGGATGAACCTGACCGGCAGCGGCAATGAAACCGCGGGGCATTTGCTGGAAACCAATCGCATGACGCTGATGTGGTGTTCCTTCACCACCCGCCCGCTGATCCTGCGCACATACGGGACCGCCCACACCTTGCATGTCGGCGACAACGGCTGGGACGAACTGGCGGATATGTTCCCTGACCATCGCAGCGCGCGGCAGATATACGATCTGAAGATTGATTTGGTTCAGACCTCCTGCGGCTATGCAGTCCCGTTTTTGGAGTACCAATCGGACCGGGATACGATGCAGAAATGGGTAGACGGCAAGTCGGATGACGATATCCGTGCCTATTGGGTGGAAAAGAACCACCAAACCATCGACGGCAAACCCACCCGACCTGCCGACTGAACGACAGATGCTGAATACCTTTCTCGACCAGATCAAAGCGCATGCTTGCCCCGAACGCGCGGAACAGATGTTGGCCTACCACAAGGTTGACCGCCCCTATCTGGGCGTTGCAAATCCTGTCCTGAACGATCTCACCAAAGCCTGGCGTCAGGAACTGGACATAGCCTCGCGCGTGGAATTGGCGGACGCCCTCTGGCAGACCAACATTCATGAGGGTCGTGTGGGGGCCGCAAAACTGCTGACACAGGCACGCATTCGGCCCGATGAGGACGTTTGGGAACTGCTGCAAAGCTGGCTGCCCGATTTCGACGGTTGGGCCGTGGCTGATCACGCCTGTATGGCGATGCAGAAACGCCTCTCGGCCGACCCGACCCGGCTGGATCAGGTGGAAAGTTGGACAACCTCAGACCATATGTGGACCCGCCGCGCGGCATTGGTTGCCACTCTGCCTTGGACCAAGCAGAACCACCCCAAACCTGACGATTTAGCGCGACGAGACCGTATTCTCGGATGGGCAGCGGTCTATGTGCCCGACCGAGACTGGTTCATACAGAAAGCTATCGCCTGGTGGCTGCGCGAACTGTCAAAGCACGACGCCCCGAGGGTTATTGCGTTTCTGGCTGCGCACGGCGACGCTATGAAACCCTTTGCCCGTCGCGAAGCCGGAAAATACCTGAAAAATCAGTTGGAATAGACCTCAAGTTCGACAAGCTCGTCGAACGGCAGCAACAAAGCCCGCATCGCGTCCAGCGACAAACGACTGCCTCCGCTTTCTGGTCCCGGCGCGGGCACCAAGGTTATATACGCCTGCGCGCCGGTTCTGGGCACGACCACGCGACCGGTGAACTCGGTATCGACCAACGGAGTCTCTAACCAGCGCCCCAGTGTACTCGGATCACCCAAGGATGCAATCGTTGTCTTTGCGCCAACCCAACTGGCAGCGGTGGCTGCCACGGGCTCAGGCTCAAACACCTCTTCTGCCACGATCTCTTCTGCCTCGGCAGGAGCGTCATCGCCGCCGAAGACACGGTCGTTTGCCGACCGCACAGAGTCGCACCCCGCAACCAAAACGCACATAGCAATAAGCGTATATCTCATATGGCCAGCCTATCCCCCTGTGCGCATCTGTACCAGCGCAAAGGAAAGTTCGCCCTTGTCGCAGGCAGGTCACGGCTTTACCTATGTCGCATGACTGCTCCTCTTATCGACCCATTCGCACGTGCGATCACCTATCTCCGCGTCTCCGTCACGGACCGCTGTGATTTCCGTTGTGTCTACTGCATGTCCGAGGACATGAAGTTCCTGCCCAAAAAGGACCTGCTGACGCTGGAAGAGCTGGACCGCATGTGTTCAACCTTCGTGAAGCTGGGGGTTGAAAAGCTACGAATTACCGGCGGTGAACCACTCGTGCGCCGTAATATCATGACGTTTTTCAACAGCATGACCCGGCATCTCGAGAGTGGCGCGCTGAAAGAGTTGACGCTAACCACCAATGGCTCGCAGTTACATCGCTTTGCCGAAGACCTTTATGCCGCTGGTGTACGTCGCGTGAATATCTCGTTGGACACTCTGGACGAGGACAAGTTTGCCCAGATTACCCGCTGGGGGCGCCTGAAACAGGTGCTGAACGGAATCGACGCGGCACAGAAGGCAGGTCTACGGATCAAGATCAACGCGGTCGCCCTGAAAGGTTTCAACGAAGTTGAGCTGCCCACGATCACAAAATGGTGTGCAGAGCGCGACATGGACCTGACCTGGATCGAGGTCATGCCCATGGGCGATATCGGCAACGAAGACCGCCTGGATCAGTACTGGTCGCTGAAAGACGTGCGCAAGGAATACGAAAACCACTACACCGTAACTGATCTGGCCGAACGCACCGGAGGACCGGCGCGCTATGTACGGCTTGAGGAAACGGGGCAAAAGATCGGCTTCATCACGCCGCTATCTCATAATTTCTGTGAAAGCTGCAATCGCGTGCGCCTGACCTGTACCGGCGAACTATATATGTGCCTCGGTCAGGAAGATATGGCCGATCTGCGCGGTGCCCTGCGCGATCACCCTGAAACCGAGCAACCGCTCGAAGACGCGATCCGCGCGGCAATCAATCTCAAGCCCAAGGGTCACGATTTCGACTATTCCCGCCAGGCGGTCGACGGCAAGATGAGCCGTCACATGAGCCACACAGGCGGCTGATATGCCAGATCAATCTGGCCGACCAACACTGCTTTACTATCTGTATTGCGGTCTGACCTCTGTTGCAGCCCCTCTGGTCTGGCGCACGGTGCGGAACAAACTGCAAGCTGCCAACGTCCCGGAACAACGCCAACAAGAGAGGCTGGGTCATGCCAGCCTGCCCCGCCCTGCAGGGCAACTGATCTGGTTTCACGCCGCCAGCGTTGGCGAGACCCTCTCGGTCATCAGCCTGATTAAACGATTGGGCGAACGCCTGCCCGAAGCCGAATTTCTGATCACTTCAGGAACACCTACCTCAGCCGCTCTGATCGAAAAACGCATGCCACCAAGGGCGCGCCATCAATACCCTCCTTTGGACACCGCAGGCCCCGTACGACGATTTCTGGACCACTGGCGTTCGGATGCGGGTATTTTCGTGGAAAGTGAAATCTGGCCCCGTCTGATTGTCGAGTGCGCTACACGTGGCACTCCCCTGGCGCTGCTCAACGCCCGCCTCTCAGATAAATCCGTCGATGGCTGGAAAAAGCGCCCGAAAACAGCGCGGTTCATTCTGGACCACTTCCGCCTGTTCCTGACCCAAAATGACAAGACGGCCCAGAACCTGATTTCGATGGGAGCGCACCCCGACCTTGTCCAACCTGGCACGAACCTCAAGGCTATGTCCGATCCTCTGCCGGTCGATCAGGCCACCCTGTCGGACATCCGCGCACAGATAGGAAACCGCCCTGTGTGGATCGCCAGTTCCACCCATGCAGGCGAAGAAGAAACTGTTCTTGCCGCACATGCCGCACTGATCAAACGTTGGCCTGATTTACTGTTGCTACTAATCCCACGTCACCCTGAACGCAGTGCCGACGTGGCGGCTTTGGTAAAGCAGGCTGGGTTCAACGCAGCCATTCGGTCAAAAGGTGACGAGATCACCGACCATGCACATGTTTATGTGGCCGACACCCTGGGTGAAACTGGCACATGGTATGCCCTTTGCCCCATCGTATTCCTGGGTGGCTCACTGAAGGAAATCGGCGGCCACAATCCGTTTGAACCTGCGCAGGCCGGTGCCGCTGTCATCACCGGGCCGGGCTATTTCAACTTCGCCGAAACCTTCGCGCCGCTGATCGAAACCGGCGGGGCCCTGCAAATCCAATCCGCCCCCGAACTGGCTGAGGCCGTGGCCACGTGGCTATCTGACCCGGCCGCGTTGGATACCGCTCGCACCGCCGCCAATTCCTGCGTGAACACCCAGAAATCTGCACTGGACGCGATCGTCGACACTCTTTGTATCAAACTTAACCTGACAATCCCGGATTCAACTTCCTCTGGCTAAAAATATCCCGGGGGTGCGGGGGCAGAGCCCTCGCCCAATTGGTTAAGCCGCAGGCATCCGCTGTTCAACAATTTCAGCCCACCAGCTGCACCCGGCCGGAATAGCTTCATCGTTGAAGTTGTACTCTGGATGATGCACCGCCGCCGTATCTCCATTGCCGACCAGAATATACGCCCCGGGGCGCTCTTCGAGCATAAAGGCAAAGTCCTCACCGCCCATGATCAACGGTGCTTCGTCGCACTTGCCGGACACGGACCGCGCAACATCTGCGGCAAAATCGGTCTGCTCATCGCTGTTCACCATAACCGGATAACCCCGGTAGTAGGTTACCTCGACCGCACCGCCAAACGTCACCGCGACACCGTTGCAGATCTCTTTGATACGCTTCTCCGCCAGGTCCCGCATCTCTGTGCTCATCGTGCGGACAGTGCCTCTGAGATGTACAGTCTGTGGGATCACGTTGAACGCCGTGGACGAGGTCTCAAAAGACGTGACCGAGACCACAACCTGATCCACCGGATCGGCGTTGCGCGCCGCAACCGTCTGCAACGCAAGAACCGCCTGCGCGGCCATCACGGTTGTATCCACCGTTTCATGCGGTTTGGCGGCGTGCCCGCCCTTGCCTTCGAAGGTGATGTCGAACTGATCTGTGGCAGCAAAAAACGCACCCGGACGAATGGCAAAGCTGCCCACGGGCCGACCGGGCCAGTTGTGCATTCCATAAACTTCCTGAATGCCCCAGCGGTCCATCATGCCGTCTTCGCACATCTCCCGACCGCCACCGCCGCCCTCTTCCGCCGGTTGGAAGATCACCACAACGGTCCCGTCGAAATTCCGGGTTTCCGAGAGGTACTTCGCCGCGCCCAACAACATCGCCGTATGCCCATCATGGCCACAGGCATGCATCGCACCGTCTGTCTTCGAGGCATAGTCCAGCCCCGTCGCCTCATGAATCGGTAGAGCGTCCATGTCTGCCCGCAGACCAATTACCTTGCCGCCGGTATCGACCTTTCCCTTGATCACCCCGACAACCCCGGTTCGACCAATGCCAGTCACGACCTCATCGCAACCGAACTCTTTGAGTTTCTCAGCCACCAGGGCGCTGGTGCGATGCGTTTCAAACAGAATTTCGGGGTTTTCGTGAATATCACGCCGCCATTCAGTGATTTCATTCTGCAATTCGGCAAAACGGTTTTTGATCGGCATAGTCTTCTCCCATCTTTCTCTCTTGGCCGGGATTCTGGCCCCAGAGGCATAGTCGTAAGGTCAGTCCAAAGAGGCAGGCCTAAGCGCGCCGGACAACAGGACAATCAGGACGGCCAAAGGCAACAAAGCCGCGAACGCCAAGCGTAATGTAAGCATCTCGGCCAGAAACCCAATAAGCGGCGGACCAATCAGTAACCCTCCGTACCCCAATGTCGCCACACTGGCGATGGCCTGCCCCGGCGGCACGTGCGGATCACTGGCAGCCCGACTAAAGGCCAGCGGCATGATCACGGCATAACCGACACCCATCAGGGCGAAACCCGCCAGCGCCAATCCTGCTTCGGCTGCGGAAACCACAGTGAACACACCCAGAGCGGCGCAGATACCCCCAAAACGTGCGGTCGAAACCGGACCGAACCGGGCGATGGCAAAACCACCCGCCAATCGAAAAGCAACCATTGTCACCGAAAACACCGCGTATCCCAGCGCCGCGACGCTCTCAGCGGCTTCGGTCACATCGCGCAGGAAGATTGCGCTCCAATCCGCCACTGCCCCTTCCCCCAACGCGCCGCACAATGCTGTAAACCCGACAAGAATCAGCGCACCGGACGGCAAGGCGAAGACAGCACCACCCTTGGAAGCGGCCTGGCGCGAGGTCCATCGCACCCACGACAGGGCCAACGCCAACGCCACGACGACGCCACCGGCCAGAAGAAAGTGCTGCATCACCGTCAGCCCCATCTGAACCGCCCCGTATCCGCTGAGGGCTCCCAGCCCAGCCCCAAGGCTCCACATGGCGTGGAACGAAGACATGACGGGTTTGCCATAGGCCTGTTCAACCTCAGCCGCCCAGGCATTCATGGCGACATCCATTGAACCATGAAAGGCACCGAACACGAACAGGAATGCCGCCAGTGCCCAAAACCCGTCAGCCATGGCCAGCAGGATCAGAGACAACGTGTAAAGCACGGCGATGACCCGAGTGATCGTCACGGCACCGAACCGGTCAGTCAGCCGCCCCGTCACCGGAAATGAGCACACGGCCCCCGCTGCCATGAACAGCAAACCATAGCCCAACGCTTCATGCGACAGGTCCAACCCATCTCGTACAGCGGGGATGCGCGACGCCCAGATGCCAAACAGCGCTCCATTCAGGATGAACATGGCCGAAACGGCCCGCCAAGCAGCCAACAGTCCAATCACCGGGAACCCTTCGCAGAATGCGTCAAACTCCCCTGTTCTACTGCCTTGATGCAGTTTGGCAATCGCTGATCATTCCAAGCGTTTGCGGATTTGGCGGATAGCGAACCAAACTGACAGGACGACCGGGATCGTCACAACTGCGGTCAGCATACCTTTGCTGATCCCAGCCTTTGTAAGCGGGTAAAGAAGATAGGCAACCAGCGACACGGCGTAATAACTGATGGCAACGACCGACAGCCCCTCGACCGTATGCTGCAAGCGCAGCGCCAGATCAGCTCGGCGATCCATGCTTTCCAGCAGCGCCTGGTTCTGAGCACTTCGCTCTACATCCACGCGGGTCCGCAGCAACTCCCCCGCACGAATGGCCCTATCAGACAACGCCTGTAGGCGGCGTTCGGTCGATTTTACCGTCCGAATGGCCGGGTCATAGCGGCGCATCATGAAATCGGCAAAACTCTGACCGCCGTGAAACCGCTCTTCTCGCAAGACCTCAATCCGCTGGTTTACGATCGCCTCATAAGCCCCTGTGGCGCCGAAGCGGAAAGAACATTGCGCTGAGAGGGTCTCAAGCTCGGTTGACGTAGACAACAGATCAGGCAGCAGCTCATCCGGAAGGGCTGCATTGTCGGTCATCTGTCCCATCAGCTCGGTCAGTTTCCCGTCCAGCTCACCAATCCTGGGGGTCAGTTGCTTCACGCGGGCAAAGCCCAGCATAGACATGGCCTTGTAGGTCTCGATCTCGCACAGGCGCTGGATAACGCGCCCTGTCCTGCGCCGCCCGGTGCCCTTGGTGACAAAAAGCGCGAACCGCATATGCCCGGCCGGATCGATGCGGAAATCACTGGCGCAGATTGCGGAATCGTCAAGTACGCGCGCAACCGCAAGGCTTTCGGGCTCGAACCAATCCCCCAGAGAAGACCTGATCACGTCATCCTCTTGCCGCTCGATCACACGGATCATAGCTGAGGTAACACGCTGACCTGGGCTGGCCATCAGCCAATCAGGAGGGAAGACCTCAAAATCCGCTGGGTTGAACGGGCGGTCGCTGACGTTCTGGGTAATCGCCGTATAGGTTACAAACTCCGTGTGTTGTTCCCACTTCAGCCAATGGCGCCCAATTTGCCCAGCATAGTGCGTGGCCTGAGGCTGCGGATGCTGAGCGCCGTGGCGATCCAGCAGGCTGATAAGATGCGCCAGATCCTCATCCCGATCCCGAGCTACTGCGGCCACCGGTTTTTTGATCGCCAGGAAAACCACAGTACAAGGCGTATCGGCCACCGGAAATGGACGTGCATGCAGCTCATTGGCCAGTGAATAGCGCAGGGGATGGTCGTCAATGGGCGTCATTATAGGCTCCGTTTCGTCCGGGGCACTATACGACACACCAAAAATACATCAATTCTCTTTTTATTTCATATACTTACAGGGATACATCGGTATACAAACCCGCTATCTCATTGATTTGGCTGCCACAGTTCGATGGGATTGCCCTCGGGGTCGTGAATGCGGGCGAACTTGCCGACCTCGCTATCCCATTCGGGATTGGTTTCCACGGCGATCCCGGCGGCCTCAAGTTGAGAGATTAACGCCGCCAGATCATCCACTCGGAAATTGATCATCCACTGCTGTTCGGGCCGTCCGAAATACGCAGTATCCTGTGCAAAAGGGGCAAAGACCGTATGCCCCTCGCGCTGCATCCAAGGCGCGCGGTCGAAGTGGATGACGCCCAAGTGTTCTTCGTACCACGCGCTCAACGCCTTTGGGTCACGGGCGCGAAAGAACACGCCACCTATACCATTCACTCTCTCCATGGGGCACCTCCTGAATAGCAGGATACAGCAAAACAAAAAAAGGCGCCCGGTGGGGCGCCTTTTGGTTACATTTATCCTGTCGCTCAGTCGATCATGGGCAGCAGCTTGTCGAGCGACTGTTTTGCGTCGCCGTAGAACATGCGGGTGTTCTCTTTGAAGAACAGCGGGTTTTCGATGCCCGAATAACCGGTGCCCTGACCACGCTTGGACACGAACACCTGCTTGGCCTTCCAGCATTCCAGAACCGGCATCCCGGCAATGGGGCTGTTAGGATCTTCCTGTGCCGCCGGGTTCACGATGTCGTTCGACCCGATCACGATAGCCACATCCGTATCCGGGAAGTCGTCGTTGATCTCGTCCATTTCCAGAACGATGTCGTAGGGGACCTTCGCCTCGGCCAGCAGAACGTTCATGTGGCCCGGCAGGCGACCGGCAACCGGGTGGATCGCAAAGCGCACCTCTTTGCCCTTGGCACGCAGTTTGCGGACCAGTTCACTGACCGACTGCTGCGCCTGCGCCACGGCCATCCCGTAGCCCGGGATGATGATCACGCTGTCAGCATCGTTCAAAGCGGCCGCAACTCCATCTGCGTCGATGGCCACCTGCTCGCCCTCAACCGCCATCTGCTCTCCCTGAGGACCACCAAAACCACCCAGGATCACGCTGACAAAATGCCGGTTCATCGCCTTACACATGATGTAAGACAGGATCGCACCTGACGAGCCGACCAGAGCTCCAACCACGATCAGCAGGTCGTTGCCCAGCGAGAAGCCGATAGCAGCAGCAGCCCAGCCCGAGTAGCTGTTCAGCATCGACACAACCACCGGCATGTCGGCGCCACCGATACCCATGATCAGGTGATAGCCGATGAACAGTGCCGCCAGCGTCATCAAGAACAGCGGGAAGAAACCGCCCGAGCTGGTGTACCAGATCAGACAGATGAACGACAAAGCTGCAGCACCCGCGTTCAGCGCATGGCCGCCGGGCAGCTTGGTTGCGGCAGAGGTCACCTTGCCCGCCAGCTTGCCATAGGCCACGACCGAGCCGGTAAAGGTGATCGCACCGATGAAGACGCCCAGGAACAGTTCCACATGCAGGATCGACAGTTCCGCCGGAGTTTTCTTGGCGATCAACTGCCCAAACCCACCGAGACCGGTGTACAGCACCTCTTTCGAGGCATCTGCAACGGCCATTACTTCGGCGACGTTCAGAACTTCGAAATGCGCGTTGAAGCCCACGAACACAGCCGCCAGACCGACCAGCGAGTGCATCGCGGCCACCAGTTGCGGCATCTCGGTCATCTGCACGCGCTGTGCAACATACTGGCCAATGAAACCGCCACCGGCGATCAGCAGCAGCGACAGCAGCCACAGGCCAGACCCGGGGCCAACCAGCGTGGCAAAAACCGCCAGCGCCATACCGACGATACCGTACCAGACGGCGCGCTTGGCGCTTTCCTGGTTCGACAAACCGCCGAGCGAAAGGATGAACAGAACAGCCGCAACGACATAGGCGGCAGTGGTGAAGCCAAATTCCATGTGCCCGGCCTCCTTAAGATTTCTGGAACATGGCGAGCATGCGCCGGGTTACGAGGAAGCCGCCGAAGATGTTGATCCCGGCCATGAAGACGGACAGCGCCGCCAGCAGAATGACGAGGAACGACCCCGATCCGATCTGCATCAAGGCCCCAACGATGATGATCGACGAGATCGCGTTGGTGATCGCCATCAGCGGCGTGTGCAGGCTGTGCGAGACGTTCCAGATCACCTGGAAGCCCACAAAGATGGCCAGCACGAAGACGATGAAGTGCTGCATGAAGCTGGCCGGAGCAATCAGCCCCACCAACAACATCAGCGCGCCACCGACACCCAGAAGGGTAAACTGCTGTTTGGTCTGCGCTTTGAAGGCTGCAATCTCTTGCGCCTTTTTCTCTTCCGGGGTCAGTTCCTTGACCTCGGGCTTTTTCTGCGCCGCGATCGCCTGCACCTTGGGCGGTGGCGGCGGGAAGGTGATCTCACCCTCATGGGTCACGGTTGCGCCGCGGATCACGTCATCTTCCATGTCGTGATTGATCTGACCGTCCTTCTCGGGCGTCAGGTCGGTCATCATGTGACGGATGTTGGTCGCGTACAGAGACGAGGACTGCGCCGCCATCCGGCTGGGGAAGTCGGTATAGCCGATGATGGTCACGCCATTGTCGGTCACGATCTTCTCATCCGCCACTGTCAGCTTGCAGTTGCCGCCCTTTTCCGCCGCCAGGTCTACAATGACCGAGCCCGGCTTCATCGCCTCGACCATATCCTTGGTCCACAGCTCGGGCGCTTCGCGGTTCGGGATCAGCGCCGTGGTGATGACGATGTCCATCTCCGGCGCCAGTTCGCGGAACTTGGCCAGCTGCGCTTCGCGGAACTCCTCAGACTGAACCGACGCATAGCCGCCAGTGGCCGCGCCGTCCTGCTGGTCTTCCTCGAAGTCCAGATAGACGAACTCGGCGCCCATGGACTCGACCTGCTCGGCGACTTCGGGGCGCACGTCGAACGCATAGGTGATCGCACCCAGCGAGGTCGAGGTCCCGATCGCCGCCAGACCGGCCACACCGGCACCGACAATCAGCACCTTGGCAGGTGGCACCTTACCGGCCGCCGTCACTTGGCCAGTGAAGAACCGGCCAAAGTTGTTGCCCGCCTCGATCACTGCGCGGTAACCGGCAATGTTGGCCATCGAGCTCAACGCATCCATCTTCTGTGCCCGGGAAATCCGTGGCACCATTTCCATTGCGATGACATTCGCGCCCTTGGACTTGGCAGCCTCCATCCCCTCTTCGTTGCCCGCAGGGTTGAAGAAGGAAATCAGCGTCTTGCCCTTAGTCAGACGCTTCAGCTCGGCCTCGGTGGGTTGCCGCACCTTGGCAACGATATCGGCCGCCTTCCACAGCGCCGCTGCGGTCTTGACCACCTCAACACCGGCAGCCTCATAGGCCGCATCCGAAAAACCGGCAGCAGCACCCGCCCCTTTTTCGATGGCGCAGTCATAGCCCAGTTTCTGCAATTGCACAGCAGAGTCCGGCGTCATCGCAACCCGGTTCTCTCCGTCCAATATCTCTCTCGGTGTGCCTATCTTCACTGGCAGTCCCCCTATTTCTCGCTCAATAAGAGCGCTGGTCGGTTATGTTCGTTAAGCAAACATGTATCTTGCGCAACATTATTTCGCAAGTGCAGCATTTATTACGTGGTGTCATTGGTGCGCGCATCTTAAACCCACCTGCGCGTCTTGCGTTCATAACGGGCGAAATCGGCACGGAATGTACGGCGCAGCCGGTCTTCTTCGGGCAGTATGAAGCGGCGTTCCAGCACCCAGACGAAGATTGGAACAAGGACCAGAGAAAGCACGGCGTCGAACCGCAATATCAATCCTGCCAGTATCAGAACATCGCCCACATAGATCGGGTTGCGGCTGCGCGTGTAGATACCCGACTGCACCAGCGCCGAAGGTGTTTCATGCGGGATGACGGTTGTTTTGTGACGGCGAAACTCGACGATCGCCAGAATCGCAACCAAAATTCCGCCCCCGATCAGAATTCCGCTCAGCAGGTCAGTCAAACCGCTGTCCAGTGACAGACCCAGAGGAAAATGTCGTGCCTGCAGCCATGCCAGCAGTGCAAATCCGACAAGCCATACGGGCGGTATGTCGATCCGGCGCATGCGTTTTCCTCGCAACTGACGACACACATGGACATGTCGTTTCTGATCGATGTCCTACCGCTTTCGAACCGAATTGGCAAAAGTTCAGTATGTCGCATCAATGGACACAGAAATTTGGATCGGGTAGGCCGAATGAAACCACCGGAACACAACACAAGGTAGTGAGCCACACATGACCGACTTTGCCGCAACCAAAGCCATGTTCGATCTGCCCGAAGGCGTTATCTATCTGGACGGGAATTCTCTGGGCCCCCTGCCACGGGCTGCAGGCAACCGGGTGGGTGAGATGATGGCCAAAGAGTGGGGTCAAATGCTGATCACCGGCTGGAACAAGGCCGGCTGGATGGCGCTTCCGACCGGGCTGGGGGATCGGATTGGGCGTCTGATCGGGGCCGAGCCCGGAACCGTCGTGACCGGCGACACCCTTTCAATCAAAGTGTATCAGGCCGTCGCTTCCGCCTTGGAACTTTGCCCGAACCGCAAGGTTGTCCTGTCGGACAGCGGCAACTTTCCGTCCGATCTGTATATGGTGGATGGGCTGCTTCGTTCGCTGGGGCCGGAATATGAATTACGCGTGGTAGCACCGGAAGACGTCGCCTCTCACATAACCGAGGATGTTGCCGTACTGATGCTGACCGAGGTCGACTATCGCAGCGGTCGTCTGCACGATATGAAAGCGCTGACTAAACTCGCGCACTCCAATGGCACCGTCACCGTTTGGGATCTGGCTCATTCGGCAGGCGCGATTCCGGTGGACCTGTCGGGTTGCAACGCCGATTTCGCTGTAGGCTGCACCTACAAGTACCTCAATGGCGGGCCCGGAGCGCCGGCCTTCATCTATGTCGCCCCGCGTCTGGCCGATCGCGCCCGCCCCGCCCTGTCGGGCTGGCTGGGACATGAAGCCCCCTTTGCCTTCGATCTGGATTACCGCCCCGGCAGCGGGATTGAGAGGATGCGGGTCGGTACTCCTCCTATCCTTCAGATGACCGCATTGTCCTCCGCGATGGATATCTGGGATAGGGCCGAAATTGCGGAAGTGCGCGCAAAATCGATTGAGCTGACCGAGTTGTTCATTGCTCGCGTCGAAGCCTCCTGCCCCGAGTTGGAACTGGCGAGCCCGCGGGATCCAAACCAGCGCGGCAGTCAGGTTTCGTTCCGCTTTTCCGAAGGCTACGCGGCCATGCAGGCCCTGATCGCCCGTGGTGTGATCGGAGACTTCCGCGCGCCCGATATCATGCGGTTCGGATTTACTCCGCTTTATATCGACGAACAGGATGTGGAAGGCGCAGTCGATATTCTATCCGACATTATGGGCAACCGCCTTTGGGATGCACCAGAATACAAGGTGCGCCAGAGGGTTACCTGACCTCAAGCCCAGCGCCAATCAACGCTGCAATCTGTGCAACTTGCTGTTCATAGACTTCAGCCCCTGCGCCAATCAGCTTGAGTCCCTTCAACGTGGCAGTGATGGTCCGCCCCGTCTCTGCAGCATCGGCCATCAGTCGTACCCGTCCAGCCTGTTCCTGTTGCGCCAGCCAGTCGGCATAGAGCCCTGCCAGCCTGGCCTCACCTTCCCGGATTATTTCTGAGGACAAGGACTTGGTGTTGTCCAACATCTCAAGCCCGTGGGGCGAGGCCAAAATTCTCGCCATTCCCTCCGTCTGCGCCCGAATTGCGCGGGTCAGAACCTCTGGCACCGAACCGGCCGTCGCAAGCGCCTCCGCAACGGCCGCACTTTTTTCGACGTAGTAAGCTTCGGTCAGTTTGCTGACGATGGCTTCCTTGTTCCTGAAATGCAGATAGACAGCAGGTCGCGACATTCCCGCCCCGCGCGCAATGTCATCCATCGAGGTTTTGCGAAACCCATAAGTAGCAAAGGCCTGAAAAGCTGAATTCAGAATCGCCTTTTGCCGTGAATCGTCAACTGTTTCCGTCATAACTGAACTCGTGACATTTTTTGTTTATTTTGTCAATTGACATACTGACACTTTACGATAATTATGTCAGAAACCAGCCACAGCTACGAGAGGTCCCCATGGCGACCGCCCTTAAGATCAACGGAAAGCAACATCAGGTTGACCTGCCCGATGACGTCCCCCTGCTTTGGGTTTTGCGGGATGAGGTCGGCCTGACCGGAACCAAATTCGGCTGCGGAGTCGCCGCCTGCGGTGCATGCACCGTGCATATTGATGGTGAAGCCGTGCGCTCCTGCCAAGTGGCGCTGTCGGATGTGTGGGGAGACGTCACAACGATCGAAGGGATCGGCTCGCCGGATGCGATGAATGCGCTTCAGCAAGCATGGGTCGATCATCAGGTGGCACAGTGTGGTTACTGCCAGTCAGGCCAGATCATGCAGGCCGCCGCTCTGCTGGCAGAAAACCCCACCCCCTCAGACGCCGATATTGATGAGGCGATGCAAGGCAACCTGTGTCGTTGCGGCACCTACCCCCGTATTCGCGCCGCGATCCATGATGCGGCTGACAAACTGAAGGAGGCGTGACCGATGGCTTCTGTTGGAAAAATCCTGCGCCGTACTTTCTTGATCGGCTCGGCTGCAATTGTGGGCGGTGTGGCGTTCGGCGCCTACTATGTGAGCCGTCCTGCCGCGAACCCGTTGAAACCCGGCGAGGGTCAGGCGGCGCTGAACCCGTTTGTTCTGATCGACCAGAACGGCGTCACCCTTTTCGCGCCTCGCGCCGAGATGGGCCAGGGTGTCAAAACCACATGGGCCGCGCTGATTGCCGAGGAACTGGACGTGGATTTGGATCAGATCACCGTTCTGCACGGCCCGGCGGCAGCGGCCTATTACAACTCGGCCCTGATGGGAGAGAGCCTGCCCAACAAGGGGTACGATATCTCTGACTTCCAACACAATTTGGGCGAGGCATTGGGTGTGCTTGGCAAAGCACTTAGCCTACAGGTCACCGGTGGATCGACCTCGATGAAAGACGGGTTCGAGCGGATGCGCCAGGCCGGAGCCTCGGCGCGTGAGACGCTGAAGCGCGCGGCAGCCAGCCGTTTGGGTGTTGATCCGTCTGAACTGAAAACCGCCTCGGGACATGTGATCGCGCCAAATGGCGACAAGATCGCCTATTCAGATCTGGCTGTTGATGCGGCAGAGCTTGAGCCGGTCGACGTTCCCCTGCGCGATCCATCCGAGTGGCGCTATCTGGGCCAGACCCAACCGCGTCTGGACATGGTCGAAAAGGCAACCGGCACTGCCGAGTTCGGCGTTGACGTCCGCCTGCCCGGCATGAAATTCGCGGCCGTGCGCATGAATCCCAAGTTGGGTGGTGCAATGAACGGCTTTGATGACAGCGCCGCGAAAACCATGCCCGGAGTGGAGAAAATCGTCGATCTGGGCACCGGCGTTGCGGTCATCGCCAATAACACATGGCTCGCCAATCAGGCCGTTGAGGCCATCGACGTAGACTGGGGCGATGCCCCCTACCCACCGGAGACCGATGGTATCTTTGCTAAGATTGCCGAGGCGTTCGGCGACGCTCCGAATTCGACCATGCGCGACGATGGCAATGTCAGCATCACACCCGTAGGCGCAACCGAGATTGCCGCAGAGTACCAAGTGCCCTATTTGGCCCATGCCACGATGGAGCCGATGAACGCCACCGCGCTATATACCGGCAATGCGTTGGAACTGTGGTGCGGCAACCAAGCCCCGACGCTGATCCGCTTCCGCGCGGCCAACACGGCCAATCTTGATACTGAAGCGGTGCAAATCCACACCACCTATCTTGGCGGTGGCTTTGGCCGCCGGGGAGAACTGGACTTCGGCGAGATCGCCACCAAGGTCGCCATGGCCATGCCTGGCACTCCGGTTCAGACCACATGGAGCCGCGAAGAAGACATGCGCCATGACTACTTCCGCCCCGGCGCCATAGCCCGGATGCGCGGCGCGGTTCAGGACGGCAAAGCGGTTCTGATCGACGGTAAAGTTGCCGCCCAGTCTTGCACCCAGCAAGCGGTGACGCGTTACACTGGCATGCCCGGAGCCGGGCCGGACAAGGTGTTGGTCGAAGGCTTTTTCAACCAGCCTTACGCGGTGCCGAATTACCGGATGAGCGGCCACATCGCCAAGCTCGACGTCCCCGTCGGGTTCTGGCGCTCAGTCGGCAACAGCCACAATGGGTTCTTCCACGAGACCTTCATGGATGAGATGGCCCATGCCGCTGGTCGCGACCCGCTGGAATTTCGGCTGGAGTTGATGAAGAACGAGCACGCGCCCTCCGCAGGTTGCCTTGAAGCTGTGAAAGAGATGTCGGGCTGGACAGGTCAGACACCCGACGGTGTTGGGCGCGGCGTGGCCTTTACCTACAGCTTCGGTACTCCGGTCGCTCAGGTGATCGAAGTGGTCGACGAAGACGGCACCATCCGCATCAACAAGGCTTGGATCGCCTGCGATATGGGGCTGGCGCTAGACCCCGAAAACGTCAAGGCACAGATGTTCGGCGGCATGATGTACGGTCTGTCTGCAGCCTGCTACGGCGAGATCACCTTTGCCGAGGGCGAGGTCGAGCAGTTCAACTTTCCCGACTATGACGCGCTGCGTATGCACACAGCGCCACAGGTCGAAGTCCGCGTGCTGGAAACCAACCGTCATATGGGTGGCGCGGGTGAGCCCGGCACGCCACCATCCATGCCCGCACTTGGCAATGCGCTGTTTGACCTGACCGGAAAACGCGCCCGCACCCTACCGCTGGTCAGTCAGTTCAACCTTCTGGTCTGATCGCGTTGCGCCGGTCCGGTCCCTCTCTTACGGGCCGGCGCGAAATTCACGCCGTTTGCTGAATCAATCCGGCATCCGATCCTGTTGCCCATGCGCGGACGGCCGCGCCGAACGCCTCGAAAAGCGGCCGAGAGACCGGGTCATTGATCGCATCCCATTCCGGGTGCCACTGCACGGACAAAGTAAATCCGGGGGCATCCTTGATATAGATCGCCTCGGGTGTGCCATCTGGCGCGTGCCCTTCGATAACAACCCGTTGCCCGATGGTCTTAATGCCCTGACCGTGAAGCGTGTTAGTCATCACCTCGGGTGCTCCGAACAGATTGTGGAACACGCCCCCTTCATTCAGTGTCACCACATGGCGCAGAGCAAATTTCTCTTCCAATGTGCCATCCGGCGGCATCCGGTGGTTCATCCGCCCCGGCAAATCGCGGATTTCGGGATAGAGCGTTCCGCCCATCGCCACGTTGACTTCTTGGAACCCCCGACAGATTCCCATGAATGGCTGCCCCCGTTCAACGCAGGCCCGGACCAGAGGCAGGGTGATCGCGTCACGCGCCCGGTCGAACTCGCCATGCGCATCGGTGGCGTCTTCGCCATATTCCTCAGGGTGAACATTCGGGCGCCCGCCGGTCAGCAGGAAACCGTCGCACACCTCTAACAATTCCTCGACAGTTACATAGCGAGGGTCGGCGGGAATAAGCAGAGGCAAACAATGTGAAACATTTGCCACGGCTTCAGAGTTCATCGTTCCACCCGCATGGGTCGGATACTCATCGTTCATGAGATAAGAGTTGCCGATGATACCGACGACAGGTCGAGACATTCCGCTTTCCTTGCTGTTTCTTTGATTAACAAGAAAGCTATCCGCAGCAGAAGAAACGTGCAACAGAACACGCCCTGCATGACAGCGCAAGGACGTGTTCAGCTGCGCACATAAAGCCCCAGATTCCCCGAAAAACTCGAAACAACATCCCCGCAAAGCTCATATCAACGGGAAATTTTCCCGCAATACGGCGAGAACGGCCGTTTAATGAAATGGCAGGGTCAGATCTCGCCGATCAGGCCTGCTGCTTCGATACCAGCCATACCTGCGACCGCATCGTTGTCCGAAGTATCACCTGTCACGCCGATCGCACCGACAACCGAACCCTTCCGATCCCGCAATAGAATTCCGCCTGGAACTGGCACGACTTGCCCGCCATAGACACCGTTCACCGCAGCCATGAAATAAGCCTGGCCCTCCGCACGCTGCATCTGGGCAGTGCCCGCCATACCAAGCATGACCGAGCCATACGCCTTACCATGCGCGATTGAAAACCGACCCGGAGCCGCGCCATCTTCACGCTCGAACGCGATAACGTGGCCACCGGCGTCCAGCACGACGACTGACAACGGCTTCAGTTCCAGTTCTCGCCCTTTTTCCAGCGTTTTGCGAATGATCGTCCGGGCCTTACGCAGAGAAACCGCCATGATATGTCCTTGCTTGCTTGAGTGTAAAAGGGCGGAGGGTTTGTACCCTCCGCCCGTAGTGATGATTTATGCTTAAGCGGCTTTGAATTCTAGGCGCCGCGCGTGCAAGACCGGCTCTGTATAGCCCGAAGGCTGCAGTCGGCCTTTAAAAACCAGATCGCAAGCGGCTTGGAAGGAAACACCGTCAAAGCCCGGCGCCATCGGAATATAGGCCGCATCGTCCGCGTTCTGACGGTCGACCACCGCGGCCATTTTCTGCATCGCGGCCATCACCTGCTCTTCGCTCACCACATCATGGTGCAGCCAATTGGCCAACGCCTGACTGGAAATCCGGCAGGTCGCGCGGTCCTCCATCAGGCCAATATCATTGATATCCGGCACTTTCGAACAACCCACGCCCTGATCGACCCAGCGAACCACGTAGCCCAGAATACCCTGCGCGTTGTTCTCAATCTCGCGGGTGATTTCTTCGTCGCTCAGGTTACGGCCGCCCAGCAGCGGAACGGTCAGCAGGTCCTCAAGCGTGCCACGTGCGCCACCGGCGGCAATTTCGTCCTGACGGTCCAGCACATTGACTTTGTGATAATGCGTGGCGTGCAGGGTCGCGGCGGTCGGCGACGGCACCCAGGCGCAGGTGGCACCCGATTGCGGGTGGCCGATCTTGGCCTCCAGCATATCGCCCATCCGGTCGGGCATGGCCCACATGCCTTTACCGATCTGCGCCTTGCCCTTCAGGCCGCAGGCCAGACCGATATCAACGTTGCGGTCCTCGTAGGACGCAATCCACGGCGTGTTCTTGATGTCACCCTTCGGCAACATCGGACCTGCCTCCATCGAGGTATGAATCTCATCCCCCGTCCGATCCAGGAACCCGGTGTTGATAAAGGCCACACGCGATTTCGCGGCACGGATACACTCCTTGAGGTTCGCCGAGGTGCGGCGCTCCTCATCCATGATGCCCAGCTTCACGGTGTTGCGCGGCAGGCCGAGGATGTCTTCAACCATGTCAAAGATTTCAACCGCGAAGGCGACCTCTTCCGGCCCGTGCATCTTGGGCTTCACCACATAGACCGAGCCTTCGACCGAGTTGCCGCCCTCGCGCTTCAGGTCATGAATGGCGATCAGCGTGGTGCAGAGCGCATCCATAAGGCCCTCGCCGATCTCATTGCCGTCGCCGTCCAGAACGGCGGGGTTGGTCATCAGGTGGCCCACGTTCCGCACCAGCATCAGCGAGCGGCCTTTCAACGTGGCCTGCTCTCCGCCAGCGGTGGTGTATGCCACGTCGCCTGCCAGCTTGCGGGTGAAGGTCTTGCCGCCTTTGGAAACCTCTTCCGTCAGGTCGCCTTTCATAAGACCCAGCCAGTTGCCGTAAGCTATGACCTTGTCGGCTGCGTCGACGCAAGCGACCGAGTCTTCGCAGTCCATGATCGTGGACAGCGCCGACTCCAGCCGGACATCCGCGATGCCAGCCGGATCGGAGGACCCAATATTGCTGCTTGGGTCGATCATGATCTGCACATGCAGACCGTTATTCTTCAGCAGTACAAACTCCGGCTTTTCCGCCGCGCCACCAAAACCAACGAAGCCCGTGGGATCAGCCAAAGCCGGAACCATTGCATCGCCTTCGACGCTCAGGCCGGTGACGTCCGCCCACGACCCCTCGGCCAACGGCGCGGTGTCGTCCAGAAATGCTTTGGCCCAAGCGATCACGCGTGCGCCGCGCTCAGTGTTATACGCGCCTGCCGGGGGCAGATCACCCATCGCATCGGTGCCGTAGAGCGCGTCATACAGGCTGCCCCAGCGTGCATTGGCGGCGTTCAATGCAAAGCGGGCGTTTGTGATCGGCACCACCAACTGTGGGCCGGGAGTCAGCGCAATCTCAGGGTCGACATTGGCGGTTTCAATCTGGAACGCCTCGCCTGCTTCGACAAGGTAGCCGATCTCGCGCAGGAAAACCTGATAAGCGGCAGCGTCATGGTCCTGACCCTTGTTGGCCAGATGCCAACCGTCAACCTGGCCCTGTATCTCAGTGCGTTTGGCTAGCAGAGCTTTGTTCTTTGGTCCCAGTTCCTCGACCATGCGGGACAGGCCTGACCAGAAGGTTTGGGACGAAACGCCCGTTCCCGGCAGCGCCTGATTCTCGATGAAATCCGCCAGTTCAACGGCAATCTGCAAGCCGTTCCGGGTTTCTCTGCTGCTCATTTTCGACATCTCCCGCATTGTACGCCACTGTATGCAGCATCCAATTAGGGTGGTTGTTTCCGATAGGCAACTCTTCTTGGCTCATTTCACTGCCAATCCACGCGCCACAACGGAAATCATCACGTACCCGATGCCGCGCCCCTGCTTGCAGGCCGGCGCTGCACCCCATAACGTCGCGCCAGACATCTACCGTTACGAGGCCCCCGATGCGCGACGCTGCCCCTACCACGATCTACCTGAAAGACTACACGCCCTTTGGCTATCTCGTGGATAGCGTGCACCTGACCTTTGATCTGGCCGATCACGCCACCCGCGTAACCTCACGCATTGCTTTCCGCCCGAACCCCGATGCCACGGACCATACATTTTTCTTGCACGGTGAAGAATTGACCCTGATCCGCGCGGTCATCGACGGGCTCGAGATCACACCCGAAGTCACCAACAAGGGCCTGACCGCAGATGTTCCCAGCGCGCCCTTCATCTGGGAAGCCGTGGTCGAAATCGATCCCGGCAACAACACTGCCCTTGAGGGGCTCTATATGTCGAATGGCATGTACTGCACCCAATGCGAGGCCGAAGGGTTCCGCAAGATCACTTATTACCCTGACCGTCCCGACGTGATGTCCACCTTCACCGTGCGTATCAATGGCGACCTCCCCGTTCTGCTGTCCAACGGCAACCCTACGGGCGAAGGCGAAGGCTGGGCGGAATGGACCGATCCCTGGCCCAAACCCGCCTATCTGTTCGCGCTGGTCGCAGGCGATCTGGTCGCCCATCCTGACCAGTTCACCACCTTGTCGGGCCGCGATGTTGAGCTGAACCTTTGGGTTCGTCCCGGTGACGAGGGTAAATGTGCTTTCGGCATGGAAGCTCTTAAAAAGTCGATGAAATGGGACGAAGACGTCTACGGCCGTGAATACGATCTAGACGTGTTCAACATCGTGGCGGTGGACGATTTCAACATGGGCGCGATGGAGAACAAGGGCCTCAACATCTTTAACTCCTCTGCTGTTCTGGCCAGCCCCGAAACATCGACCGACGCCAATTTCGAACGAATCGAGGCGATCATCGCGCACGAATATTTTCACAACTGGACCGGCAACCGCATCACCTGCCGCGATTGGTTCCAGTTGTGCCTTAAGGAAGGTCTGACGGTGTTCCGCGATGCGCAGTTCACTTCGGACATGCGCTCGGCACCGGTGAAACGTATCCAAGACGCCATCGACCTGCGTGCGCGGCAGTTCCCCGAAGACAATGGGCCGTTGTCACACCCAGTCCGGCCCGAGAGTTTTCAGGAAATCAACAACTTCTACACCGCCACAGTTTATGAAAAAGGCGCCGAAGTAATCGGCATGCTCAAGCGGCTGGTCGGAGATGAGGCCTACTCCAAGGCGCTGGATCTGTATTTCGAGCGCCACGACGGGCAAGCTTGCACCATCGAAGACTGGATCAAGGTGTTCGAGGATACGACAGACCGCGATCTGACCCAATTCAAACGCTGGTACAGCCAGTCTGGTACACCGCGCGTATCGGTTTCCGAAGATTGGCAAGACGGCACCTACACCCTAACCCTTTCACAACGTACCGAACCAACCCCCGGCCAACCTGAAAAACTTCCGCAGGTGATCCCGGTGGCCGTCGGTCTGTTGGGACCAAACGGGGATGAGGTGCGTGCGACCGAAGTACTGGAGTTGACTGAAGCAGAACAGAGCTTCGAGTTCTCCGATCTTTCCGCCAAACCTGTGGCTTCAATCCTGCGCGATTTCTCGGCTCCGGTCATTCTCGAGCACGATCAGACGGACGCAGAACGCGCGTTCCTGCTGGCCCACGATACCGATCCGTTCAACCGTTCGCAGGCCGGGCGATCTTTGGCGCAAGACACGCTGCTGCGCATGATCCGTGAAGACAAATCGCCCAGCACCGACTATCTGGACGGTATTCTGGCCGTACTGCGCGACGCCGAATTGGATCCGGCTTATCGTTCGTTGATGCTTGGCCTTCCAACGCAATCCGAACTTGCTGCGGCCCTGTTTGACGGCGGCGACACCCCCGATCCTATGGCAATCTGGACCGCGGTCGAGACTCTGCGGCAAGCCACGGCGCAGCATGTTCAGGATCTGCTGCCCAGATTGCACAGCGAAGCGCTGATCGAAGCTCCGTTCAGACCGGATGCTGAGCAGGCGGGCAAACGCGCACTTGGCGGCGCGGCATTGTCTCTGACATCTCGGCTGGATGGCGGTGCCAAAGCAGCCGAGGAATATGCCTCCGCCGACAACATGACCCTGCAGCTGACTGCCCTGTCCTGCCTGCTCCGTGCAGGGAAAGGGCAAGCTGAACTGTCCGCCTTCTATGACCAGTGGCGGCATGATCGTTTGGTGATGGATAAGTGGTTTGGTCTGCAAGTCTCGATGTTTTCACCCCAGGTCACAGCGGACACGGCTCGCACCCTAACCGAACACGCTGATTTCAATTGGAAAAACCCTAACAGGTTCCGTGCAGTGATGGGGACACTTGCGATGAACCATGCCGGTTTCCATCGCGCGGACGGGGCCGGTTATGCGCTATTGGCCGATTGGCTAATCCAACTGGATCCTGTGAACCCGCAGACCACGGCGCGGATGTGTTCGGCCTTTCAGACGTGGAAACGCTATGACGCGGACAGGCAGGATCTGATCCGGACACAACTGACCCGGATCGCTGAAACGCCAAATCTGTCACGAGATACCACGGAAATGGTGTCACGCATTCTCAACGCATGACCCCGTACAGCTATACGCGCCACAATCGGACGCCGCGTACAGTTCTGATACTGGTTTTCGTCTACGCGGCTCTGATCGCGCTAATCATCCTGTTCGATGCAGCTTGGTGGTTGATTGGCTTGCTGGCGCTGGCCACTCTACCCGCGCTTTGGGACATTGCGCGCGGCACCCGTGCTGGGATCTCCCTAGACCATGACGGGATACGGTGGTTCTCGGGCAATCGCGAGGGGCAGGTCGCTTTGGCTGATATAGACTACGTTAGGCTAGACACGCGTTGGGACTTTTCAGTGCGCGCGTCGCTGGTGCTGCAGTCTGGCAAGCGGATTCGGTTGCCGGATGAATCCACGCCGCCCCACAGGGATTTGGAAACGGTTCTGGAGCAGGCTGCACTGCGCGTTGAACGCCACCATTTTAACGTTTTTTGAAACTATCTAGCGAAATATGATTCATTGACCCCAAAATGACACTCAATCTCCCATGAAAAGCTTGAGTTTGAGGTGCCTTTGGGTAAAAATTTAAATCAGCCACCTGTTTGTTACGGTTTCGAGTTTTACCATGTTTCGTTTTTTCAGGGCACGTCATGCCCGATCTTCATTGTCCTCTAGTCAATCAACGCAAGAAATGCGCGTGCTGAATTGCCCCGTGAACGCGGCAATGCCGGACAAAGGGCAGCTGAATATTCCACTTGCTGATATCCAGGCTGAAGATTTCGGTGCGCATGAAACCATTGAGCGCGGTCGCAGCCTGGCCAGACAGGATCGCTGGTCAGAACTGTCCCGGCAGATGCGCGAGGCTGATGAAGCGCGCACCTGTACGCCAGATGGTACGCCGGTCGCAGAATTGCTGGCCTTTGGCGCTCGGTCCGACGTTGTTCTGGCGGTTGAGCACGCCCTGACGGACATGAACGCCCTGTGTGAGTACGACGTGCTGTGCGGCATTTCCGAGCTTGAAGACGAAATGCGCGCGCATCCGGATGACTCTATGATCGCTTTGGTGGTCGCCTTAGCACATATCGATCTGGCTTGGGCATGGCGAGGAACCGCAGCGGACGCAACATTGCCGCCGCTACACCGGTCGCGCTGCGCGGCACATTTCGACAGGGCAGCGGCGCTTTTGCCGAAGTGCCGTGCCGCCGCTCCGAACAGCCCCATGATCGCGGCAGCGGGCTGCGCCCTGCTGGTTGGTCAGCGGAATACAAACCTACGTGTAGCGGACGAATATGAACGGCTGATCACATTGGACCCGCACAATCAACGCCACATGCGAGCCATGGGCACCCACCTGCTGCCTCGGTATTTCGGAAGCTATGATGAGCTCGAGGTTCAAGCGCTGCGCAATGCGGCGCGCACCCAGGAGATCTGGGGCGCCGGAGGATATACGTGGGTGCAATTTGATGCCATTGCACTGGACGAAGAGGCCTGCGCACGGCTGGATGTGGAGTACTTTCTGGAAGGTCTGCAAGACATCCTGCGCCGTCGACCAGACCAGCCGACCGTAAATATGCTGTCGGCTTATTGCGCGATCACAATCCAAAACGGATTGGGTTTGAATGAAAATGCCGATCTGGTGCGCGCACAGATTCATGATGCAGCCAATTGGTTGATCCGTGATCATTTAACTGAACTACACCCTCTGATCTGGGCTCATGCCGCGAACGGGTTCAACAACAGCGCCCGCGTCAACTCGGCCGAGCGGTTCGCGGCCCGGGGTCAGCGCGATGCGCTGCGCGCCATCAGAGATCTGTTCCGCGAAGAACTGCGCAGCGGCATGGACGTGACCTTCACCCCGTCGGGATTGCGCCTGTCTCAGCACTGAATTCCCCCTTGCCCCTAGATCGCGCCGGGCCTAATACGCTGGCTTAGACTTCTGCGGATATGAGGCGCGCCATGCTCGACCTGACATACGAAATGCCCAAACCCAAAACCATTGCCGGGGCCAAGCACGATTGGGAACTGGTGATCGGGATGGAGGTGCACGCTCAGGTCTCATCCAATGCCAAGCTGTTTTCGGGTGCGTCAACACAGTTTGGGGCCGAGCCGAACTCGAACGTGGCCTTCGTGGACGCGGCGATGCCGGGAATGCTGCCGGTGATCAACGAATACTGTGTTGAACAGGCCGTACGTACCGGTCTTGGCCTGAAGGCGGATATCAACCTGAAATCGGCCTTTGACCGCAAGAACTACTTCTACCCTGACCTGCCGCAGGGCTATCAGATTTCGCAGCTCTACCACCCCATTGTGGGCGAAGGCGAAGTGCTGGTCGAGATGGGTGACGGCACCGCACGCATGGTCCGCATCGAACGCATCCACATGGAACAGGACGCGGGCAAATCCATCCACGACATGGACCCGCATATGTCCTTCGTCGACCTGAACCGGACCGGCGTTTGCCTGATGGAGATCGTCAGCCGCCCTGACATTCGTGGCCCCGAAGAGGCCGCCGCCTATATCGCCAAGCTGCGTCAGATCATGCGCTATCTGGGCACCTGCGACGGCAACATGCAGAACGGCAATCTGCGGGCGGACGTGAACGTTTCGATCTGCTTGCCCGGTGCCTATGAGAAGTATCAGGAAACTCAGGATTTCTCGCATCTGGGCACCCGCTGCGAGATCAAGAACATGAACTCGATGCGCTTTATCCAGCAAGCGATCGAGGTCGAAGCCCGCCGCCAGATCGCCATCGTTGAAGCCGGTGGCGAGGTCGAGCAGGAAACCCGCCTGTACGATCCGGACAAGGGCGAGACCCGCTCAATGCGGTCCAAAGAAGAGGCGCACGACTACCGCTATTTCCCTGACCCCGATCTGCTGCCGCTGGAGATTGAGCAAGCGTGGGTGGACGATATCGCCGCCAACCTGCCTGAACTGCCCGACGACAAGAAGGCGCGCTTCATCAGCGAATTCGGCCTGACCGACTATGACGCCTCGGTTCTGACCGCCGAGGTGGAATCCGCAGCTTATTTTGAAGAAGTCGCCAAAAGCCGGAGCGGTAAGCTGGCCGCGAATTGGGTTATCAACGAGTTGTTCGGCCGTCTGAAAAAAGAAGATCACGACATCACCGAGTCGCCCGTTTCGCCCACGCAGCTGGGCGGCATCATCGACTTGATCTCGTCGGACGCCATCTCGGGCAAGATCGCCAAGGATCTGTTCGAAATCGTCTATACCGAAGGCGGTGACCCGGCGCAGATCGTCGAAGAGCGGGGCATGAAGCAAGTGACGGACACTGGTGCGATTGAGGCCGCTCTGGATGAGATCATTGCCGCCAACCCGGCACAGGTTGAAAAGGCCAAGGTGAACCCGAAACTGGCGGGCTGGTTCGTCGGTCAGGTGATGAAAGCCACCGGCGGCAAGGCCAACCCGAAGGCGGTGAATGAGCTGGTCAGCCAAAAGCTAGGATCGTAATCCGGTCCGAGATTGACACGCTGACGGCGGGGTTTGCGCAAAACCCCGCCGTTTTTCTTTTCCGCCTCTTTCCGCGCGATGATGACTTTCCCAAAATCGCCAGCATGTTAGATTGCCGGGAACCGACAACCAGGAAAAACCGATGCAGCGCTACGAATACAAAGTTGTCCCCGCCCCGCAAAAAGGCATCAAGGCCAAGGGTGAGAAAACCGCTGAAGGCCGGTTTGCCGCATCGGTCGAACAGGTGCTGAACCAGATGGGCCAGGACGGTTGGGAATACCAGCGCGCTGAACTTCTCCCCAGCGAGGAACGCGCGGGTTTGACCAGTTCGACCGTAAACTGGCGCAATGTTCTGGTATTCCGACGGGCGGTTGAGGCCAGCGTAACACCAGATCCGGAGGAAGTGTCCGAGGACGTGGCACAGGCGCGCCCGATTGCAGGTCCGGATACGGTTGTCGCACCTGCACCGATTTCTGAGGAAGTCAAAGAGCCACCACTGTCTTTGAAAGGCAGTGAAGCCAAAGCGGAGCCGCTGATAATTGACCCTCAGGACAAAACCTGACCCTCAGAAACCAACGCATAGCCTTCACAGGAAGGCGCACGGTCATTGACAGCAGGATTTACCCTCTTGTTTTGGCGGGCATGGCGCTGTGCCAAAAGAACAGTACACACAGCAATCGCCCTCCAAAGGCTTTAGAAGCTCATTGCACGACTTGCATTCGTAAAACCACTGACACGCGTCCGTAGGCATCATTTCAGATTCAACGTGTCCGCACAGTGGGCATGTCAATGTGGTTTCGAGTGTGATGTCGGCCATCTGAAAAGTCCTTTTTCATCCTCGGCCCTCAGCGAAATTCCATTGGCGAGCAGAATTCAGACTCCGATATCCAGCGCCAAGGCGTGAATGCGCGGCACGATATCGCCCAGCGCCTTGTGGACCGCGCGATGGCGGGCGACGCGAGATTGGCCCTCGAACGCACTGGCGCGGATGCGGATGTTGAAATGGCTTTCACCACCCTCCTGATACCCGGCGTGACCACGGTGGCTTTCGCTGTCATCGACAACTTCCAGCTCGCGCGGGTCAAACGCTGCCTGCAGGCGGGTTCGGATTTCATCGGTAACAGTCATTTTTTCGCTCAGCGGTAAAAATTTTACCGCCTCCCCTCTTCTACTTTCGGCTGCTTAGACTAAACTGCTGCCTCCGAGTCGAAAAGATGTGTTCGTAAGGATCAGAGCATGACGAAATCAGACCCCTTTGGATTCGATATGTCCGTTTCCAGCGCCAAGAAAAAGAACCCGCGCGGGCGTCGGGGTATGTCCGGCGCGTCTGAAACCTCGACGCGTATCTGCGATCACGAGGGATGCAACGAACCCGGCAAGTTCCGTGCACCCAAAGCACCTGATGTACTGGACGACTTTTTCTGGTTCTGCCAGCAGCACGTCCGCGAATACAACAACAAGTGGAACTTCTTCGACGGCACCACCGAAGCCGAGCTGAACGCGCAGCGCTCCAAGGACAAAGTGTGGGAGCGAGAGACCAAACCCATGGGCGACCCCGAGGCGCGCGCCTGGGCTCGCTTGGGCATCGAGGACCCGCATCAGGTGCTTGGTGCGAACAGCACACAGAACAAGGGCCGCACCTCTGGCGGCGGCGGTCGTCGCCTGCCCCCCACCGAGCGCCGCGCGATTGAGATTCTGGAGGCCAACGACAGCTGGACCAAAGCCGAGGTGCGCAAGGCCTACAAGAAGCTGATCAAGGTCTTGCACCCGGACATGAACGGCGGCGACCGCTCGCAGGAAGAGCAGTTGCAAGAGGTCGTCTGGGCCTGGGATCAGATCAAGGACAGCCGGAACTTTAAATAAACTCCGCGCTACTCTGAGAACATGCCCCTTAGCGCTTGCGCTTCGGGGCGTTTCAGGCAGCGTAGTCTGGTTCTCTGTGTTGCCACTCCTTCGGTCAATTCCGGAAAAAGCGCGCGGAGTTCATCTAGGTCTTTCTTACCAAAAGAACTTGAGACCCTGTCACCAAGATACAGACTCTCACTACGCAATCCATGTGAGGTCAGAATGGTGTGTCGTTCACAAGCTATATGAAAGTAGGTCACAGGGCCATCAACCTGAATCTGGCGAATTGTATCATCATTGACCAGATGGATCGCGGCAGAGAAGACCATCGGCTCGCCGAACAGCAACTCGGCCCGCCATCCTTCAATTACGATCCGATGCTGCGGCGACACGTACAGATCACGGTCAGGCAAGCCTTTGCCCAGTGCGTTGCGCTTGATGAGTACAGGCCGGAACTTTGGTTGGAGGCGCAAAGTCTGCGCGCTGAGTGTTCGTTTCCCGATCCACATTATCGGCAGTGTTTGGCCATTGGACACGCAAACCCTGTCGCCAACTGACAATTCTTCGACCGGTCGCGGGCCTGCCTCAGTTTCGATCAGAGTACCGGCTACAAAACACGGTGGACTATCCGGGTTGAGATCGCCCTCGGTAATTTTCCAGTTGCCTGTAGACATCGAGCCTGTTGGGTTGTCGGTATCCCAAGCGTAAATTTGTCCATTGACCTGAATGAACTCCCCGGATTCTCCCGAACCATCCCTGAAACCTTGCCCAAGGTAGGTATAGGTCTGAAACGTAAGGCCTCCGTCAAACGAGATCGTGTCTCCATCAACAATTGCCGCCTGAGTCGTGTCCTGAACGACCAAGTTGCCCGGACCGGTTGTGTGCACGGTATGGAGAAGAACATCAAACGCCATCGAACGCGCCCTCTTTACGAACTGATGTCAGAAAAGGCGCGCCAATTTGCACGAACGGGGCGAACATGCCTCCACGGCTGGTTCTTTTACTCATTAACTCTCGCACAAAAAATTCCCAGTCAGACCCGTTTCGGGCAGCCTACAAAACTTCAAATTAACCCAAATTTAACATTTTGGTTTTCTCATCTAACAACTCAAAAAAATTTTGCTCGTAACGCGCTTAAGATTACTTTGACCGCGCTCGTTCTGCAGCTGTTCACTAAATTTGTTACAAATACCCGTTACGGCTTGTCACATGGGCCAAACCATTGCCCCATATCAGATAGTAACCTGCCCCGAGCGGAACGCGATATGTAACACGCCATTTACCCTGTACACGCGATTGCTTTGTTATCAGCCATGAGCACAGCCCTGTTGCTGAGCACCTATCTAACTCTGAACCTGCGCCTGCCCCAACTATGCCTGTGGCCCAGCGCCCACAGTTGGCGGCATCACACGGCCTTTGGTCAATTCCGGCTGTTTTGCGGGGCCACGGTTGTCTTCGCGCTGTCCGCGGTTTGAATGAACGGCTGGAGCCACTGGATGCGGTATGCAATCGGCATGCCGGTCATGCTTTTTTCTTTTGGGATAATCGTTTCCCTGGCATCGACAACACCTATTGTGAAAGCGATGGGCTGATAGCAAGTGGGATGAACGCCTATTCGCGCAACCCGCAATGCGTAACCTCGGTTCTCGCCGCGATAGGGTTGGGCATTGCGAGTGGATCGTTGGTAACGTTGGGCCTCGCTGCGACCCTCTTCGTGACTTACTTCCTATTTGTTCTCAACGAGGAACGCTGGCTGTTGCAGGCTATGGCCGGATGCTTCAAGACTACATGCAATCCACCCCATGCTTTTTGATGAACGAAGCCTGATACGGGTACGCGATGCGCTTCTTGACTGATCAGAGCGCGCGCCGATAAGGCCAGTTTCAAAGAAAGACTTGCCGACTTTATGGCGCGGGCGGCTTTCCCTTGCCCTTGCCCGCAATATGTTGCACCACACACGGGTTCAGACCCGGCAATACGGGCCAAAGGATAAGGACAAGACGAATGGCTGACGGATCGATTGATATCAACGCAAAACCCACCGAAGAGATCTCGGTCCGTGACGTGTTCGGTATTGATACCGACATGAGCGTCAAAGGCTTTGCTGAAGCCAGTGATCGCGTGCCGGCCATCGACCACACCTACAAGTTTGACCCTGAAACCACGTTGGCGATTCTGGCAGGCTTTGCCCATAACCGCCGCGTAATGATTCAGGGTTATCACGGCACTGGTAAGTCGACCCATATTGAACAGGTCGCGGCCCGTCTGAACTGGCCCGCTGTACGTGTGAACCTGGATAGCCACATCAGCCGGATCGACCTGATCGGTAAGGATGCAATCAAACTGCGTGACGGCAAGCAGGTGACCGAGTTCCACGAAGGCATCCTGCCCTGGGCTCTGCGCAACCCTGTCGCTATTGTATTCGACGAGTACGACGCGGGCCGCGCCGACGTGATGTTCGTGATTCAGCGCGTGCTGGAGCACGACGGCAAGCTCACCCTGCTGGACCAGAATGAGATCATCACGCCAAACCCGAACTTCCGCCTGTTTGCGACCGCCAACACCGTCGGTCTGGGCGACACCACCGGCCTCTATCACGGCACGCAGCAGATCAACCAAGCGCAGATGGACCGCTGGTCGCTGGTGTCGACGCTGAACTACCTCAGCCATGACGCCGAGACGATGATCGTGCTGTCAAAGGCACCGCACTATAACACCGAAAAGGGCCGCAAAACCGTCAGCCAAATGGTCACCGTAGCCGATCTGACCCGAACCGCCTTCATGAACGGCGATCTGTCCACCGTGATGAGCCCGCGGACCGTGATCAACTGGGCCCAGAACGCCGAGATCTTCCGCGATGTCGGCTATGCCTTCCGCCTGTCCTTCCTGAACAAATGTGACGAGTTGGAACGCCAGACCGTGGCCGAGTTCTATCAGCGTTGCTTTGATGAGGAACTGCCGGAAAGCGCGGCAAGCGCAAGTTTGGGGTGAAAAATCTCTTTGTCATAGCTTCCAGTTGGGTCGCTCTTGATTCAATTTGGCTTTTTGACAAAGTAGATTGGAAGAAGACATCACCGGCGGACATGACAGCGTCTCAATATGTCCACCTGACACGGCTGCGCTGGGAGTACCTTACACTCTTTATTGCAGCAATGATCTGGAGCACGTTCATTGTCTAAACCAAACGACAACCCCGCTGATCCGTTCAAGAAAGCTTTGGCCGAAGCCACCAAAGTGATGGCCGATGATCCCGAACTGAACGTTTCCTACACAGTCGATCCGTCGGGCTTGTCGGGCGAGTCCATGCGGTTGCCTCAGGTTTCGCGTCGGATGACACGAGAAGAGGTTCTGCTGGCCCGTGGCACGGCTGATGCCCTTGCTTTGCAACGCAAGTACCATGATGACGCGACACATGCGCGCTATGCTCCTCCGGGCGATATGGCGCGCGATTTGTATGAAGCGATGGAAGTAGCCCGGTGCGAAGCGATGGGCGCGCGGGATATGCCCGGCACAGCCTCGAATATCGACGTCAAGATCGGGCACGAGGCGCTGCGACGTGGGTATGACCAGTGCAAACAGCCAGCAGATGCACCTCTGTCGGTTGCTGCGGGCTTTTTGATCCGTCATCTGGCGACAGGGCGCGATTTGCCGCCTGCGGCAGAGAACATCATGAACCTTTGGCGTGGGTTTATCGAAGAACAGGCTGGCGGAACGCTGGAGAACCTCGACGAAATCCTCTCGGATCAGGCAGAATTCGCCAAGTTTGCGCGCCAGATGATCAAGGATCTGGGCTATGGCGATCAGCTGGGCGATGACCCAGATGAGCTTGACGACGAGCAGGAAGATCAGGCTGAAGAAAACGCCGAAGAGCAGCAGGATCCCGACAGCACCGGTCAGGACGATCAGGACGAACAGGACGCCGACGCGACACCTGAGCAAACTCAGGAAGAGCAGCAGGATCAGTCTCAGGCTCAGGTTTCAATGGACGATATGTCCGAAGAAGAGCTGACGGATGAGGCCGAGATGCCGGATGGCGAGGCCCCGATGGAACCGCCTGCCCCGCCGCCGGCCTCTGAAGCCGACCCGGATTACAAGGTTTACCTGAACAGTTTCGACGAAGAGATCGCGGCCGAAGACTTGGCGGAAGCCGCCGAACTGGAACGGCTGCGCGCCTATCTGGATCAACAGCTGGATCAATTGAAGGGTGCCGTCAGCCGCCTCGCCAACAAACTGCAACGCCGATTGCAGGCACAACAGAACCGCAGCTGGGAGTTCGACCGTGAGGAAGGAATTCTGGATGCTGGCCGTTTGGCTCGTGTTGTCGCAAACCCGACCACTCCGCTGAGCTTCAAGGTCGAGAAAGACACCGAGTTCCGCGATACGGTGGTGACCCTTCTGCTGGACAACTCCGGGTCGATGCGCGGGCGCCCGATCTCGATTGCAGCGGTCTGCGCCGATGTTCTGGCGCGGACGCTGGAACGCTGCAATGTGAAGGTTGAGATTTTGGGCTTTACCACGCGGGCGTGGAAAGGTGGTCAAGCGCGTGAGGCTTGGTTGAATGACGGCCGCCCGCAACAGCCGGGGCGCCTGAACGATCTGCGCCACATCATCTATAAGGGCGCGGATGCGCCATGGCGGCGGGCGCGGGCCAATCTGGGCCTGATGATGAAAGAGGGGTTGCTGAAGGAAAACATCGACGGTGAGGCACTGGAATGGGCGCACCGCAGGATGCTGGCGCGGCGCGAGCAGCGCAAGATCCTGATGGTGATTTCTGATGGCGCGCCAGTCGATGACTCAACGCTCAGCGTCAACCCAGCGAACTATCTGGAAAAACATCTTCGCGATGTGATTGCGATGGTGGAAAAGCGCAAGATGGTGGAACTGTTGGCCATTGGTATCGGCCACGATGTGACCCGTTACTACGACCGCGCGGTGACGATCACCGATGTCGAACAGTTGGCTGGCGCGATGACCGAGCAACTGGCAGCTCTATTCGACAGTGACCCCCGTGCGCGGGCGCGGGTGATGGGGATGAAAAAGGCCAGCTAAAGCTGGCCTTGCCTCCGGCGGGAGTATTTTCCAAAAGATGAAGGGGTGAAGCCCCACTTGGGAGAGGTATGTGATGTTTCAGTCCTTTGAGGTGACGGCGCGCCCGGAACAGGGTCCACCAAGGCTGGCTGCTCTGCGGGGCGTCATGGCAAGAGAAGGACTGGATGGTTTCCTGATCCCTCGCGCGGATGCCCATCAGGGTGAATACGTGGCACCTCGGGATGAGCGGTTGGCATGGTTGACGGGATTTACCGGCTCGGCAGGTTTTTGTGCGGTATTGACTGATGTGGCCGGTGTGTTCGTTGATGGACGCTATCGAACACAGGTCAAGGCTCAGGTCGCGACCGAATTTACTCCCGTACCGTGGCCCGAAATCAGCCTGAGCACTTGGCTGAATGAACAACTGCCTGACGGCGGCAAGATCGGCTTTGACCCTTGGTTGCACGCTGCAAGTCAGATCACGAGCGCACAAAAAGACCTCGCGGACAGCAGTATCCAGTTGGTGCGCTGCGAAAACCTTGTGGATCGGGTATGGGAGGATCAGCCAGCCCCTCCGATGAACCCGGTCAAGTCGCATCCGATTGAATTTGCAGGTGAAACTGCGGACAGCAAGATTTCGCGCCTAGCCGAAGGTCTACGCGAGGCAGGGTGTTCAGCAGCCGTGATTACCCTGCCGGATTCGATCATGTGGCTGCTGAACATTCGTGGCTCGGACATAGGGTACAACCCGGTGGCGCATGGGTTTGCCATTCTGCACGCCGACGGCCGAATCGATTTGTTCATGGCCAAGGAAAAGCTGACCGTGAACTTGGGAAATCAGGTTTCTCTGTACGAACCGGAGTCTTTTCTAGACGCTGTCGCGGCGCTGGAGGGGAAAGTTCAGGTCGATCTTGGAATACTGCCCCAGGCGGTTGCGGATGTGCTTTCGGGTCGGATGGTCGATGGCGGGGACCCTTGCGCTCTGCCCAAGGCCTGTAAGAACCAAGCAGAAATCGCTGGCAGCGCCGAGGCGCATCTGCGAGACGCCGTAGCAGTCGTGGAAACGCTCTGCTGGCTGGATGCACAAGCCCCTGGCACCCTGACTGAGACGCGGGTGGTCACCCGGCTTGAAGAGAACCGCCGCAAGGATAACGCGCTGCAGGATATCTCATTCGACACCATCGCTGGCACTGGCCCGAACGGCGCGATCATGCATTACCGCGTGACCGAAGAGACCGACAGCATCCTGGAAGATGGGCACATTTTGGTCCTGGACAGCGGCGGACAGTATCTGGACGGCACCACTGACATTACGCGTACCATTGCCATCGGCGACGTGGGGGATGAGGAAAAAGCCTGTTTCACCCGGGTTTTGAAGGGCATGATCAACATGTCCATGCTGCGCTGGCCGGTCGGGTTGGCTGGGCGTGACATCGAAGGAGTAGCGCGGGCACCGCTTTGGGCCGCGGGGCAGGATTTCAACCACGGCGTCGGGCACGGTGTTGGCGCATACCTAAGCGTTCACGAAGGCCCCCAGCGCCTTTCCAAAACCAGTCATGTGCCCTTACAGCCCGGCATGATCCTGTCCAACGAACCGGGATATTACCGCGAGGGTGCCTTTGGCATCCGCATCGAGAACCTCGTGGTTGTACAAGAGGCCCCTGCCCTGCCGGGTGGTGACGACGAACGCGCCATGCTGAACTGGCGCACGCTGACCTCTGTTCCGATTGATCGGCGCCTGATCGTGGTCGAGATGCTCACGTCGGCAGAACGTGATTGGTTGAATAACTACCATCGCGACGTTACGGAAAAAATCAGGCCAAGGCTGGGCGATGACGCACAACTGTGGTTGGATGCCGCAACCGCTCCGATCTGACACCGATCTGTTACATATACCGGGCAGAGGAGAGGCCCAAAGAAGACGAGGTAAGAAAAATGACTGAGATCACGATCCGCAAGGCTCCGGGTAAATGGAGCGTCCGTTCAGGCGGCGCCGTACTGGGCGAAAGCAATGACGCGCTGGAGCTGGCCGAGGGCGATCTGCCCCCCGTGATCTATTTCCCCCGTTCAGACATTGCCATGGCATTTCTGGACTCAAGCGACAAGGTCACCCATTGCCCTCATAAAGGGGACGCTACGCACTTCTCGATCGTCAATAAGTCGTCGGTGACTGAAAACGCTGCGTGGAGCTACGAAAATCCGGTCGCCGCTATGGCCGAGATCAAAGGCTATGTGGCGTTCTATCCAGTGGAGTCGGTTAAGGTCGAGCAAATCTAGACCCTTGCCTCAACCGACATTGATTTTCTGACAACCGTTGTACCGAAGGTTCTTAGCCGCGGCGGCGATTAGGTGTGCAGCCCGAGCGGTGAAAGAGGGTCTACAATTTGCCGCCGCAAGCTTCAAAAATGAGATTTGTCGGGCAGCGCCGTAAAAGCTAGGAATGCTCCTCAGCCGCCGTCGCTGCCAGCGCTCGGTTATACGCTTTGAGCGCATCAATGTGATATAAAGCACCGACAGGATTTTCATTGCCTTCGCCATCGATCACCACGACCGGGATGCACGGTATCTCATCATGATCGAAATAGGGCATCGCGGCCTCCAGCGTGGCGCTGGCCTGCACGCAGAGGCCTTGTTCGATCAGTTCATTTGCCTGCTCTCTTGTGATCGACCGCGCATCTCCGATGGGCCGCATCACTGCCCCGGCGCGCAACATCGCGAGCAAGTAAGCCTGCGGACCTGCTGCCAGATGCACATTGCGTCGTTCCAGCTGAGTCAGGAAGAAAGACCGATCCACCAGGCGCGAGGACAGCGCCGTGGACATTGAAACAGAGACCATCACCGCGATACCGATCTGCCAATCTCCGGTCAGTTCGAAAACGATCATGGTGGTGGAGATCGGTGCGCCCAAGACGGCGGCGGCCACAGCGCCCATACCGGCAAAGGCATAGAGCGTATGCGTGCCCGACACATCCGGCAGCAGTCCGGTAGCGATGAGGCCGAAAGCCAACCCGGTCAACGCTCCGATCATCAGCGAGGGCGAAAACACCCCGCCACCCATGCGACCTCCCATGGTAATGGCAAGGGCCACTGTCTTGATCACTGCAAACAGAATTGCAACGGTTAGCGTAAGGTCGCCTGCCAAGGCGCGGGTGGTCGTTTCATACCCCACGCCGATGATGTGCGGGAACCAGATCGCCAGCAGGCCCAGCATCGCCCCGGACACTGCCGGACGCAACCAGCGTGGTAGGGACAATCGGTTTTGGATATGGGAACCAATATCCTCGGCAAAGAAAATCGAACGCATCAGCAGCAGAGAGACTAGCCCGCATATCAGGCCGAGGATCAGAAACGCAGGAAGTTCGACATAGAATTGCAGTGACCCAGGGGTTTCCAGAACGAATTCGGTCACATCGCCATATTCCAGCCGGTTGATCACCGTCCCCGCGACCGAAGCGATGACGATGGGGGCAAAGGCGTGCACGGCAAAGTGGCGCAACACGACCTCAAGCGCGAACAGTGCGCCCGCGATGGGTGAGTTGAAGCTGGCCGACACAGCCGCCGCCACGGCACACCCCAATAGATCGCGTCCCGTAATACCATCCGCATGGATACGTTCGCTGACCCAGGTCGAGATTACACCGGCCATATGCACCACCGGGCCCTCTCGCCCACTCGATCCACCAGTGCTGAGTGTGATCAGCGAAGCGAAGAACGAGGCAATCCCTGCCTTCCCCTCGACCCGGCCATTTGTCAGCGCGGCACCTTCGATCACGTCCGCAACTGAGCGTACACGCCCGTCATCGGTAAATTTGTGCAAGATGATGCCAACGACGAGGCCACCAATTATCGGTGTTATCAGGATCAGGAACCACGGCAGTTTCTCAGCGTGGCTGTGCAGCAGCAGGATGTCATCAGTATCGTAGACATAAGCTTGCAGCGCGCTGATCGCCTTGCGAAACCCCAGCGCCATGAAGCCCGCCGCGATTCCGATGGCCAGCGCAATGAACCAAAATTGAATCTGGCTGGGTCCACGCCGCAACATCACCCGCCACGCATCCTTCATCGCGGCCAGAGCCTGATTGAGTTGGTTGCGCAAAACGGTGCGGGTCGATTGGGTCATTGGCCCTCGGGGATCAATACATAACCCTTAGTAAGCCACGGAGCGCCCTTATAAAAGTGGGATCGCGACGGATTGCGAACTGGAAAGCGGCAGAATGGCGTCAGGCATCCAACAGGGCCCGGGCGGCGGCACGGGCTTCGTCGGTGATTGTGTCACCGGCGACCATGCGTGCGATTTCGTCCACCCGGTCGGGATCGGCCAGCGGAATCACCGTCGACAGCGTCTGCCCGTCACTCACCTGTTTCTGCACCCTCCAGTGGTGCGCTGCACGAGCAGCGACCTGCGGTGAATGCGTGACCACCAGAACCTGTCCGCCCTGCGCCAGCGACGCGAGACGGCGACCCACCGCATCGGCAGTGGCTCCACCGACGCCCCGGTCGATCTCGTCGAAAATCATGGTACGAGCGCTATCGTCACCGGTCAGACAGACCTTGAGCGCCAGCAGGAAGCGGCTTAGCTCGCCGCCCGAGGCGATCTTGTTCAGCGGCCCGGACGGCGCACCCGGATTGGTAGCAACGGTGAAAGCAACCGCATCCTTGCCTTCTGGGCCAGCATCTGAGGCAGTGATTTCAGTCTGAAACACCGCACGTTCCATTTTCAGCGGTGCGAGTTCGGCCATTACGGCCGCGTCCAGTTGTCCGGCCGCCTGCTGGCGCGCGGCGCTGAGTTCAGCGGCGGCCTTATCATAAGCAAACTGAGCGGCGTCAACCGCTGCACGTTGGTCAGCCAGGTCGGCGTCTCCCGCGTCCAACCGGTTCAGACGGTCGCGCAGCGTGTCGGCAAATGCCCCAAGATCGTCCGGGGCCACATCATGCTTGCGTGCCAACGCGCGAATGGCGAACAGGCGCTCTTCAGCCGCCTCAAGCTCTGCCGGGTTAAAATCCAGCGCCTGAAGGCACGCATTCACACCGTCCTGCGCCTCACCTAATTCGATCAAAGCACGACCGAGCGCGGCGATCGGACTCTCAAGTTGCCCACCTGCATTTTCAGAGACACCTTCCAGCCAACGCACGGCATCGGACATTGCGCCTTCGGCCCCCTCGCCACCCAGCAACTCAAAGGCGCGCGCTACATCATCACGGATGCGTTCTGCCCCTTGCATCATCCGACGGCGGGCGTCGAGTTCCGCGTCCTCACCCGGCTGTGGGTCCAGCTTGTCAAGTTCGGCTACGGCATGACGCAGGAATTCCTCCTCGGCCCGCATCGCCGCAAGAGTTGCCTCGGTCTCGGCCAGAGCCTTGCGCACGCGGGACATTTCGGCCCATGCAGCACGCACGGTGGCAATGTGCTCCCCCGCCCCAGCATAGTCATCCAGCATGGCACGGTGGCCGCGCGGATTTAGCAATCCGCGATCATCGTGCTGGCCGTGTAATTCGATTAGCGTCTCGGACAGAGCTCGCAGCACCTCGCCGGAACAGCGGCGGTCATTCACCCAAGCCGTTTTGCGCCCTTCAGCCGTGTTTATCCGACGCAGGATCAGTTCCTCGCCACCGGGCAGACCGGCCTCCGCCAGAACCGCGTGGGCGGGGTGATCGGGATCCAGTTCAAACTCGGCGACTACCTCACCCTGCGCTGCCCCCTGGCGGACCAGTTCAGCCCGCCCACGCCAGCCCAGTACAAAACCCAGTGAATCCAGCAGGATCGACTTGCCCGCGCCGGTTTCGCCGGTCAACGCATTCAAGCCCGGCTGAAACGTCAATTCCAGCCGGTCAATAATCAGCATGTCGCGAATATCAAGGGCACGCAGCATCGGGTCTTAGCGTCCCACGCCTTTAGTCATGGCGATTACAACCATTCACCTTTGACCGTCTGGCGGTAGATCTGGCTGAGCCAGTTATTGCCCCGACTCTTAAGCTCCAACCCACGTGAGGTCAGCAGCTTATAACCCGCGTCGTACCACTCGGACGATTGGTAGTTATAGCCGAGAATGGCACCAGCCGACTGCGCTTCATCCACCAACCCCAGAGACAGATAGGCCTCGATCAGACGATAGAGCGCCTCAGCCGTGTGCGAGGTGGTCTGGAAATCCTCAACCACTACGCGGAAGCGGTTGATGGCCGCAGTGTAATGGTCCTGACGCAAGTAATAACGGCCGATCTCCATCTCTTTTCCGGCCAGATGGTCAAACGCAAGATCGAACTTCAGCACAGCCGAGGTCGCGTATTCACTGTCGGGATAGACCTCAATGACCGTGCGCAGCGATTGTAGCGCCTGAAAAGTCAGACCCTGGTCGCGTCCGACCTCATCAATCTGGTCATAATAGCTGAGTGCAAGAAGATATTGCGCATAAGCCGCGTCTTCATCCGTCGGATAGAAGTCGATATAGCGCTGTGCAGCAGCCCGGCTTTCCTCGTAATTCTTGTCTGTGTGATACGAGAACGCTTGCATGATCAGCGCCCGTTTCGCCCAATCGGAATAGGGATACAGACGCTCGACCTCTGAGAAGTACCACGCTGCATCGTCCGAGCGATTCTGCGACAGCTCGTATTCACCGCGCGTGTAAATCTGTTCGGGGGTGAACCCTTCCAGGTTCTGATCGCGGTCTGCGCCTTTGTCGCCGCATGCCGTCAAAACTGCTGCCAGAAGAATCGCGCCTGCGAATCTGACTGCCGCTTTGGTGCCAACCATTCCGCCTATCCTTGTCGTCTTGCTTAGCGGGGCAAACCCCGGATTGGCCCTTGGTCTAGCATATATAATTCCGGGGCAAAACGCCTTAGTAAGCCCACTAGCGGAATTGTCGGCCGAGTTGATCTACTTAAGCAACTTCGGGGATTTCGTTCCAGACAAGACCCTGCCCCGGCAACCGCGCAGCCATTTCGGGGGTGCACAGAACCGGACGCACAGCGCCGGGTGTTTCAAACAGCTTACGCAGCAGCGTGTTGGTCATCGCGTGGCCCGATTTATCACCGGTGAAATGACCAAGAATAGGACCACCTGCCAAATACAGGTCACCCAAGGCATCCAACATTTTGTGACGAACAGCTTCATCCGCATGGCGGAACCCGCCCGGAGTCAAAACTTCGTCGCCTTGAACAACAACCGCGTTTTCCAACGTGCCACCCAAGGCCAAACCGTTTTCGCGCATCGCTTCAACATCGGTGCGACGGCAGAACGTGCGGCAATCGCTGAGTTCACGCGCGAACGAGCCATTGCGCATATCCAGAGTCTTGGTCTGCGTCCCGATGGCGCCGTCATCAAAGTCGATATGGAAGTCGATGATTAGCCCATCCGCTGGTGCGATTGACGCTCTGGCCCCCTCGCGCGAGGCAGTCACAGGCTTAAGCACTTCAAACGCCAGAACCGGGCTGGCCTGGCGGCGCACACCCTTTGCCATAATACCACGCACAAAATCGATCGAGGAGCCGTCCATGATCGGAACTTCAGGGCCGTCGATCTCGATCAGCGCGTTGTGCACGCCGCATCCTGCAAGGGCGGCCATGATATGCTCGACAGTCGACACCGATACGTTTGCATCATTCACCAGACGGGTGCAAAGCGGGGTGCGCTCCACAACATCATAGATCGCGGGGATCAACGCATTGCCCAGCTCGATATCCGTCCGTTTGAACCAGATGCCGTGACCGGCAGCTGCCGGTTTCAGGATCATTGTCGCAGGCTTACCGCTGTGCAGCCCGACGCCTTTAAACGTGATCGGAGATTTGAGCGTATGTTGCAAGGTGAACCTCGGTGAGTGGTGTCCGGCCTATACGGTCCGTGTTGGACACTCAGTTAAGGAAGCAAGCGTCAAGGCTCAACTCACTCTTTGCAACTGAATGAAACATGAATGTAACAGATCGGCAAAAGCCTGCTTACAATCAGTTAAAGCCAAGTAATTAAAAAGAAAAGGGTCGCCAGATGGCGACCCTAAATCGCTAATTTGTTACCGCGATCAGTTAGCCTGACGGCGCAGGAAGGCGGGAATTTCGATCCGATCCTGCTCAGGGTCAGCCTCATCATGCGCAGGTGCCGTAGCGTCAGCTTGGCGCATTGGAGGCTGCTGACGAACCGGCTGAGCCGGAGTATCGGCGGCATGACCGGTCATGCGATCAATCAGGCGGTTAAAGCCGAAACGTGGGCGATCCTGCGCATCAGCATGCGGAGTAGGAGCCGGCTGCGGAGCCTGCGGACGGGGCGCGGTATGGCCACGTTCGGACGCAGGAACGTTCTGTACAGCTGCTTGCAGTCGCTGAAGCGCCTCCGGTGACGGCGTACCCGCGGCAGACTGAGGTTGCGGCGCAACAAAGCTTTCCGGAGCAGGCTCGACAGGCTCGGGTGTAGGCTCAAACTCGGCGACGCGCGGCTGATAGGCTGGCGGTGGCAGGCCATCGTCATCCTGTTCAACTTGTCGTTGGAATTGCGCCGGTTCTTCTGCTGTTTCGAACAGCGAGGGCTCACGATTTTCCTCGATCTGGGAGGGCGGTGAAACCTCTTCAGCCGCGACAGCGGGGGTCTCATCCTGCTGCGGCTCTTCTGCGGAAACGGTGCGTGTCAGCGGAGCCGACATGGTGCGGCGCGCAACAGGGACATCTTCGCTCTTTTCGCTGGCATCGATTCCTGTGGCAACAACCGAAACGCGCATACCACCTTCCATTGCGGTATCCAGCGTCGAGCCTACGATGATGTTGGCTTCGGGGTCCACTTCCTCACGGATGCGATTGGCGGCCTCGTCCAGTTCGAACAAGGTCAGATCGTGCGAGCCGGTGATGTTGATCAGCACGCCCTTTGCACCCTTGAGGCTGATTTCGTCCAGCAGCGGGTTGGCAATGGCCTTCTCGGCCGCCTGAACTGCACGGTCTTCACCAGTGGCCTCGCCAGTGCCCATCATCGCCTTGCCCATCTCGTCCATCACGGCCCGAACGTCAGCAAAGTCGAGGTTGATCAGGCCAGGACGAACCATCAGGTCAGTCACACCCTTAACGCCCTGATACAGAACGTCATCCGCCATCGAGAACGCCTCGGTGAAGGTGGTTTTTTCGTTCGCCAGACGGAACAGGTTCTGGTTCGGAATGATGATCAGCGTGTCGACAACTTTTTGAAGCGCATCAACACCGTCTTCGGCCTGACGCATCCGCTTGGCACCTTCAAACTGGAAGGGCTTGGTCACGACGCCGACGGTCAGCACACCCAGCTCACGGGCGGCTTGCGCGATGATCGGAGCCGCACCGGTACCGGTGCCACCACCCATACCGGCGGTGATGAAACACATATGCGCGCCAGCCAGGTGATCGACAATCTGTTCGATGCTTTCTTCGGCAGCTGCGGCACCAACGGTCGGACGGGCCCCTGCCCCCAGACCTTCGGTGACTTTCACGCCCAGCTGCACCCGCGCCGAGGACTGGCTTTGCTGCAGTGCCTGCGCGTCTGTGTTGGCGACCACGAAATCGACGCCGTCCAGCTGTTTCTCAATCATGTTGTTGACAGCGTTGCCGCCTGCACCGCCAACGCCAAATACTGTAATCCGAGGCTTCAGTTCGTCGTGCCCGGGCATCGAAAGATTCAATGTCATGCTCTGTCCGCCTGTTTTATTGACCCGCCAAAGCGGTGTTTTTCTTACCTATCCGCCTACAATCCTACCGCTCGAAACCTAAAAGGTCACGCCAAAAATGGTCAGATTCCACAAAATATGGAGGAATTAAGGCAGTCGTTACCAGTATTTTGCATTGATAGCGACATGTTGCGGAAAGAACTCAATCCACCACAATTGGTGCGACGCATGTGCCGCAGCTGACATGCTTGTCACTTGAGGATTCTACAGTTTTAAAATGCGGAAAACTGCTCAGGTCCTGCCGCAAGGCCTCTGACGGGCCTTGTGGATATCTTGATGGAAACTGCAGCCAGCTGCAACCCATTTCTTTAGCTAATTGGGGCACTTGGGCAGTTTAAACCGTCTTCGGTGATGCTTCGAACTTCCTGAATTTCACGCCGATTGAAACTGGCTAATCGTACCATCAGTCGACCTTCGTGCTCGAAGGTCCACCAGCATACTGGTACGCCATCCGGATCATCGTCGTACAAAAAGCAGATTTGACCGTCCGGAGTTGTGATCTGACCATAAACGCAACCTCGCCCCTCCATCCGCCAGACCGAGAGCGTCGGGCTAAGAAATTCCTCAGTGCCTACGAGAAGCCCGCTGGGATAGTCATGAAACATGACCGTCTTGCCCTGAACGGCATCGAGAAAGGCTTCGGGCGTAATTCGGGTTTGGGCATCAACGGCAAATGGGGCGAAGACGGTAATCGCCCCAAGCCCTATCTCCTTACCAATTGTCACGGAACCAGCGCATCGCACGCTTGAAAGGCCGCGCGGCGTAGGTGTCGACCGGGATTTCGAAATCCCACCATTCGTCCTGCGGATGCGCCGCGAACAAGCTGAGACCGACCGCGGACGAGAAACCAGGCCCGGTCGCAGATTGCGGCAGGCCATGCACGCGCAGCGGGCGACCCAGACGGACGCGTTGACCTAGAATGCGGGTAGCAAGGCCATCCAGCCCCATGATCTGACTACCGCCTCCGGTCAGCACGATCTGCTGGCTGGGCATATGCTCAAACCCCGCAGCATCCAGGCGGACGCGTACTTCTTCCAGAATCTCTTCGACGCGGGGGCGCATGATACCGATCAATTCGGCGCGGCTAACGGTGCGGCGGTCGTGTTCCCAATCGCCGGTATCGCCACCGATATCAATCAGATCGCGATCGTCCGCACCGGTTGCGTGAACCCCACCGTTGAAGGTCTTGATCCGTTCAGCCACCGAGGCCGGAACGCCCAGCCCCATCGAGATATCGGCGGTCACGTGATCGCCGCCCATTCGCACACAGTCGGCGTAGATCATGTGTTTCTTCATGAAGATCGAGACGCTGGTGGTACCACCACCCATATCAATACAGGCCGCGCCCAGTTCCTGCTCATCCTCGACCAGTGCGGAAATCCCCGACACGTATGCCGAGTTCGCAATCCCTGCCAGTTCCAGATCGCAGCGCTTGATGCAGCGCACGATGTTTTGGATCGCCACCGCATCGACAGTCAGCATATGCATATCCACGGCGAGGCTCTGCCCCATCTGCCCGCGCGGATCGATAAGACCCGAGCGGTTATCCAATGCAAAGTTCACCGGCTGGGCGTGCAAAACTTCGCGACCCACTCCGTAATCGGGCACATCGCAAGCGTTCAGGACACGGCCGACTTCGGCCTCGGTGACCTCTTGTCCATCAAGATCGACTTGCGCATCCAACCCATATGAACGTGGGTTCGCCCCCGAAAAGCAAGCAATTACGTGATCGACCCGAATATCTGCCATCTTCTGCGCAGCTTGCAGAGCGGTGCGAATGGCTCGTTCGGTTTCCTGCATGGCGGTAACTTCACCAAACTGTACGCCGCGAGACCGCGTAGTGGCCGCACCAATGACCCGAAACCCGGTCTGACCAGCCAGCGATCCGATACTGTTATCCTCGCTCAGCCGATCTGTACCATCGAACCGCAGCACAAGGCAGGCAATCTTGGAACTGCCCACATCAAGAATAGCGACGACACCGCGTTGCATCGCCTGTCTGCGCATCTGCCGCATGGCCCGTTGGGACTGATAAAGATCGGTCATCATGGTCGTTATTGCCCGTTACCCACTGTCACTTTTGTATTCCACCAGTCTTCGCTGGCGGCTTTGGTCATTCTGATGGTCGGTCGCTGACCGAGGCGCATGTCCACCACGGCCACATCACGTTCCAAAAGGTCCTGCACTTCGTTCACGGCCAAAACGCGCTCTAACGCGCGCACCGGACGTTCGGTCGGCAGCATGATGCGCTGGCCTCGGTCTAGAACCAGATCCCAGCGCCGCTCGCCAATCCGCACCAAGCCTCGCACCCGAGCGCCCAAACTGCGGGCGGTGGTCAACAAAGCCAATGCCTCGGTCACGTGCTCATCCGCCCCCCTGCCCGCGATCAGAGGTAGGTTCGGATGATCTTTACGAGAGGCAATCCGCTCAACATGCGAGCCGGTATCGTCCAGCAACTCAATCCCGCGCCGTGTACGCCAGACGATAACCGGCTGGCGCTCCACCACGTCCACTTGAAGGATACCACCCGGGCGCACGCGTACGGTGGCGGATTTGACCGGATTTAGTCCGGTGATTGTGTCACGGATCTGCTCAACATCCAGATCCCAAGAACTGATCGGGAAATCCAGTGGTACAACTTCGCGGATGTCTTCAGACAGGTTCGTGCCAGCACCATCAATGGCCATCAGGTTGACCATGAATTCCGGCCGCTGCTGGATCGAAGTCTTGATGCCCGTAGCGTAAGCCAACACCGCTTCGCGCCGCTCTTGCGAGCCGAAATAGATGCTGGCGGCGGCACACACCGCCAGAACCGGCAATCCGATCTTCAAGCCCCGCCGCACACCTGGCGTAAGCATCCAGCGTTGCAAACGGTAATTCAGCCGTGACGGTGCCGGATCGAAGTGCCGCGCCTTACGACCGAACAGCTTCACACCGCTCAGACGCAGTTTGGGTTCGGCCTCGTGCCGCGTGCCCGAGGCGAAATCCGCATCCGGACCGGCCAGCGGTTTGGAACGGTGGATCACCGGTGCACGGGTGGCTCTCAGCGGTTGCACGAGGCGTCCTCCACCATCCACGCGCAGAGTTGGCCGAACGTCATACCGAAATGCTCAGCCTGCTCAGGCACTAGAGAAGTCGGCGTCATACCGGGCTGAGTGTTGGTCTCCAATAGGAACAACCCGTCTGCGCCTTTACTGTCGTCCCAGCGGAAATCCGTACGAGTCACTCCTTTGCACCCCAACGCAGCGTGCGCACGCAAGGCGTAGTCCATGCAGCGATCAAAGATATCCTGCGGGATATCGGCTGGCAAAACATGCCACGACCCACCGGGCTTGTACTTGGCGTCATAGTCGTACCAGCCGCCATCAGTCATGATCTCGGTTACGGTCAGGGCACGGTCACCCATCACGGTCACAGTCAGTTCGCGGCCCGCCACGTATTTCTCTACCATGACGAACTCGGGCATCTCATCCGACAACTGCGGAGGACCGTTGGAGCCTTCGTGCACGATATAGATACCGACGCTGGAGCCCTCGTTGTTGGGCTTGGCCACGTATGGGGGCTCCATCACGTGGGCTTCAATTACTTCGACCTTGGCTACGATCACGCTTGGCACAACCGGCAGGCCCTCGGCCTGATACACTTCTTTGCTGCGCTGCTTGTCCATTGCCAGGGCCGAGGCCAGCACACCGGAATGCGTGTAGGGAATACGCATCCACTCAAGTAAGCCTTGCACGCATCCATCCTCGCCCCAGCGGCCATGCAGGGCGTTGAAAACCACATTCGGCTTGATGTCCAAAAGGCGCGCGTAGAGGTCGGGACCTGCGTCCAGCTCAACCACTTCAAAGCCTTCTCCCCTGAGGGCGGCTGCGCATTCGCGCCCAGAGCTGAGAGACACCTCGCGTTCCGCCGAGGGGCCACCCATCAATACCGCCACTTTGGGGTTTGTCCTGCTCGACTTACCCACTTCGTGCGCCTCAATATCTTCGGACCTTATGTGGTGGTCCGTACTGCGTTATGCCTTTGATCCGTCGCCTGAATTTTTATGTTTTGGTCTGACGGCTGGGGCATTATTCTTTCAGCGGATCACCGACCCGCATGATTTCCCACTCTAGCGTGATGCCGCTTGTTTCGTAAACCTTTTTTCGCACCTCTTCGCCCAGACCTTCGAGGTCAGCAGCCGTGGCAGTACCCGTATTTATCAGGAAATTCGAGTGTTTTGGACTCATCTGCGCCCCGCCAAGCGTCGCGCCGCGCATCCCCGCATTATCGATCACTTTCCATGCCTTTAGGTCGTGCACATCGTCTGCACGCCCGGTCGAGGAATACCCCGCAGGATTGCGGAAGGTTGAGCCTGCACTGCGGTCCTTGGTGGGTTGGGTTTCGTCGCGTTTTTGCAACTGCGCCGCCATGCGTGCATGCAGTTTCTCGGGGTCACCGACAGGGCCTTCGAACGAGGCCGAGATCAACACCGCGCCTTCAGGCAGGTCGGATTGGCGATAGCGGAAATTCAACTCTTCAGGGCTGAGGTCCACAACCTCTCCCTGCCGGGTAACTATAGTGGCCTTGCGCAGTACATCCGCCGTGTAGCTGCCGTAGCAGCCCGCATTCATCCGCACCGCACCACCGACAGAACCAGGGATTGTGCGCAGAAAAGTCAGGTCTACCCCCGCATCGGCTGCCTTACGCGCCACATGGGCGTCCAGCGCCGCCGCGCCCGCGGTTACGATATTGCCGTCAACCTCAATACCGTTGAACCCCCGACCCAATCGGATCACCACAGCGCGCAGGCCACCGTCCCGGACGATCAGGTTCGAGCCAACGCCCATTGGGAAAACCAAGACATCGCCGGGTAATCCTTTTAGGAAACCTTGCAAATCCTCGATATCAGCGGGCTGAAACAAATAGTCTGCAGGTCCTCCGACGCGCAGCCAGGTGAGATCGTTCAAGGGGCGGGCCTGCGTAAGACGCCCCCTGACCACTGGCAGATCGGTCATGTGTTTGCTCTTCCGGCCATGCTGCGTCCACCGACGCCGCCCATGATGACTGCGAACAGGAAAGGCAAAACCGCTCCGGTGAGCCAGACGAAGGGGCCAAAGGCCTGTTCTTCTTCGCCGGTCCCGACCCCTGTCAACAGCACGATCAGCACCAGCGCAAGGACTGAGGTCAAACCGATCAGCCACAGCAGACCCCTGGTGCCGATCCAGCGCCCGGCAACAAAGCCGGCAAAGGCGCCAAAGATGAGGGATATCAGCGGCAGATAGGCGAAGGTAGCGATGTCGACCATAGGGGCCTCCTGAATATGGCCATTACTTGTTGGTCGCCTTCATGCCCTGCATTTTCGACTTTGTCCAACGGGTGAGGTAAATCACCGGCCAGCGCAGCACAGACATGCCAGCCACCAATACGATTAAGCCGACCCAAGGACCATTCTGCAAAGTGACATAGCCCAAAATCGGGATACCGGCTGCGATCAGGAAATAGGCGCGCGTCCAGTGGCTGTCTTTGCTCGGGATCATTGCCAGCACATTTGCCGCAATTCCCCAAAGGGCGGCAAGGGCGATGGACCAGTTCATTCCCTAACCTCCCGGCCCGTCCAGCGGCGCCAGTAATGACGGATCGGATTACGGAACATGGACGCAAACGCCGCGGATGCCAGCAGAGAGACGAACCAGCCAAAATCATGACCCAGCCAAACGATCAACGCAGGCGCTGACACGAACAGCACAATACCCGGCGGGAACTGCAGACGCATCGGCAGCATGGCCACGATAGTAGCGGCCACCACCCACAAGGCAGCGAACAGCACCGAATCTTCCAATTTCCCCTCCGAGGACGCAATTCCGTACGTGCAGCGTCACACTTTATAGTTGCAACGCACGAATGTCTATTGACTCAAACCGCCTGTTTTTGTTGCAGCCGCGCAGGCAGCCCGTTGGCCCAAGCGCTGATTGTACCGGCCCCTAGACAGACAACCATATCCCCGGGGCGGGCCTGCTCGCGGACCAGCCGCTCCAGATCGTTCTCATCCAGCAGAGCGCGGGCGTGGCGGTGACCGTGGCGGATCAAGCCCTGCACCAGATCATCGCGCGAGGCTCCCTCGATCGGGTCTTCCCCAGCGGCGAAGATTTCAGCGATCGCGACCACATCGGCGTCGTTGAAACAGGTGCAGAAATCGTCAAACAAGTTGGACAGGCGAGAGTAACGGTGCGGCTGATGCACGGCGATGACGCGTCCTTCGGTCGCCTGACGAGCGGCTTTCAGAACGGCAGCGATTTCTACGGGGTGGTGGCCGTAATCGTCGATGATTGTAACGCCATCGACTTCTCCGACCTTGGTGAAGCGGCGATTGACCCCTCCGAAGTTCGCCAGCGCATCGCGGATTTCCGAAGCTTTCATTCCAAGATGGCGCGCCACAGCAGCAGCAGACAACGCGTTCGAAACGTTGTGATCTCCCGGCATCGGCAGAGTACACCCTTCGATCACCGAGTCCTCGTATTGCAGGTGAATATCGAAATGCGCGATGCCACCTTTGTAGGTCAGGTTCACCGCCCGTACGTCGGCCTGGGCGTTGAACCCGTAGGTACGCACACGACGGTCGGTGATGCGTCCTACCAGCGTCTGCACCTCGGCGTGGTCGGTGCAGCACACGGCGAGACCATAGAACGGCAGGTTTGACACGAACTCGTAGAATCCGTCGCGCAGTTTATCGAAGTCGCCCCAATGCTCCATATGCTCGGGGTCGATATTGGTGACGATTGCGATGGTCGCAGGCAAACGGTTGAACGAACCATCGGATTCGTCAGCCTCAACCACCATCCATTCGCCCTGCCCCATCCGAGCGTTTGAACCATAGGCGTGGATGATGCCACCATTGATCACGGTCGGGTCGAAATCACCCGCCACCATCAGCTCTGCCATCATTGTGGTGGTTGTGGTCTTGCCGTGCGTCCCGGCGATGGCGATGTTCGAGCGCAACCGCATCAGTTCAGCCAGCATGTCCGCGCGGCGTACCACCGGCAGGCCTCGTGCGCGGGCACCGTCCAGCTCTGGGTTGCCCGGTTTGATCGCGGTGGAAACCACCACAACGGTTGCATTTTCCAAATTTTCAGCGCGCTGGCCAACAAAAATCTCAGCCCCCAAACCAGCCAAGCGTTCAGTGATCTTGGACGCCTTCAGGTCAGATCCCTGCACCCGGTACCCCAGGTTCAGCAGCACCTCGGCGATGCCCGACATCCCGATCCCACCGATACCAACAAAATGGATCGGCCCTACGTCTTGCGGCAGTTTGGTTGCGGGATTCATGCGGTCTCCTTCTGCGCCAGGTCTTCGACAAGGTGCACCAGACGCTCGGTCGCGTCGGGGGCACCGGTCGAGAGGGCGGCATGGGCCATCTTTTGCGCGGCTTCGGGGTTGGTCAGAACCGTGGTGATTTGCTCGGTCAGCGAAGAAACGTCAAGGGCGTTTTCGGGGATCATGATTGCCCCGCCCGCCTGCACCAACCCGCGAGCATTGGCGGTTTGGTGATCGCCAGCGGCGGCGGCGAAGGGGATCAGGATCGAGGGCCGTCCGATCACCGAGATATCGGCAACACTGGAAGCCCCCGAGCGCGAGATGACCAACTGGGCGTCGGACATGCGGCGGGGGACGTCCTGAAAGAATGGCTTAACCTCGGCCCGAATTCCGTGATCGGCGTAGAACGCCGTGACACGCTCGCCATCCTCATCGCGTGCCTGATGGGCCACGCGGATATGAGTGCGCAGATTGTCAGGCAAAGCCGCAATCGCGCCAGGCACCATGTCACTGAGAATGCGCGCACCCTGGCTGCCACCCATAACAAGGATCGACATCGGATAGTTGCCGGGGGGGATATAGCCAGCAGCGGCGCGCTCTAACACGGCGGCGCGAACCGGATTACCAGTGTGAATGCCTTTTGCCCCTTCGGGTAAGTCCGTGGGCCAGATACCACAAGCCACCTGAGACACTCGGGTTGCGAACAGTTGGTTCACCCGGCCCAAAATACCGTTCTGTTCATGGATCATGCGTGGGATTTTCAGCATTGTTGCCGCACCCAGCGCCGGGATCGACGGGTAACCGCCAAAACCCACAACCACATCCGGACGATCGCGCATCATCTGCATCACCATGCTGGTGACACCGCCTGCAATCTTAGGCCCGACCATCGCCTTGGCAGCCAGACCACCGCGGGCGAACGTGGCCGAAGACGCCTCGACAATCTCAGTCGAGTGCGGGAAGCCACTGGTATAACGCGCGCCACGTGGATCCGTGGACAGGCGCACGCGCCAGCCTTTGTGCAGCATCGCCTCGGCCAGCGCCTGCGCCGGGAACATGTGGCCCCCGGTGCCGCCAGCCGCAATCAGAAGGTAGGGTTTCTTCATTAACCTCGTCCGCGAAGAATATCACCAAGCTCGCCTTGTGGGCGCGTTCGGGTAAAGGCCAACAACATACCGACCGCAATCCCGCCCGCGATCAGCGACGACCCGCCATAGCTAACAAAAGGCAATGTCATGCCCTTGGCGGGCAGTAGGCGCACTGCGACGCCCATATTGATCATCGCCTGAACGCCGAACATGCAGGCCAGCCCGGTTCCGGCCAGACGAATGAACATATCCCGCTCACGCATCAGGCGCAGCAGCGACCGCACCACAATCAGCGAATACAGCGCAATGATAATCAGCACGAGGATAAGCCCGTATTCCTCGGCCGCCACAGCGATAATGAAATCGGTATGGGCGTCAGGCAAAGACCATTTCACCTGCCCTTCTCCCACGCCGACGCCAAATAACCCGCCTTCGCGGATCGCGTTGGTAGCATAGCCAAGCTGGGTGGTGGGATCGACCTCTTGATTGAGAAAACCGTCGATGCGACGGGCGAAGTGTTCCGAGTTGGAGTAGGCAAACATGCCGCCCAAAACAACGGCCCCTGCCATACCGACCAGCAGAAACATCGGGGCTCCGGCGACGAAATACATCACACCCCAACCGAACAGGATCAGACAAGCCTGACCAAAGTCAGGTTGCAACACCAACATACCAACGATGGCCATACACAGTGCGAACGACCATAACCGCCCCGGAGGGCCGTTGATTTCCTGCGACGCGGCCAGCAACCATGCCGCCACAACGATAAAGCCCGGTTTCAGAAATTCTGACGGTTGCAGCGAAGCGAACCCAAGTGAATACCAACGCACTGCCCCCTTGCCGAAATCGGTGCCAAAGACAGGTAAAAAGGCCAGCGCTACAAACGCGCCCAAAAACCCCAGCACCGCGAGACGGCGCACCAGCGTCGGCGACATCATCGAGGTCAGCAGCATCGCGATCAGCGCCAATCCGCCGAAAAGCGCCTGACGCTCGACATAGTGGAACGGATCAAACCCGTTGCGCCCGGCCAGCGGCGGCGATGAGGCCAGTCCCAGCAACAGCCCGATGACAAACAGAATCAGCACGCAGGACATCGTCCAGCGATCAATTGTTCGCCACCACTTTGGTAGAATCGGTTCACCGCGCTGGTCCTGGACCGCGCCATACACCATCTCAGTCATGAGATACCGCCACTATCTGCCTCGTTAACGCCCCGTTTTCGGGGTCTGATTGAGACTCTACAGGGATTTTGGCGTTTGGGCTAGCAGAATGACGGGTCGACCGGCGATATCGGCGCGATGGAGCAGTTCCTCTGACTTAAAGCGCAGTCTTTGAACTTTCGGTCTACTTAAGCAACTAGGTCATAGTGCTTGATCAGTCGCGCTTCGACCAGCTCAGCCTCGGCCGGATCGATGTGCGGGCTATTGTAGTCTTCACCGACAAAAGCTTTCAGCGCATCGAGGCTTTCCCAAATCATCACGAAGCTGAATTCTCGCGGTGTGTCAGGACGCGGTGCGCCTGGCAGGACCTGTACGATGCCCTCTGTGTTCTGCATCAAAGGGATTGCAGTTTCATGGAAGAATTTCGAAAACTCTGCCTCTTTGCCGGGCCGCACTGTCACTTGGAAAATCCGCATAATCATTGGGGCGCCCTCCTTTGCAATGAAGAATGAGGTTCCTTAACGGCAGTAGTTTACCACAAGGCTTACAAGTCCGTTGCCCCACCTCCCGGATCGGCATGTCACTCCCCCTTGCCATCTCTGCCAATTCACGCCATGCGCAGCAAATGACTTTTGACACGATCATCCTTGGTGCCGGTGCAGCCGGTATGATGTGCGCTGCCCATTGCGGCGGACGCGTTCTGGTGATCGATCACGCAAAAGCTCCGGGTGAGAAAATTCGCATCTCGGGCGGCGGGCGCTGCAATTTCACCAATATGTATGCGGGACCGGGTAACTTCCTGTCACAGAACCCGCATTTCTGTAAATCCGCACTGGCACGTTACACACAGTGGGATTTCGTCGATCTGATCGGGCGCCACGGCATCGCATGGCATGAGAAAACGCTGGGGCAGCTTTTCTGCGACGGGTCGTCGAAACAGATCATCCAGATGCTGCTAGCCGAGATGGACCGCACAGGGGCCGAGCTGTGGGTGCGGACCGAGGTGAAGGACCTGCGCAAGACCGAGGCCGGGTTCGTACTGGAGGTTGACCGCGAAGGGCAGCGGGTCAGCCTCTCTTGCGCCAATCTGGTTCTGGCCACAGGCGGCAAGTCGATCCCCAAGATGGGCGCGACCGGGCTGGCCTACGATATCGCCCGTCAGTTCGGGCTGCGTTTGACCGAAACCCGCGCCGCTCTTGTGCCATTCACCTTCTCGGACGGGAAATTCAAGGACTTGTCCGGCGTTTCTCTGCCCGCGCGCGTATCAAACGACCGTACCCGCTTTGATGAAGCACTGCTGTTCACCCATCGCGGCCTCAGCGGGCCGTCGGTGCTGCAACTGTCGTCATACTGGCGCGAGGGCGAGGCGATCCGGGTCAACCTGATCCCTGACATACCCCTATTCGATCTGTTGCGGGATCAGAGGCAAAACGGTGGACGGAAAGCGCTGACCACGGAACTGGCTCGGCACCTGCCCGCACGACTGGTGGACTACCTCAGCCAGCGGATCCCCATGATCGGCAATCTGGCCGACCAGTCCGACGCCGCGCTGAGCGACCTGACCGCAGCGCTGTCCCACTGGCACCTGACCCCTTCGGGCACCGAAGGTTATCGCACCGCCGAGGTCACTCTGGGCGGGATAGACACCGATGATCTGTCGTCGAAAACAATGGAGGCCAGGGACGTCCCCGGCCTCTATGCAATTGGTGAAGCGGTGGATGTCACCGGCTGGCTAGGCGGCTACAACTTCCAATGGGCGTGGTCCTCGGGCCACGCCGCAGGAAGTGCAATCGCAGGCCGTTAACCTACGACGTTGTAGCCGCGATTGCGCATGCAGTTGCGAACAATCACTTCCTTGTTCTGGTTCTTGGCTACGACATCCGCACCGGCGCCCAGCAGCGCACCAGCAGCGGCCGCGCGACCCAGGTTGTCGCTGCTGTCCTGAATGATCGCAGTCGTCGCAGCTGTACCCGCAGCCGCGAGCGCCGCATTACCAGCAGTACTTCCGTCCACAGCAGGTTGAGATGCCGCAAGTTGTTGGCACTGCTGCAGATCGAAGTTGTAGTTCGGACCGACCGGACCATCGACCACAGGCTGATAGTTTGCACCGGTATTTGCACAGGCACCAACCAATGCAATTGCAGGAAGGATCAGAAAACATTTACGGTTAAGCATATCCGTGACCTCACGTTGAATTTCCGGACACCAAAACAATTTCTTAGGGCGCGTCAAGCCGATAACTCCGGACTGCCGTCCAAGCGGCAGTTATTCGCAAACACCACTGTCAGCTAGCCGTTTTTCCACTTCCGCCACGAAGTCGTCCCCGCGCTGCTCGAAATTGTCGTATTGGTCAAAACTGGCGGCAGCTGGGGCTAGCAGCACAGTTTCTCCCGGTTGGGCATCTTCCATGGCCTGCGCGACAGCGGCATCCATGGTGGTGCAGACCTGCGCCTCAGCCTCAAGCTGCATTGCAAAACCAGCCGCCTCGCGCCCGATTACGTATGCTTTGAGCACCCGATCCGCTGCACCGTTCAATGCCGCCAAACCGCCCTCTTTCTCAAGCCCCCCGCAAATCCACCGGATCTTTTTAAAAGCAGTCAGCGCCTTCAGTGCGCTGTCCACATTGGTGGCCTTGGAATCGTTCACATATGTCACGCCGCCCGCCTCGGCGATAATCTGGCTGCGGTGCGGAAGGCCGGGGTAACTGTGCAACGCGTCTTCGATAACGCGCGGCGCCAACCCCAGTGCACGGCAGGCCGCATATGCGGCGCACGCGTTTTGATGGTTATGCGCACCGGGGAGCCCTTTAATCTCGCGCAGGTCAATGGAGCCAGCCTGACGCCCCTTGCGGTACTCTGCCAAGAACCCCTTGCGCGCGAATACCTGCCAGCCCGGTCCGGTCAACTTTCGCGCCACAGAGACACGGATCACCCGGTCATCCGTAGGCCCTTCGGACAGTTGTCCGGCCAAAAACGCACCTTCATTCTCGTCCACGCCAATCACCGCGCGATCCGGTCCGCCCTCGGCGAACAACCGGCGCTTGGCTGCAAAGTACCCTCCCATGCCGCCATGTCGATCCAAATGATCTGGAGACAAGTTCGTAAACACAGCCACATCAGGCGTCAAAGCCCGCGCGAGTTCGGTCTGATAACTGGACAGTTCCAGCACCACCACTGAACCATCTTGGCCGGGATCAATGTCCAACACACCGCGCCCTATATTCCCGGCCAATTGCACCTCGCGCCCGGCCTCGGTTAGGACGTGATGAATAAGGGCCGCCGTGGTCGATTTACCGTTCGATCCGGTCACTGCTATCACGCGCGGGGGGGTGTCGTAGTGGCTCCACTCAGGTCCTGCAAACGACCGAAAGAATAGCCCAATATCATTGTCGACCGGCACCCCCGCCTCTAGCGCCGCGGCCACAACCGGATTTGGTTCCGGATAGAGGTGCGGGATGCCGGGCGACACGATCAGCGAGGCAATTGCATCAAACGCCCCATGGCGGCGCAAGTCGGTACAGTTGAATCCCTCAGCTTCGGCCTTTTCCCGTGCGGCAGGGTTGTCATCCCAGCACACCGGCTCAGCCTTGCCCGCCCGCAGCGCGCGCGCCGTTGCCAGACCCGACCGGCCAAGCCCCAGAACCGCAACTTTCTGCCCTGAAAACCCTTTGACCGGGATCATGTCGCCCACCTTCTTCTGACGCCCAATTGGCCGCCACACTGCGCAGAAGAACCCACTGATGGCAAGGGTGGCAAAAGGCTCGCGCGCAAGCGCGAGCCGGGCCCAACAGGTGGCAGGTGGGCCGCAGGTTCACCGAACCTGGCGGGAGCGTTACCGGACCTTCAACGTCGCCAGACCGATCATCGCCAGGATCAGAGAGATGATCCAGAAACGGATGACAATGGTCGGCTCTGCCCAGCCTTTTTTCTCATAGTGGTGATGGATCGGCGCCATCAGGAACACGCGGCGTCCGGTACGTTTGAAGTATAGAACCTGAATGATCACGCTCAGTGCCTCGACCACGAACAATCCGCCAACCACGGCCAGTACCAACTCGTGCTTGGTCGCCACAGCAATCGCGCCCAGCGCACCACCCAGAGCCAGAGATCCGGTGTCGCCCATGAACACCGCCGCAGGCGGCGCGTTGTACCAAAGGAACCCAAGTCCTGCGCCAAACAGCGCTGAGGTGAAGATGAAAATCTCCCCGGTCCCCGGCACATAATGCACGTCCAGATATTCGGTGAAGTCGACTCGTCCAACCGCATAGGCAATCACGCCCAGTGTTGAGGCCGCAATCATCGCCGGCATGATCGCCAGCCCGTCTAGACCATCAGTCAGGTTCACCGCATTCGCGGCGCCTACGATCACGACAATCGCAAACGGAATGTAGAAAATCCCGAGATTAACCAACGTGTCCTTGAACACCGGAACCGCCAGTTGGTTCTGCAAAGCTTCGGGATGGTGCAGCGTTGCCCATAGCGAAGCCAGCACCGCAATAATCACACCCAGCGCCAACCGCATCTTGCTAGACACGCCCTTGGTGTTCTGTTTCGAGACCTTGGCAAAATCATCCGCAAAGCCAATCGCCGCATAGGCCAGCGTCACGAACAGCACCATCCAGACATAAGGGTTGTCCCACCGCGCCCAGACCAGTGTCGACGTCACCAGCGCGCCAACGATCAGCAACCCGCCCATGGTCGGGGTTCCCGCCTTCGAGAAATGCCCCTCTGGCCCGTCATCCCGGATCGGCTGGCCCTTGCCCTGTTTGCGGCGCAGCACGTTGATCAGAGGTTTACCAAAGATGAAACCAAAAATCAGTGCCGTCAGAAAGGCTCCGCCCGCACGGAAAGTGATGTAGCGGAAGAGGTTGAAGAAATCCCCTCCATCCGACAGGGCGGTCAACCAATAGAGCATTTCAAAACCTTTCTCGTGCGGCGATCATGGGTCAAGCGCGCTCCCTTGCCCCATTTTCCGCAAACCGTCAACAATCTGCGCCAGTGCCATGCTGAGCGAACCCTTGGCCAGCACCGTATCCCCCGCTCGGATCAATTCCGGCAGGTGTTTGACCATCTCGGCGCTTGTCTCACTCCATAGCCCGCGTTTTTCCTCGGGCAGCGCCTCGTGCAGCGCTTTCATCAGCGGTCCGATGCAGTGAACCTGATCCACCTGCGCCATCGCGGGCACATCCGCCATACCGGCGTGCATCGGAACTTCCTGCGCACCCAACTCTTTCATATCGCCCAGAAAAGCGACGCGGCGTGTGCCTTGAGTGGCGGCAAGCACGTCAAGCGCGGCCTCCATCGAAGTGGGATTGGCATTATAGCTGTCGTCCAACAACTCGATCTGCCCACCTAAGGCGAGCGGTAGCACCTCGCGCACGCCTCGACCTTTGACCGGAGACCATTGACGCAGCCCGGCGATGGCTTCATCCAGATCGACGCCCATCTCAACACAGGCCGCCAGAGCACCCAACGCATTCATAGCGAAATGAGTACCGGCCGACTTCACGTCATAAGTGATGGATGCATCACCCACTGTGGCCCTCGCGTGGACCGAGTCGCCCCCTTGCGTCACCTCACTCAGACTGTAATCCACCGCTTCACGCCCGAAATCGACGATCCCGGCTCCGTGGTCCAACGCTGTTTGGCACAGGATGTCCGCGTGTTCGATGTCGGCATTCACAATGGCTGCGCCGCCGACCTCTAATCCCTCGAAAATCGCGGCCTTTTCATGGGCGATACCCGCTACAGATTCAAAAGCCTCGAGGTGCACAGCCGCCACGGTTGTCACCAGCGCCACATGCGGGCGGGCCTGGCGGGCCAATGGAGCGATCTCACCGGGGTGATTCATGCCAATCTCGATCACCGCGAATTCTGTGTCGCGCGGCATCCGGGCCAGTGTCAGAGGTACTCCCCAATGATTATTGTAGCTGGCCACACTTGCGTGGGTTTTGCCTTGTCTTTCCAGGATGGTCGCCAACATTTCCTTGGTCGAAGTCTTGCCGACGCTGCCCGTTACGCCGATCACGCGCGCGTCCGTGCGCGCGCGGCCTGCCTGGCCCAAAGCCTCCAGCCCGGCTTGAACGTCGTCTACAATCAACAACGGAGCATCTTCGGAGACTCCTTCTGGGACATGCGACACCAACGCGGCACCTGCGCCCTTTTCCAAGGCTTGTGCCACGAAATCATGCCCGTCCCGTGCGGCCTTGAGGGCAACGAACAGATCTCCGGGCTGGAGGGTTCTTGTGTCGATCGACACCCCATTCACCACCCAATCGGTCGTGGCGCGCCCACCGGTAGCTTCGGCAGCCTCGGCTGCGGTCCAGAGCGTCATGCCACTCTCCCATCCAGCGCGGCCACGCTGATACTGGCTTGCTCCACGTCATCAAACGGCAAGACCTGATCGCCGACAATCTGGCCTGTTTCATGCCCCTTCCCTGCAATCAACAGCGCGTCGCCAGGTTGCAACGCATCAATTCCGCGCAAGATGGCTTCGGCCCTGTCGCCCACTTCAGTGGCCTCCGGTGCACCCAGCAGGACGGCAGCGCGGATTGTAGCCGGGTCCTCGCTACGCGGGTTGTCGTCGGTGACAAAGACCACGTCCGCATTGTCTGCTGCAGCTTTGCCCATCAAAGGTCGCTTGGTGGCGTCCCGATCCCCCCCCGCACCGACGATAGCGATCAGTCGCCCCATTACATGCGGGCGCATCGCCTTGAGCGCGGTGGCCACTGCATCCGGTGTATGAGCGTAGTCGACAAACACCGCCGCGCCGTTTTCCCGCGTGGCGGCCAACTGCATACGGCCGCGAACGGTTGTCAGATGAGGCAGAGTTTCGAAAACGCGCTCGGGCTCTTCCCCAGCCGCGATGACCAGACCGCAGGCGAGCAGGATGTTCTCGGCCTGAAACCCCCCGATCAGGTTTAGGCGGGTTTGAAACACTTTACCCTTCCAGGAAAAGCGCAAATCCTGCCCGGTTGCGTCAAAGCGTTGGCTTAATAGGCAAAGGTCAGTGTCATCCTGCCCAACCGTCGACACCGACTGCCCCCTGGCTTCGGCGATTCTAAGAACTTCAACTCCCTTAGGGTCGCTCATGTTGATCACGGCCGAGCCGTCCTGAGGCAGAACCCGGTCGAACAATCCGGCCTTGGCGGCAAAGTAAGCCTCGAAAGTTTCGTGATAGTCCAGATGGTCCTGCGTGAAGTTTGAAAACCCAGCGGCTGTCAGATGTACCCCATCCAGACGACGTTGTTCGAGGCCGTGTGAGGACGCTTCCATCGCCGCGTGAGTCACACCGTTCTCGGCGGCCTTGGCCAGACAACGATGCAAGGTGATCGGTTCCGGTGTGGTGTGGGCCAACGGCGCGGTCCAGGCACCTTCAACACCCGTGGTGCCAAGGTTCACTGCAGCGTGGCCGAGTTCCATCCAGATCTGACGCACGAACGTCGCGACCGAGGTTTTGCCATTGGTGCCGGTGACGGCAACGATGGTTTGGGGCTGCGTGCCGAACCACAACGCGGCGGCGCCAGCCAGCGCTTGACGCGGGTCCTCGACCACGATCAGCGCAGCGTCCGATGACGCCAGTTCCTCAGAGGCGATTTCAGCACCTTCGGCATCTGTCAGAATAGCCGCTGCGCCCATGCGCAAAGCGAACTGAATAAACTCTCCGCCGTGAACGCGCGTTCCGGGAAGCGCTGCAAAGAGGTAACCGTCCTTCACCTCGCGACTATCAACCGCCAGACCGGTGATGTCGGGATTCGCGCCGCCTCTTGCGGTAAGGGCCAGTTGGCTAAGTGTTTTCGTCCTTGCGCCCATGACCCACCTCTTTCCGGACAGCCTAATTCGAGGTCAGGGTTATAGCAGCGCTCGCCTCAGGCTCAAGCCGGGGACGCAGCCCTAGCAGCGGCGCGATCCGGGCGATCAGCTCTGACGCGACCGGAACTGCCGTCCATCCCGCCGTCCGGCGCTTTTCGCCATAAGCGACAATGGAAGGCTCATCCAGAGTGACAATCAGCACATATTTCGGATCATATGCCGGGAAGATCGTCGCAAAGGTCGCAATGACCTTGTCATCATAGTATCCGCCGCGCGGTTTAGGCTTATCGGCTGTTCCAGTTTTACCGGCCACATCATACCCCGCCACATCGCCGAAGCTGGCCGTACCGTCCGTCACCACCTTGCGCAGCATCTTCTGCGCCTGCGTCGCCGCACTGTTCGACATCACCCGGGGTCCGTATTGAGGCCCATTTTTGCGTAGAATAGTTGGGCTGACATAGTGCCCGCCATTGGCAATCGCCGCATAGCCTGCGGCCAGATGCATCGGGCTGGTCGACAGACCGTGACCATAGGAAATCGTCACCGTGCTCAACTCGCCCCATTTCTTGGGCTTCAGCGGAGCGCCGCCTGCCGCCTCGACAATCTCGAACGGCGTGGCTTCGAACATGCCCAGCGCCTCAAGGAAATCCTGCTGCCGTTTTGCACCGATCTGCAGTGCCAGTCGCCCGGTGCCCCGGTTCGAGCTGTGGACGATCACATCCGCAACACTGATCTTGCCGTAATTCTTGCCGTTGAACTCACCGATCGGGAACCGCCCGATCTTCATCGGGCCGGAGGTATCGATGATGGTCTCGGAGTTCACTAGCCCCAGTTGCACGGCCTGCGCTGCGGTGAAGATTTTGAACACCGAGCCCAGCTCATATACGCCCTGCACATAGCGATTGAACAAGGGGCTGTCCGACGGGTCGAACCCCGAGGTCGGCGGGCGCGGGCGGTCATTGGGGTCGAACGAAGGCAGCGACGCGGCCGAGATCACCTCACCCGTATGCGCGTTCATCAGAACCGCCGAGGCACCCTTGGCGTTCATGATCTTCATACCGCCATACAGCACTTGTTCCACCGCGGCCTGAACGGTCAGGTCAAGCGACAGTTGCAGCGGTTTGTTGCCATTGGCCGGGTCGCGCAGATAGTCGTCGAACTGTTTCTCGACACCAGCCACACCAATGACTTCGGCGGCGCTTACGCCCTCACGACCGAAACCGGAACCGCCCAGAATATGCGCGGCGAGGCGACCATTCGGGTAGAGCCGCATCTCACGCGGGCCAAACAGAATGCCGGGATCGCCGATATCATGCACCGCCTGTTTCTGTTCGGGCGAGATGCGCTTCTTGATCCACAAGAACTTGCGCTTTCCGGTGAAATCCTTGACCAGACGCTCTTTGTCCAGATCGGGGAAGATCGCCACCAGTTGATCCGCCGCGGCAATCGGGTCGATCATCAAAGGTGGCTGGGCGTAAACGGAATAAGTATCCAGGTTGGTCGCCAAAATGCGCCCCTCACGGTCCACGATATTGGCCCGCTGCATGGCAATGGCGGCACCAGGGGCACTGGCCAGCGGCTCCTGCGCCTCGGACGTGGCCAACATGCCCATACGGACACCCACCACCGAGAAAGCGCAGAAAAAGAACAGGCCCAAAACCAAAAGGCGCCCTTCGGCGCGGGCGCGGGCACGGTCCTTCATATCTTCGTGACGTTGTCGGATGTTTTCCCGTTCAATCGCCTTTGGGTTCTCGCCCCGGGCGCGGGCGTCGAGGATTCGGGCCAGAGGGCGCAGGGGCGTGCGGGTCATGGAATCTGCACCTCGCCCAGCGCCTGAGTACTGTTGATGGCCTGCAACTCAATCGGGTCGACGATGGGCAGGTCCGGGTCCTCGGCATATGAAATCTGGTCGGCGCGTCCGAATTGTTCCGCGCGCAGGGGTAGCAGCCCCAAACGTTCGAAATTCAGATCCGCCAGTTCGCGCAATCGGTCGGGCCGGTTTAAATAGGCCCATTCCGCGTTCAGAACGGCCAGCCGAACCTGCGCCATACCGATCTCGCGCTGAAGCTTCTGCGTTTCTTTCACGACCTGTTGGGTGCGGTAATTCTCCTGATACGCCCAAAGCGCCAGCCCGAATACGGCCAGAGCGGTCAATACATACAAAACACTCTTCATTTCGCTCTACCCCCAAGTTGCGGCATCCCAATAGCGCGGGCATCAATTTCCCCCGCTGGAGCATCAGTCCGCACCGCAACGCGCAGCTTGGCCGAGCGCGCGCGTGGGTTTTCCTGCAATTCCTGATCGTCCGGACCCACGGCCTTGCGGGTCTTTAGCGTGAATTGCGGCTGCTCTTGCTCCAACTCAGGCGCGTATCGGTTGGCACGACCGGTCTTGCCCGCCCGGGACTGAAAGAACCGTTTGACCATCCGGTCCTCGATAGAATGAAAGGTTACAACTGCCAGTTGGCCGCCCGGTTTCAGTGCACGCTCAGCGGCCATAAGCCCTTCAAACAACTCTTCGTATTCCGCATTTACGGCAATCCGCAGACCCTGAAAGCTACGCGTCGCTGGATGCGATTGGCCGGGCTTTGGGCGCGGCAGGCAGGACTCAATGATCGCAACCAGCCGAAGCGTCGTGGTGATCGGTTCCTCGGCCCGCGCTTTCACAATGGCCTTGGCGATGCGGCGGCTGGCACGCTCCTCACCGTAGTGAAACAGGATGTCCGCCAGTTGTGCCTCGGTCGCGGTGTTGACCAGATCGGCGGCGCTTTCACCCTCCTGGCTCATGCGCATGTCCAGCGGGCCGTCCTTCATGAAGGAAAAACCGCGCTCGGCCTGATCCAGCTGCATCGAAGACACACCGAGGTCCAACACGACGCCATCCAAGTCCTGCGCATATTCATCCATGCGCGAGAACACACCGGGCTGCATCACCAGCCGGTCGCCGTAGTCACCTGCCCAATCTGCCGCCATCTCAAAGGCCAGAGGATCGCGATCGACACCGATGACCTTGTCGGCTCCAGCATCCAGCAAACTACGGGTGTATCCACCCGCCCCAAAGGTGCCATCCAGCCAAACGCCCGACACCGGAGCCACGGCTGCCAGCAGTGGGCGCAGCAAAACGGGAATATGAGGTTTGTCGGAAGGAGTTTCAGCGCCGGCCATGCCGTTACGCGTCCCCGACGCCATCTAGGAACTCCAGAGGATCGAAGTCCTCGGGCTGTTCGTCCAGCCATTCCTCAGCTGCGGCTAACTCTTCGGATTCGTACGTCTCGGGTTTCCAGATCTGGAACGTGTCACCAGCGGCGATAAAGAACGCCTCGTTTTCAAGTCCGACCTTATTGCGCAGCTTGGCCGGCAACACCAGACGCCCGGTCTCATCAACAGTGGTCGGGAAGGACTGACCATGGAACATACGCTGCAGCATCTTCCGCTGCATCGAGCCGCGCGGCAGCGCATCAATCTTGTCATCGACCTCGTCGATCGCTTGCATGGTATAGCATTCTAGGAATTTGCGGCGGTGATCGCCATAGACGATTACCAGTTCAGGAGTATCTCCGGGCTGCCAGTTAGGATCAGAAGCCTCAAGCACACGGCGAAACGAGGCCGGGATCGACACCCTGCCCTTCGCATCCACCTTGTGGTGGCTTTCACCTCTAAACCTGCGCGCCAAGACGATTGTCCCTTTCGCTTGCGCCCCACCAAGAAATTCCGTTCCCCCCGGATGAAAAACGGCGGGTTGATCTGCTGCCACCGATCAACCCGCCGCATTGACCCGCTGAGCGGGATGTCCAGCTGCGCGCGCCACCTGGGGGGATGTCTGCTCGCCCGCGCGCCGGATCTCTAGAGTGATGAAAGCGAGATGCCTGTATGAAACCTGTTTTTGTTGGTTCGGGGTCGTTTGGCGCCCCATGTGCCTCGTCCTCATCGGATAAACAAGGGATGACATGGGAAATCATGGAAATCAACAGGAAATTTCACAACCTGACCCACGGAGTCGCAACATACCCAAACACAATTTAAAAGAAAACCACCTTACCCACACATCAATTAGACTAAATGAAATTTTTATACACCATATATTGTGCCCCCGACGCACCACCCAGCATGTCCCATGTTTTCCCAATATTTTTCACGGAATCACAATATCCCCTCTCAACGCACGAAAATATGCGGCCTTCTGCGCCGAATCACCCAAAGCCAGAAGGCTTGAGGAGGCTTCGCAGATCCCGTTCCCACCCCAAGCCCATGAATTCCCATACGCTGAAAGCCCCAATCAGAGGCATCATGCATTCCTCTCCGATCTCGAAGCGCACAAATTCAAATCAATGGGCGTAAAGAAGTAGCAGCTCCAAGCATGTTGCTACTTCGAGACTGGCGCCGAAATGGAAAGAAGGCCGCCAAAACCCATGTTTTCAAGGCCTTTGGGCGACGAGATACCCAACAGCTTGATATCTATGCAATTGCTGCATAGCGGCATTGACGACGCAGGCTATTGTGCAAGCGCAGCATTTCCTTATTTTCATCCTCAAGCAAACGCCGAAACGCTTCGGCAACAACGAAAACTATCGAGTATCGCAGATGGCTGCAGCAACACATCAGACCGCTCTGAAGAGCGCACCGGCAACCGGCCTGGCTTCGCTGATCGAAGCTGCAAAGACTCGGTTCGTTCGCTACCGAGTTTACCGCCAGACAGTAACCGAACTGTCCGAGCTGTCGAACCGCGAACTGGCTGATCTGGGCTTGCACCGTTCGATGATCCGTCGCCTGGCAATGCAAGCGGCCGAAGAGCACACCGCGTAAAAAAGCGCGAGACGACATACCGAGATCAGGTTCTTCCTCCTCCCTTAGAACCTGTATTTCAGCGGCGATATCTCTCCTCCTCCCTGATATCGCCGCGATCTATACCGGCTCTAAGTGCCGGACACAGACACACCGGGTACTCCTCCTCCCTTTCCTGGTGTTGAAAGCGCGCGGCGACGTCTTCCTCCTCCCTGACGTCGCCGCGACTTACAAATACCGGGATCAGACCCGGGTTCGGATACATCGGGGCTCTCCTCCTCCCTGCCCTGATGTTGAAAAGAACGGCGGTTCCCTCTCCTCCTCCCTGGGAACCGCCGTTTTTCATTTCCCCAGCATGAAAAAAGGCGCCGCAGTCATGGCCGGGCGCCGATAAAGAATCGAGTATGTGCCGTCAGGCACATTCCATTTGATTAAAACGGGACGTCATCCTTGGCGGACAGAAACCGCGAGACGACCTTTTTGGTCCCCGCCTTGTCGAAATCCACTTCGACCTTGTCCCCTTCGATACCAATGACTGCGCCATAGCCGAACTTTTGGTGAAACACGCGTTCACCCAAGGTAAAACTGGCCACAGCAGTTGCGTCGATCACCGTGTTGCGGCTTTCGCGTGGTTGCGACATTCCGTATTGCCCCTGCCGTGCCTGCATCCGTTTCCAGCCCGGAGAGTTATAGACATTCGCCTCGGCCGCACGGGTTTCGATCCCCGCCGCTGGCTGACCGCCGCCATAGAGGCCCGGAGGCGTCAACACCTCCACATGATCCTCGGGCAGTTCGTCGATGAAACGTGACGGCATCGCATTCTGCCATTGCCCGAATACCCGCCGGTTGGCTGCAAAGGAAATGGTACAGACCTCTTCGGCACGCGTGATGCCCACATAGGCCAGTCGCCGCTCTTCCTCGAGCCCCTTGATCCCAGACTCATCCATCGACCGCTGCGAGGGGAACAGACCGTCCTCCCACCCCGGCAGGAACACGGCAGGAAACTCCAACCCTTTCGCCGCGTGCAGTGTCATGATCGAGACCTTGGCTCCGTCGCCCTCCTGCTCGTTGTCCATGACGAGGCTGACATGCTCCAGAAAACCCTGAAGGTTTTCGAAATTGTCCAGCTGGTTGACCAATTCCTTGAGGTTTTCCAGCCGCCCCGGAGCCTCGGGCGTCTTTTCGTTCTGCCAATGGGCGGTATAGCCAGACTCATCCAGTATGATCTGAGCCAGTTCTATATGTGACACTTCGGGTTCGCCGAACCGCATTGGGGCGCCGTCATCAATGACCGACTCGTCATCGACCTCGATCCGAGGCCCACGCGTCATCGCATTCCACCGCGCCAGCCCGTCGATCAACTCGCGCAGCGCCTTTCCGCCTTTACTCTTGATCAACCCGTTATCAACCGCAATCCGCGCCCCATCGACCAAGGACACGCCATTTTCCCGCGCTGTCATCTGGATCGTCTGTTGGGCTTTGTCGCCTAACCCGCGTTTCGGTGTATTTACGATCCGCTCGAACGCCAGATCGTCGCCGGGGCTGACCACCAGCCGGAAATAGGCCATGGCATCGCGGATTTCCATCCGCTCATAGAACCGAGGGCCGCCAATCACCTTATACGGCAAGCCAATGGTCAAAAACCGATCCTCGAACGCGCGCATCTGATGAGATGCGCGAACAAGAATGGCGATTTCATCGAGATTCATCGGGCGCACACCACGGGTGCCACCCTGCATCGCGTCAATTTCCTCGCCGATCCAGCGCGCCTCTTCCTCGCCATCCCAATGACCGATCAGGCGGACCTTCTCGCCCTCTTCCGCGTCGGTCCAAAGCTCTTTACCAAGACGGCTTTCATTCCCGCGAATGACGTTCGAAGCAGCGGCCAGAATATGCGGTGTCGAGCGGTAGTTCTGCTCCAGCCGCACCACGAAAGCTCCGGGGAAGTCTTTCTCGAACCGAAGGATGTTGCCCACTTCGGCCCCGCGCCAGCCATAGATCGACTGATCATCATCCCCCACGCAGCAGATATTCTTATGCGCCCCGGCCAGCAGACGCAGCCAGAGGTATTGAGCGACGTTGGTATCCTGATACTCGTCCACCAAGATGTAGCGGAACCAACTCTGGTATTGTTCCAGAACGTCCTGATGAGTCTGAAAGATCGTGACCATGTGCAGGAGCAGGTCACCAAAATCCACCGCGTTCAGTTCGCGCAGTCGGGTCTGATACTGGGCGTAAAGCTCAATACCTTTGTTGTTATAGGCAGCGGCATCCGCAGCGGACACCTTGTCCGGCGTCAGCGCGCGGTTCTTCCAATCATCAATGATCCCGGCCAGCATGCGCGCAGGCCAGCGTTTGTCGTCGATATTCGCCGCCTGAACCAACTGCTTGAGCAGGCGCAGTTGATCATCCGTATCGAGAATGGTGAAGTTCGATTTCAGGTCGACTAGTTCAGCATGACGACGCAGCAACTTGACGCAAACTGAGTGGAACGTACCCATCCATTGCATCCCGCGCTCAACATTAACAGGATACTGCTGAACCCGATCTTTCATTTCCTTTGCAGCCTTGTTTGTAAACGTTACCGCAAGAATTTCGTTCGACCTTGCTCTCCCTGTGTGGAGAATTTCAGCAATTCGCGAAATAAGTGCTCTAGTCTTGCCCGTACCAGCCCCAGCAAGAACAAGCACCGGACCGTCGAGCGTCTTTACTGCCTTCATCTGTTCGCTATTCAACCATTCAAGATGAGGCGTGGGCCGCGCGGCCATAGCCCGCGCGGACAGCGATGCGCCCTCAAAGGCGTCCATATCGTCGAAACTGCTCATCCCCCCAAACTACGCCGGATATGCGCCAAGGGAAAGAGTTTGTTCACGGCTTGTTCGCGTAAAATTTTCAAAGGCGTCACACCCAATCTGGTCCATTCGATGGATATAGTCTGCGGGGCGGCGCAGGCATGACGCTCCGCCTGAGATTTGCGATTTTGTTATAACAAAGAGGGACACTGGCGGCCCCGTATGGCAGAGACTCCCCGCGATTCCTGCTCCTGTGGCCGTCAGGATGCTTGAGTCCGACCGCCCTACGCGGCGACGCAATTGTCCGCAAGCTGTGTCTTATCTCGAATACGTTGGTGCTCCCCGTCCGACGCATTGGCCCATGCACGCCTCGGATGACGTGTTGCACAGGCCCAATGACAAGGGTCGGTCCAGCAACCTGAAAACCTTGCAGAATCGCCCGACAGGTCGGATCAATTCATATGGACCTGCACAGCACCTTTCCCGGCCTTGCCGATCTGAAACGCCGCGGACGGCGCAGGGTGCCACATTTCGTCTGGGAGTATCTGGACAGCGGGACAGGATCCGAGGTCACATTGCGCCGGAACCGCACCGCTCTGGACAGGGTCACGTTTCTGCCCTCAATCCTGCATGGTCCGATTGAATTTGACACCGGCACGCGGTTTCTGGGTCATGACTATCCCCTGCCGTTCGGGATTGCGCCTATTGGCATGTCGGGGCTGATCTGGCCCGATGCGGAAAGGCTGCTGGCGCGCGCAGCCGCAGAGGCCGGGCTACCCTATACGCTGTCGACCGTAGCGAGTCAGAGCCCTGAAGACCTGGCCACAGATATCGGACAAAACGCCTGGTTTCAGCTTTACCCGCCGAAAGACCCGGAAATTCGCGCCGACTTGCTGAACCGCGCCCGATCAGCGGGGTTCTCGACGCTTGTGCTAACCGTTGATGTCCCGGTCGCCTCGCGGCGAGAACGGCAGGTCCGTTCCGGCCTGACACATCCGCCCAAGCTGACCCCCCGCCTGTTGGCCCAGATCATCCGGCGCCCGATTTGGGCTCTGGGTATGGCTCAAACCGGGATGCCGCGGATGAGAACGTTGGACAAATACATCGACGATAACAGCGCCCTATCGCCGACGGCTCACGTGGGATATTTGCTGCGCACATCCCCGGACATGGAATACGTCAATTGGCTACGAGACGCATGGCACGGGCCGTTCATCGTGAAAGGTGTAATGCGAGCAGAAGACGCTGACCGGCTACAGCGGGCCGGAGTTGATGCTATCTGGGTTTCGAATCACGGCGGTCGACAGTTTGATGGTGCTCCAGCCAGTATTGAGGTTCTTCGCGCCATTCGGGCGTCTACAACCTTGCCGTTGATCTTCGACAGCGGGGTAGAAAGCGGTTTGGATATTCTGCGTGCCATGGCACTGGGTGCGAATTTTGTCATGCTGGGACGCGGATTCTTGTATGGTCTCAGCGCCTTGGGTGCGCGAGGGCCAGCTCATGTCATAGACATCCTATGCCAGGACATGATCGCCAATATGGGACAAATGGGGCTCCCGAATCTGCAAAAAATCCCATCTGCGATTACAAACGTTGATGCTGCAGTGCAGCGTGTGTAAGACAATCATGCCAAAAGGCGGCGTTTGCGAGCGATAACATGCCGGTTCTACCCAGAACGACTGATATACGTGCGCGTATTGTCCGCCTATTAACACGGCCACACAAATAAGACCGGGACCTGACATGACCGACTTCAACAAGATCCTGATTGCCAATCGCGGCGAGATTGCCATTCGCGTGATGCGCGCAGCAAACGAGATGGGCAAACGCACCGTCGCGGTGTTCGCTGAGGAAGATAAGCTGGGGCTGCACCGCTTCAAGGCGGATGAGGCCTATCGCATTGGCGAAGGGATGGGGCCGGTTGCGGCGTATCTGTCGATTGACGAGATTATCCGCGTTGCCAAGGAATGTGGCGCGGATGCGATCCATCCCGGCTATGGCCTGCTGTCCGAGAATCCTGATTTCGTGGACGCATGTGTTCAGAACGGCATCACTTTCATCGGTCCCAAGGCAGAAACCATGCGCGCGCTGGGTGACAAGGCGAGCGCGCGGCGTGTTGCCATCGCGGCCGGTGTCCCGGTCATCCCTGCGACCGAAGTGCTAGGCGATGACATGGACGCCATCCGGGCCGAGGCCAAGGAAATCGGCTATCCATTGATGCTGAAGGCCAGTTGGGGCGGCGGCGGTCGTGGTATGCGCCCGATCAACTCAGAAGATGAGCTGGAAGAAAAGGTACTGGAAGGCCGTCGTGAGGCCGAAGCCGCATTCGGCAACGGCGAGGGTTATCTGGAAAAGATGATCACCCGCGCCCGCCACGTCGAAGTCCAAATTCTGGGCGACAAGCATGGTGAGATTTACCACCTCTACGAACGCGACTGCTCGGTCCAGCGCCGGAACCAGAAGGTCGTGGAACGCGCCCCTGCCCCGTATCTGTCGGAAGAACAGCGGGCCGAGATTTGTGAGCTTGGCCGCAAGATTTGCGCCCATGTGAACTATGAATGCGCGGGCACGGTTGAATTCCTGATGGATATGGAAACCGGCAAGTTCTACTTCATCGAAGTGAATCCCCGCGTGCAGGTGGAACACACCGTCACTGAGGAAGTCACCGGAATCGACATCGTTCAGGCTCAGATTCTGATCGCTGAAGGTAAAACTCTGGCCGAGGCCACCGGTGCGGCCAGCCAGGCAGATGTGCATCTGACCGGCCACGCGCTGCAGACCCGGATCACCACAGAGGACCCACAGAACAACTTCATCCCCGATTATGGCCGCATCACAGCCTATCGCTCGGCCACTGGTATGGGCATTCGTCTGGACGGCGGCACGGCCTACGCAGGTGGAGTGATCACTCGGTATTACGACTCGCTGCTGACCAAGGTGACCGCCAAAGCGCCGACGCCCGAGGCTGCGATCGCCCGGATGGACCGCGCCCTGCGCGAGTTCCGTATTCGCGGCGTCAGCACCAATATCGACTTTGTCATCAACCTGCTGAAACACCCGACCTTCCTGTCAAACGAATACACCACCAAGTTCATCGACACGACGCCGGACCTGTTCACCTTCAAGCGCCGCCGCGACCGGGGCACCAAGGTTCTGACCTATATCGCGGACATCACCGTGAACGGTCACCCTGAGACCGCAGACCGCCCCGAGCCGCGCGCCGACCTGAAAGAGGCCAAGCCGCCCGCGCTGAAGGGTGAACCCAAAATGGGCACCCGCAATCTGCTGGAACAAAAAGGTCCGCAGGCCGTCGCCGACTGGATGAAGGCCCAACGGCAGCTGTTGATCACCGACACAACCATGCGCGATGGCCACCAATCTCTGCTGGCGACCCGAATGCGCTCGATCGACATGATCAAGGTGGCACCGACCTATGCGGCCAACCTGCCGCAGCTGTTCTCGGTTGAATGCTGGGGCGGAGCGACCTTCGACGTCGCCTACCGCTTCCTGCAGGAATGCCCGTGGCAGCGTCTGCGCGACCTGCGCGAGGCGATGCCGAACCTCATGACACAGATGCTGCTGCGCGGTGCGAACGGGGTTGGCTACACCAACTACCCGGACAACGTGGTGCAGGAGTTCGTCCGTCAGGCCTCGAAGAACATCGATGTGTTCCGCGTCTTCGACTCGCTGAACTGGGTCGAGAATATGCGCGTGGCGATGGATGCGGTCGTCGAGAACGGCAAGATCTGTGAGGGCACCGTCTGCTACACCGGCGACATCCTTGACCCGGATCGGTCGAAGTACGACCTGAAATATTATGTCGGCATGGCGAAAGAACTGCGCGACGCAGGCGCGCATGTTCTGGGACTGAAGGACATGGCGGGCCTGCTGAAACCGGCCTCGGCCAAGATCCTGATCCGTGCTCTGAAGGAAGAAGTCGGTCTGCCGATCCACTTCCACACGCATGACACCGCCGGTATCGCCAGCGCGACCATCCTTGCGGCCTCTGAGGCTGGCGTGGACGCGGTAGACTGCGCGATGGACAGCTTCTCGGGCAATACCTCGCAGGCGACGCTGGGCACTGTGGTCGAGGCGCTGCGCCATACCGAGCGCGACACCGGTCTGGACATTAAGGCAATCCGCGAGATCAGCGATTACTTCGAGGCCGTCCGCGGCCAGTACGCGGCCTTCGAATCCAGCCTGCAGGCTCCGGCGTCCGAGGTCTATCTGCACGAGATGCCCGGCGGTCAGTTCACCAACCTTAAGGCGCAGGCGCGCTCCTTGGGTCTGGAAGAGCGCTGGCACGAGGTCGCTCAGATGTATGCCGACGTGAACCAGATGTTCGGCGATATCGTCAAAGTGACGCCGTCCTCCAAAGTGGTTGGTGACATGGCGCTGATGATGGTCAGCCAGGGGCTGACACGCGCCGATGTGGAAAGCCCCTCGACCGATGTGGCCTTCCCCGACTCGGTCGTCGACATGATGCGCGGCAATCTGGGCCAGCCTCCGGGCGGGTTCCCTGACACCATCATCAAGAAAGTACTGAAGGACGAGGCCCCCAACACCGAGCGCCCCGGCAAGGATGTGCCCGCTGTCGATCTGGAAGCCACCCGAGCCGAGCTGTCAAAGCAGTTGGAAGGCAAAGAGGTCGATGATGAAGACCTGAACGGCTACCTGATGTATCCCAAGGTGTTTCTGGACTACATGGGCCGCCACCGGGTTTACGGTCCAGTCCGTACTCTGCCTACGCGCACCTTCTTCTACGGCATGGAGCCGGGTGAGGAGATCACCGCTGAGATCGACCCGGGCAAGACGCTGGAAATCCGCTGTCAGGCCATCGGTGAAACCGATGACAAGGGTGAGGTCAAAGTGTTCTTTGAACTCAACGGCCAGCCCCGCGTGATCCGCGTGCCGAACCGTATGGTCACCTCGACCACGCAGGCGCGACCCAAAGCCGAGCCGGGCAACCACGATCATGTCGGCGCGCCGATGCCGGGTGTGGTGGCCACCGTGGCGGTTACGGCTGGCCAAGAAGTCAAGGAAGGCGACATGCTGCTGACCATCGAAGCGATGAAGATGGAGACCGGCATCCACGCCGAGCGGGACGCCACAGTCAAAGCCGTCCACGTGCAGCCGGGCGGCCAGATCGACGCCAAAGACCTGCTGGTCGAACTGGAATAACAAAAAAAGGCGCGCAGATTGCGCGCCTTTTTTCTTTTGGGCGAGTGGACGTTTTAGCCGTCAACGACCTCATCGACTTCCACCTCGTCTGTCTCAGCTTCCACCGCGACTTCGTCGAGTTCTTCCGGCTCAGGAAGGCCCAGAAGATCATGCAACTCATCCATCGCATCCGGCGACAACTCGCGGCCATCAGTCAGCGTATCCAAGGCCTCTTGCGGATCGGCCGCGTCGGCCAACGTGGTTTCGGCATCCTGAACAGCCTGCTCAGCATCGGCCACGGCATCACTGTACTTATCTTCCGCAGTGATGCCCTGCTCCGCCTCTTCCTCTGTGGGCGCGAATTGCTCTTGGATTTGCTCGTCAGTCAAATCTTGCAGGTCCGATAGTTCTGTTTGTTTCTCTTCCAGATCCGCTGTCGCGCCCGAGTAGCCTAGAACGCTTTGCTGATACGAATAAAGCTTACCTGGCATACTATTCGGTGCAGCATTCCTTAGCGCCGTTTGGCTGGCATGCGCTGCGTTGAGTTCCTTCAACTCTGATGCGATCTTTCCGTGCTTGTTAGGAGGCACGGCTTCTTCATCAAGCGTGACCACCGCTTTGGGGGTCGCACGCGTCACAGCTTTGGTCTTATTTTTATTGCCTTTAACCATGTTTTCCAGCTTGGTCACAAAAGCTGGCTTGTTCTTATTTGTCGAACGGGATTTCGTAGATTTTTGCCGGTCGGTTTTGTTGATGCCCAATTTGCCCAGCAGCCCCTTGCCTTTACCGGCCGATTTATTGCCCGAGCCACTGTTACCCTTGGCATTGTTTTCGCCGGATTTGTTGCTGGCTTGGCTGCTATTGCCTTTGTCGCCGCTATTACCTTTGCCTCCGCCGTTACCACCACCGTTACCACCGCCATTGCCGCCACCGTTTCCACCGCCATTGCCATTCTTGGCAATGGCCATGTCCGGCGCAGCGACAACCGCAACAAAACTGGCCGCCCCAGCCAGCATCAAAGAGGTCGCAAACACGCGCGATATCAATAGTACACGTTTCATTTAATTCACCTTTTCCTTTCGCCATTGGCAGCACCAGCCAAGGAATTGCATGTGCAAAACATAGTATTTGAATAGTTTTAAACTGAATTTTGGCAAAACTGCGGCAAAAAACAACCCGCGCCAGATTCCGCCGATACCCCCGAGCACCCGAAATCATACGCTCCCAACTGGAACAACTTGAGAAACTGCGTAGTGTCTCAGGCAATGTGCGGGCAATTGCACGGCGTTTTATTTGATCAAAGTGAGGGCTTTATGCTGACCACCACCCCCATCTATGCCGCTTTGCTGGCGATCCTGTATGTCGCTCTCAGCTTCAAGGTCATTGGCCAACGTCGCACCGACAAGATTTCTTATGGGGATGGCGGCAACCAGAACATGCTCAAAGTTATGCGGACGCATTCTAACTTTGTTGAATACACGCCGTTTGCCCTGCTGCTGATCATAATAGTTGAGCTGCAGGGCGCGGGTGGTCTGCTGCTGAACCTGCTGGGGCTGACTTTGCTGGGTGGACGGCTGCTGCACGCCTATGGCTTTGGGCGCAGTCCTCAGATTGTGATTCTGCGCCAGATCGGAATGCTGCTTACTTTCACAGCCATTCTGGTGGCTGCGGTTGCGATTCTGGTGCTGGCGTTCTGATCTGGTTAGCGGGCTTATCCCGCTAAAATCTGCGTCTGAATCGTCGGAGCATGCATTAGAACAGGCTCAACTTCGACAACCCTGCCCTCATCACGTGCGCAGATAACCGTGGTCAATACGATGAGCACCGCCAAAAGTGCCATTTTAATGTCTGCAATACGTGCCATTTCGTCACCTCGAACCTTATTATTTTGTAGTGCTCTGTTTCTTGAACGCGCCGCCTTTGGATTTCCGTCGAAAGATTTTTCATCTTTTTTGTGTTTTTCCGCTTGCAGCCCTGCGTGGGAATTTATAAATCCCTCCTCACTCAACGGCGCGGGCGTAGCTCAGGGGTAGAGCATAACCTTGCCAAGGTTAGGGTCGGGCGTTCGAATCGCCTCGCCCGCTCCATTGAGAGGTCTTCGGACCAACATATGTATCTGATGCGGGCGTAGCTCAGGGGTAGAGCATAACCTTGCCAAGGTTAGGGTCGGGCGTTCGAATCGCCTCGCCCGCTCCAGATACCAAACTCTCCGAACATGCTGGTTCTTCGTGACGCATTGCGTCATTCTGGTTGTGCTGCGCAACACAGGGTTCACTCATGTCTGAATACGTTATCCGCCCTCTCACCGCTGACGAGTTGCAGCAGGCCGTGGATTGGGCCGCACACGAAGGGTGGAATCCGGGCCATCATGATGCCGCGTGTTTCCACAGTACGGATACTGACGGGTTTCTGGGCGGATTCATGGATGGTGAGATGATCGCCTCAATCTCGGTGGTCCATTACGACGATGGGTTTGCTTTCCTCGGGTTCTACATCGTGCACCCCGAGCATCGTGGCGCGGGACACGGGCTGAAGCTTTGGCAGGGTGCATTAGCCAACTGCACTGCCCGCAACGTCGGGCTGGATGGGGTCGTCGATCAGCAGCACAATTACCGCAAATCGGGCTTTGCCTTCGCGTACAACAACTATCGATTCACCGGGACTGTAGCGGATATTCAGCGGGCGTTGCCACCGTCAGCCGGCACCGAAGCTTTGACTACGGTTTCTGATGAATTACAGGCGTATGATCGCCAACTGTTCCCAACCCCGCGTGACACGTTCCTGCAGGGCTGGATCAGCGCACCAACTCATGTCTCACGTGTGTATTCCGAGGACGGACAGATCAAAGGCTATGCCACGTTGCGCCCATGCAAAAACGGCTACAAGATCGGGCCGCTATTCGCGGACCGCGCCGACATTGCCGAAACCTTGCTGGCCAGCTTGCTGGAAACGTTACCGGAAGATCAAAGCGCGCAAGAGGTCTTCATCGACATGCCACAACCCAACCAGGCCGCATTTGATTTGGCAGCAAAGCTTGGGTTGGAAAAGGTTTTCGAAACGGCTCGGATGTATTCCAGCCATCAACCGGACATAGACCTGAACCGTATCTTTGGCGTGACGACGTTTGAGCTTGGTTAAAACGCTTTGAACGTCATTGTGGTCAGCGACCGCTCGATATTGGGAATCACCAGCAGGTTTTCGTTGATGAAATGCCCCACATCCTCGGTTTCGGGGATGTAGAGTTTCAATAGCAGGTCATATTCACCACTGGTCGAGTAGAGTTCGGAGTGGATTTCGCGAAGAGCGATTTCCTCGGCCACCTTATAGGTGGTGCCGGGTTTACAGCGGATCTGGATGAAAACGCAGGTGGACATGGGCCGGACCTTGTTGATTGAGTTGTCCGCAGGCTGGCATGGGCTGCGCCCGGGTGCAATCCCCCGCAACACTTTGCATTGAATGCCACGTGTGGACTGGATAAGCCGCCCCAACCCCGTCTATAAGCGCGCCTGTAGCAAAAGGAATTCGCCCATGCGCAGCGCAAAGATCAGCCGTCAGACCGCCGAGACCGAGATCTCGGTCGAGGTCAATCTGGACGGCACTGGCACTTACGACAACCAGACCGGCGTTGGCTTCTTTGACCACATGCTGGACCAGCTGGCGCGGCACTCGCTGATCGATTTGACGATCCGCGCCAAGGGCGATTATCACATCGACGACCACCACACGGTTGAGGACACCGGCATCGCGCTGGGTCAAGCGCTGACACGGGCCTTAGGCGACAAAAAGGGCATTCGACGCTATGGCGAATGTCACCTGCCCATGGATGACGCTCAGGTGCGCTGTGCTCTGGACCTGTCGGGGCGTCCATTCCTGATCTGGAACGTGGACCTTCCGACCCCCAAGATCGGCAATTTCGACACCGAGTTGGTGCGCGAATTCTTTCAGGCGCTCAGCACCCACGGTGGCATCACGTTGCATATCGACCAGTTGCACGGTTTCAACAGCCACCACATCGCCGAAGCCGCCTTCAAAGCGGTCGCCCGTGCGTTGCGTCTGGCGGTTGAAACCGACCCGCGCAAAGCTGATGCGATACCCTCCACCAAGGGTGCGCTGTAAATGCTGACTGCCATCATTGACTACGAGAGCGGCAACCTCCACTCGGCCGAAAAAGCGTTCCAGCGCATGGCGCGCGAAATGGATGCGGGTACGGTCGTTGTGACCTCGGACGCGGAAGTTGTAGCGCGCGCCGACCGGCTCGTGCTGCCCGGCGATGGCGCGTTTCCCGCCTGTGCAGCTGAACTGCGCGGGCACAAAGGCATCTATGACGCGATGGTTGAGGCGGTCGAACAGAAAGGCCGCCCCTTTCTAGGAATCTGCGTTGGGATGCAGTTGATGGCCTCGAAAGGCCATGAGTACAGCGAAACGGACGGGCTGGACTGGGTGGCCGGCGATGTGGTTCGGATCGAGCCGTCAGACACATCGCTGAAAGTGCCGCATATGGGCTGGAACGATCTGGTGCTGGAAAGCGATCACCCGGTGTTCGAAGGTGTTAAGTCAGGCGATCACACCTATTTCGTTCATTCCTACCATTTCCGTGTCAAAGACCCGGCGCAACGACTGGCCTATGTCGATTATGGGCAAGAGGTCACGGCCGTGATTGGCCGCGACACGATGGTCGGCATGCAGTTCCACCCCGAGAAAAGCCAGGATGTGGGTCTGCGCATGATCGGGAACTTCCTGACCTGGGCCCCTTAACGGCTACTGAACCCGTGTCCAGGTCTGCCCACGGCAGACCAGACCTCCAACCGCACACCCTTTGACAGTCAGCTTGTTCTGGCTGTCCAAGGTCATCTTCGAATTGTAGGTCTTGTCCCGGTCCGGCGCCCAGATTTTACCGCTGTCGTACTGACCATCACCCTCGGGCACCATGTCCCAGATGATCTGTTTTCCTAAGTTTTCATATTCCAACTGCTGATTGCCATCGCCGTCAAAGGCGCTGTCGATGGTGCCGCAAATTGCGCTGCCGCATTCCGCGATGGAAACGTGCAAATAACCCCCGGTATCGCCTGGCTGGGTCTTCCATAGCCCGTCCACCGGATCGGCGGCAAACGCCGTCGTTGCCATGCCGGCAAATCCTGCTGCGAGTAGAAATTTCTTCATAATGCTCTCCCTGTTTTGCCCTCACTCTGGCCCGCTGACGAGCTTCGGGCAAGAATGACTTTGCGTCGCGTTGCATCCCCTGCCCTGACTGTGCGATATCCCGCGCGACTGACCAAGATATAGGGCCGCCTGACATGATCCTCTACCCCGCCATCGACCTCAAAGACGGCAACGCTGTGCGCCTGCTGCGTGGTGAAATGGACAAGGCCACCGTGTTCAATGAGGACCCTGCAGCGCAAGCCCGCGCCTTTGTCGAAGCCGGGTGCGAGTGGTTGCATTTGGTGGACCTGAACGGAGCTTTTGCGGGTGAGCCGGTTAACGCCGCGCCTGTCGAGGCGATCCTCAAAGCCTGCAGCGTACCCGCCCAATTGGGCGGCGGCATTCGTGACATGGCAACGATCGAGACCTGGATCAACAAAGGGCTGGCCCGGGTCATTCTGGGCACCGTGGCGGTCGAGAACCCCGATCTGGTTCGCGAGGCGGCGAAGGCCTTCCCTGGCAAGGTCGCCGTAGGCATCGACGCTCGCAACGGCATGGTCGCAACCAAAGGCTGGGCCGAAGAAACCGACGTACAGGTGACGGACCTCGCCCGCAGTTTCGAAGACGCAGGCGTGGCAGCAATCATCTACACCGACATCAACCGAGATGGCGCGATGCAAGGTCCGAATATCGAAGCGACCGCAGATCTGGCGCGCGCCGTGTCGATCCCCGTGATCGCCTCGGGCGGCGTAAGCTCTCTGGACGACCTGATCGCCCTGCGTGATTGCGGTGTGGAACTGAACGGCGCCATTTCAGGCCGCGCGCTCTATGATGGCGCGATTGACCTGAATGCGGCCATTCGCGCCCTTTCGTAACAAGCTTACTGCGCGGCGACCGAGGTCAATTTGGCCAGCGCGCCGCGCATCTTCTCGATGACCGGAGAGTTCTCGACATCGTCGAGCTCGTCCATGGTCTCTTTCGGGTCCTCATAGGCCAGCCAGACCTGACCGTTCTCATCTTCATACGCCTGCACTTTCAGCGGCAGAAATAGCCCTGCGCGCGGATCGATCTGCATGGCGGGCGTGCCCAGCGCCGGGTTCCCGAAGATCAACACCTGGTTGGCCGGAATGGTCAGCCCAACCTTTTCCGCGCCCGCCGCATGGTCGATCCGTGCAAAGACAGTTGCGCCCGAATTCCCAACGGCCGCTTCCAGCGCGTCCAGTGCCTCGGACACTGATTTGTCGGTGTTTACCTTGATGATATCGTCAGCCATTGCGGCAACTGCTCCTGCAAAAATGAAGGTGGTTGTCAAAAAGAGGTTTCGCATCTCATTGATCTCCTGATGAATTTGGGAACAGATTTCACAGGTTTGAAAGCAGTGACAATCACAAGTCTGGCATCGGCGAGGCTTTGCCGGTACAGGTGCGGACAACAAAGGAAAGCCCATGCTGAAAACCCGCATCATTCCCTGTTTGGATGTCGCCGATGGCCGTGTGGTCAAGGGCGTGAATTTCGTTGGCCTGCGCGATGCGGGCGACCCGGTGGAATCGGCCAAGGCCTATGACGCCGCCGGTGCGGATGAGATTTGTTTTCTGGACATTCACGCCACCCACGAAAACCGTGGCACCATGTTTGACGTGGTCCAGCGCACGGCAGAACAGTGCTTTGTCCCTCTGACCGTGGGTGGAGGCGTCCGCACCAAGGACGACGTGCGCGCGCTGTTGCTGGCAGGTGCCGACAAGGTCAGCTTCAATTCAGCTGCGGTGGCGAATCCCGATGTGATCGCGGAGTCGGCGGATCAATTCGGCAGCCAGTGCATTGTCTGCGCGATTGACGCCAAGACCGTGAGCCCCGGCAAATGGGAAATCTTTACTCACGGTGGCCGCAAACCCACCGGCATCGATGCGGTGGAATTCGCCAAGACCGTGGTTGCCAAGGGCGCAGGGGAAATCCTGCTAACCTCGATGGACCGCGACGGGACCAAGGCGGGGTTCAACCTGCCCCTGACGCGTGCGATTTCCGACGCGGTGGATGTGCCGGTGATCGCCTCGGGCGGTGTCGGCAATCTCGACCATCTGGTCGAAGGCGTGACCGAGGGCGGGGCCAGCGCCGTACTTGCTGCCTCGATCTTCCATTTCGGTGAATACACCATCCGCGAGGCCAAAGAGCACATGGCCGCCGCAGGCATTCCGATGAGGCTGACATGAGCATTCTCCACGATCTGGCCGCCACCATCGAGGCCCGCAAAGGTGCTGATCCTGAAAGCAGCTGGACTGCCAAGCTGTTGGCCAAAGGCCCCGAAAAATGTGCCGAGAAATTCGGGGAAGAAGCCGTAGAGGCCATCATCGAAGCGGTCAAGGACGACAAGGCTGGGCTGACAGCCGAGGCTGCAGATGTGCTCTATCACCTGCTGGTCATGCTGGCCGCACGTGACGTGGCGCTTGAGGATGTTCTGGCGGAACTGGCCCGGCGTCAGGGCATCAGTGGGATCTCTGAAAAAGCCGCGCGCCCCAAGGGGTAAGCGCAGGGTTTCTTCGCAGCGCTCTGCCCTTTATGATCGGCCTTCATGGTCCACAGATCGAAGGGCATTAGGATGATCAGAGCTTTGGCCTGCGTGCTGGCCCTTGTGACAATGTCGGCCTGCGCTACCCCGCCAGCGTCGACCGGAGACGAGGTACAACGGCTTGCGACGGAAATCCGCAGCCTAGGCCCCGATATCGACCCCGAAGAGGCCGACCGCGCCGCCCGTATCGCCTATTCCTATACCGCGCAGCTGGTGCAGGAATATGAGATTACCGATCCCCCCCTGATCCACAACGCCAAGGTCAACAAGGGCCTGCGCCCGCGCGGGCTGTGCTGGCACTGGGCCGAGGATATCGAGCGCCGTCTGAAGCAGGAGAACTTCCAGACGCTTGATCTGCACCGCGCCATCGCCAATGCGGACAACCCGTTTCGAATTGACCACAGCACCGCCATCATCAGCCGCAAGGGTGAAACAATGTATGACGGCGTGGTGCTGGACCCGTGGCGGTACGGTGGAGTGCTTTTCTGGTCGCCCCTGATCGACGACACTAAGTACGAGTGGGTGCCGCGCGAAGTTGTTTTGGAAAAGCGCCGTGTGGAACAGTATGGCGAACTTTTACCCTATGTCAGCAGCTAGAGTTTAGAGCTTCGACGAGATCACTCCGGTCGCAAACCCACCCATGCGCAACTCACCGAACAAGCGCTGAAACTCGATCTTGGGGCAGCGGTTCATTACCACATCGACCTCACGCGCCTGAGCGGCAGCAGCGGCATCAGTGTGTTCGACGCCGATCTGCATCCAGATCGTACGCAGGTTCGGGAATGCAGCCAGGGCCTCGTCCACAATCGGCGGCACAGTTTCGGATCGGCGGAAGATATCGACCATATCCACCGGCTCGGAAATCTCTGACAACGACGCCCGGACCGACTGCCCAAACATCTCTTTGCCCGCGTGGCCCGGGTTGACCGGGATCACCGTGTACCCTTTCAACGAAAGATACCGCGCCACATAATAACTGGGCCGCACCGGGTTCATCGAAACACCCACCACTGCAATCACTTTAGTGCGTTGCAGGACCTTTTTCAGAAATGCGTCAGAGTAGTCAGTCATGGCCGCACCCTATTCTGGACGCCCCAAAGAAAAAAGCGCTCAGGTCGAACCTGAGCGCCAGTTGTTGGAACGAGGGACAGTGAAATGACCCGCGGCAGTTCCGTTCCGCGGTCACTGTGACATTTAGGCATAAGTTGAGAGAAAAAAAGAGGGGGTGCGCATTTTTGTGATGACAGATCACGAAAAGCGGAAAGCCGCCTATTGTTCGTAGAGGATTACCGGCCAATGCGCCTCTGCCATGCGGATATATTCGGCACTGGCTTCGCGCCACATTTCTTCGATTTCCAACGAATGGGTCAGATACAGGCGGCCATCCACCACCTGCCAGGCCAAGGGATCCGTGCTGATCAGAACGCCTTGCGCCATAGCATAGGCGCAATACCCACCGAACTGAGGCGCAAAGGACCGCGGGTCACGTTCGAACGCGTCACGGTTTTCAGCCGAGGCGAAATGCCACTCAGCCCCTTTCCAGACAACCGAGTATTCTGGTTGACCACGCACAGGTGATTCACCGTCGAAATAGGAGACCACATCGTACCCCGCCATCGCGGCGCCGTCGGTCGCGAAATACACAGGCATCTCCTGCGCTTTCACAGCAGGAGTGATGAAGGAGGCGACCATTGCGCCCAGCAGAAAACGTCGAGTCAGCATCTCGGACTTCAGATCAAAAAACATCAGGGTCTCAAGATGCAATATTTCGGCCCAAGTTGAACCCCAATTAACGGGGTTGTGATCACCTGTGTCGCCCGGACACCATGTCAATCAAAGATGTCTTCGATTGCGTCCCACGCTTCGTCCAGAACGCGCGAGAACATAGTTTTTTTCTTTTTCGGCTTCTTTTTCTTGTACGAGCTGGCAGATTTCCTGCTGTCATGCCTGACCTTGCTCTCGGTCAGTTTGCGCTTAGGCACCATCTTGAGGTCGTGCAGCGGCGCACCGCAGCTTGAACAGCTCAACTCATGACGTTGCTGCCCTTTCAGAACCAGCGCAGCGCGGGTCCCGCAATAGCAGCAGGTGGCGATTTTGGACGGGCTGGGAATGGGTGCCTCCTGTCTATCTGTGCCTTGAGGCATATAGGGCAATTGCAGCCGCATTTGAGACGTTGAGCGACCCGAACCCGCCAGCTGCGTCGATTTTCACCAACCGGTCAACAGTCTCTTTGGTTTTCTGCCGCAATCCGGGTCCTTCGGCTCCAAGCACCAGCGCAACCGGCCGATCCAGCTTGGCCCCCAGAGCCGTTTCGATCGTCTCATCAGCTTCACCATCCAAGCCCAGAACCAAGAAACCCATATTCTGCAACTCAACAATGGCATCAGCCAAATTGCGTACGCGCAAATAGGGCTGACGCTCCAGCGCACCGCTGGCCGTTTTTGCCAGGGCACCGGTTTCGGGCGCCGAGTGGTGCCGTGTGCCGATTACTGCGCTTGCGCCAAGAACTTCTGCCGAACGCAGAATCGCCCCAACATTATGCGGGTCGGTCACGCGGTCCAACAGAATCACGCGGGGATGTTCGCGACCGATACAGGTCTCGGCCAGCCCACCCCAGTCCAGAGGCTTCACCTCAAGCGCCGCCCCCTGATGAACCGAGCCCGGGTCAATTGGCGCTGTGAATTTGCGCGGGTCAACCATTTCGGCCTCAATCCCTGCAAATTCAATCGCTTCGGCCAGTTTATCGCGCGCGTTCCGCGTTACGATCAGGCGCAGTTTTTGCCGCTTCGGGTTCATCAATGCGTCCCGCACAGCGTGCAGGCCGAACAGCCAGACGGTTTCCGCGGCAGCCGCTTTGCGCGCCTGCTCCTTCTCAACGACCCACTTGGGTTTCTTCATTTTCTTGGGCCTCCGGACCGGGAATTCGGTTTCCTGCGCCAAAGCGGAATTTTCCTGTTGACGCTCCTTTAAGGCGCTAGTAATCACGCCTCCACGTCAGGTGCAACGCCTGACAGTGGGCGACAGGCCGCAAGGTGTGGCAGGGGACTGTAACTCCCTCGCGGAGACGCACGCCTGGTTCGATTCCAGGGTCGCCCACCATTTCTCTGACAGATTAAAGAGTTATGGTGCAGAAATCGCAGTAAGCGGTTATGCTAGTTTGTGCTGATTTCAATGGATGCAATCACGCCTGAGATTCCGAGAACTCTAGTACAACAAATTGAGCATCACCAAAGAAACGATGAGGAACAGCACCGTCATCACTCCACCCGAACGCACGAAATCCATCACCTTGTACCCGGCCGGCCCCATGATCAGGGCGTTTACCTGGTGCGTCGGGATGATGAAGCTGTTGGACGTCGATATTGCGACGGTCAGTGCAAAGACAGCGGGATTAGCCCCGGCTGCGACTGCGATGGACACGGCAAGTGGCACGAGCAACACTGTGGCCCCAACATTTGACATCACAAGCGAAAAGGCTGTCGCCAGAATCGCGACTCCGGCCTGCAGCGACCAGATCGGCCAGCCGTCGAGGATGATCATGATCTGCTGCGCGATCCAGGCCGCTGTGCCCGTGTTTTGCACCGCCTGCCCTAAGGGTATCAGGCAGGCCAGCAGGAAAACAGTGTTCCACCCCACGGCCCGATACGCCTCATCCACACTCAGCACACGACTCAGCATCATTCCAGCCGCGCCAGTCAGCAGGCAGAGCGACAGACGCACATCCGTAAACAGGATCAGAGACAGCGAAATGGCGAAAAACGCCAACGCCCAGCCAACTTTCTTTGGTCGCAATTCGTCCTGCGGGAAATCAGTTGTGACCACCACAAAATCTGGATCGCGCTTGATGCGCATCAGGTTGTCCCAGCGGGTATGAGCTACCAGCATGTCGCCTGCCTGGAAATTCTCGAGCCCGATTTGCGTGGATTCGTGATCCTCGGTTTCCACATGGCTTAGCGTTTCTTCTCCCCGGTGAATGGCCAGCAGCGACATGCCATAGGTCTTGCGAAACAACAGCTCGCGCGGACATTTGCCGATCAGCTTGCTGTCGGGCGTGACGACCACCTCGGCGATCCCGGCATTGGTTGGGGCAAATTCTTCCACGAAGACATCCAGATCCGGCAGAATCTTTAAACCGAATTTCTTGGCGAATTCTTCGATATCCCAGCGCCGTCCGATGATGGCCAACCTGCACGGTGCTGCGATCTCGGCTGTCAGCACTTGAACCATCGAGGTCTTGCCCCGATAAAAGGTCGAGATAATGTAAAGGTGGTTCTCTTGGTTGATGTCGGCCAGAATCTGCCCGACCAGCGGGCTGTCGGCTGGCACGACAACCTCAAAAACATCGGCCTTGAGCCCGTAAACCCGCTGAAGATATTCCTGCGTCCCCTGACTAGACCCCGTGTTCTCCGAACCCGCATCCCCGGGCAGAACCCAGCGACCAAGCAGAAGGAAGTAGGCAATGCCGGTAAGAATCAAAGCCAGACCAATGGGCGTGACCGAGAACAGGCCATAGGCCTGCATTTTCTGCCCCTCAGGCAAACCAGCGTTCGCGGTCTGGATCAGATCATTCAGTAGGATCAGTGGAGACGATCCGACCATGGTCATCGTGCCACCCAGAATGGCGCAAAATCCCATCGGCATCAGTAGGCGCGACAGTGGAATGCCCGATCTTGTCGAGATACGACTGACCACCGGCAGGAAAAGGGCAGCGGCTCCTACGTTCTGCATGAAAGACGAGATTACACCAACTGTCCCAGAAACGATGGGTAAAACCCGGTTTTCCGCAGTACCGCCGTATTTCAGAATGATCGCCGCGACCTTGTTCATAATGCCAGTCTTGTCCAGGCCGGCTCCGACTATCATGACGGCTATAATCGAGATCACAGCATTGGATGCAAAGCCATCGAACAAATGCGGCACGTCGGCGAGATTCTCAAGCCCCGGCGCATAACTAAGCAATCCGATCAAAACCAGAACCAAAATGGCAGAGAGGTCTATTCGGACAACTTCAGAAACAAACAGAAAAACGGTGAAAGCCAAAAGCGCGCAAACGACGCCCATCTCGAAAGTAAAGGCCAGTTGCTCCAATATGCCCACCCGCGTCTTGTATTATCAGTTTAATAAGTGACTTTAGGCGATTGACCTTCGATTGTCATGAACTTTCATTTTGGGGCATGAAAACGAAACAATGTTGCGCTTCAAATATTTTTGTGATGCCAAAGTATCACGCCCGGCGCCTTCTCCTGAACGCCAGAATGAATTGCAGCACAGCTTTCTTGAAACACCTTAATTCACGGATCCACACGTCAGGCAGCAGCCGCGCGCTGCGAACTGACGCGCTCGAACCACGCTATGATGGCCTCAAGATCGGGTTCGATCTGTTCGGCGGCACCGTCCGTGAAAGTCTGAAACTTGTCGTTGTTCAGACCATTCACACCAACCAGAACCGGGATGTCATGAGCCAGTGCCTCGGCGATCACGGGACGAAAACCCCGGCCGTCGGATTCATGCTTACCAAACTTGTTGATGATCAAAAGTTCCGGTGAATCTTTCAGCGAACTGGTAACCAGCCCCACCGCTTGTTCCAGAGCTGCCGGGTCCAGACGGCACCCTCGCGCATGTTCACCCAGCGATTGGGATATGCGGATGGTCTCTCCGTCGGGCAGAACGCGAACATCCATGTCGCACTTGCTGCTGTCGGCGCATTCAGTGTTCGTCTGCACCACACCGGCCAGCCTGGCACCTTTGGCCAGCAAGTGTTCGGCAACCGTGCTCAGCAAGCGATCAGTCGCACCGCGATCGGTGGTGGTGACATAGGCCAGATACATTTAAAGACCCTCATAGTCTAAAGTGTGACATTCCAGATAGCACGCATGGCCCAGTCCGACCACTCCTTGCGTTACGGCAGGGGCGAAAGGCCGATCACAGGTGCGTGCAGGTGAAGCAGAACGACAAAGACAGCAAGCGCTAATATACCGATCCAAAGGCTGGGCCAAGGGGCCGGAGCGCGCAGGGAAAATCGCGAAGTGTTCCGGGACAGGCGCGTCCATTCGATCCCCATGTCGCGCGCCTTGCGCCGGTCGATCAAAGCCATACCCCAGGCTGCAAATCCCGCAAACAGGCCAAACAGAATGACGTGAGACAGACTGCCATTGGCCAAAAGATGCGCCAGCGCCCACAGCATCAAGGCAGCTAAAAGCGGGTGGCGTGTCGTCCGCAGAATGCCCGGCTTTTCAGGGTCGAATCGTTGATGTCCCAGCCCGCCGAAGGAAAACGGATTTTGGATCGTTAGCCCAGCCACGGCCAGCCAGCAAACAACCGGCATAACCAGCAGCGGCACCCAGCGCAGGACGGCGAGCGGCGGAATCACCTCGACATAAGGCGCTTGTGCCGCGGCCACGATCAGCCAGCCCAACACCAATAGAGATAAAGCGGAATAGGCTGCAAAATACCTCTTACGGCCCATCATCTCGATCAGACGCCCACGCATGGCGGGCCGCGCCGGGATGGCGTGGGTTAGCAGAAAGGTGATCAGTGCGGCAAGAAATAGGGCCCAACCCAGCATTGTAGTCTCCATTAGCGTTGATCCCGATTTAAGCCCGACATTCAGTATGGTCTTTGTCCAAAATCAAGTGGAACACGACGTTGGATTGTTCCCTGCAAGCCGAGGGCTCCTTGCAACCCGACGAGGAACACGCAACTCTGCGGGCGGAGGACCCCGATGCACCATTTCGATGAGATATTCTCTATGGCCGCCAACCGGCACGGCGGGCCAGACGCTCTGGAAGCGAAGCTGACCAAACCCAGAAGCGTTGCAGAGCTTGCCGCCCTGCCCGATGATCGTTGGCTTTCGATCATCACCAAGTGTATCTTCCAGGCCGGGTTCAATTGGAAGGTTATTGAAAACAAGTGGGGCGGATTCGAAACCGCCTTTGACGGGTTCGATGTTGGGCGTTGCGCGTTCATGGATGATGAGAAGTTCGACGCCCTGCTTCAGGACAAACGCATCGTACGCAACGGCACCAAGATCGCCACTGTTCGGGACAACGCGGCCTTTCTGCTAGAGCTGCGTCAGGAAGGTGGTGTGGGTCATGTTCTGGGAGGCTGGCCTTCGACCGATTACATTGGTCTGCTCGCGATGTTGGCCAAACGCGGGTCACGTCTTGGCGGGGCTTCTGCCCAGTACGCAATGCGGTTCGCAGGGCGCGACAGTTTCATCCTTTCGCAGGATGTAACCGCACGCCTGATTGCCGAAGGCGTAGTCGATAAGTCTCCGAGTTCAAAAAAAGCGATGGCAGCCGTGCAAGACGCCTTCAACACATGGATGGACCAGTCCGGGCGGTCACTGACGGAAATAAGCCGCGTATTGGCGATGAGCCTGTGAAAACCAGTTGCAGAGCGGATGCATCGGATTAGGCTTCAAGTATGGCTTGGCGCATTTTGATGACGTTTTTTTTGCTGTTAGCCTCCTGCGGTCGTCCGCTGACGGATCAGGAGCGCGCCTTTGCGGGCACCGTTCAGGGTGACACACTGAATCTGGACCGAGTACGCCTTGTCGAGGGCGCACCGGTCGCGCCGATTACCTATTACCGCAAGTCTCGTCCGCGCCTTGCATGCCGCGAACGTATCCTGCCGCCCCCGAAAGAGGGAATTGTGACGGGAAAGCCTGCCGCTGTGGCGCTGTTCAACAAGGTCTATTTCACGCAAGAGTGGTACCTTGAGGACTATATGTCCGACTTCCCCGAACAGATGAACCTAATCGGGGCCATGTTGCTGGCGCATGAGCTAACCCATGTTTGGCAATGGCAGAACCGAAAAGTCACCGGCTACCACCCCTTGCGGGCTGCGGCCGAGCATAGCGGCAACAAAGACCCTTACCTATTCGATCTGGACACATCGCCCGACTTTCTGTCCTACGGCTTTGAACAACAAGGCGCGATAGTCGAGGAATATATCTGTTGCCGGGCTTTGGATCCGCAGGCCCCTCGAACCCAGCGCCTGCACGACATGCTGGGTGTACATTTCGATCTGTCGCCACTGCCGGACCGGCCGCGCGAGCGCGATATCGTGATCCCGTGGGGCGGCGCCGAGATCGAAGGCATTTGCCGCTAGGACCTACTGCCCCTGAAGGGTCTCCAGATAAGCAACCAGATCCACTATCGGCTGGCTGGTCAGGATAGGCTGCCCTTCGGGTGTTTTCATTGAGGTATCCTGCCCATCAAAGTACGGCCCATAGACCGGCATCGGGCTGCCGTGGCTCACCAGCGGGTCGCGCCCGTCTATCCGCGCCACAACGCGGGCAACGGGGAAAACGCCGTTCTCATCTGCCAGCTTGGTCAGGTCAACCGGTTGAATGACCAGCACACCCGCCATCGGACCATGCCCGGTCGCCTCGAGCCCGTGACAGGTGGCACAGTAGTGCTGATACAATTCGGCCCCGGTATCCACGTCTTGCGTTGCGGCTTGTGAGGCCGCCATGAGCACCCCGATTGAAACTACGCCAAGTAGTGGTCTGATCATCGCATCCTCCTGTCAAGATTGACATTTGCAGCTTGCCCGACGGTCGGCTTGGCGCAATGATCCAGATCAACGAAGCGGGAGGATACAGGCGATGACACAATACGCAGCCATCATGCTGGCAGCCGGGATAGGTGTGCCGATCCTTGCCGCGCTGAACGCAGCCCTCGGCAGACTTATCGGTTCACCGACCGCCGCCGCCGTCGTGCTTTTCGCCATCGCGTTCGGAGCTTCCGCGCTGGTGATGATCCTGTTTCCTGGAATGAGCGCTCTGTCCAAAGTCGCGCAGGCCCCCAAACACCTGTTACTTGCGGGTGTCCTGATTGCCTTTTACGTGCTGTCGATCACCCATGTCGCGCCTCATTTCGGCGTCGGCAATGCGGTGTTCTTTGTGCTGCTGGGTCAGTTGATCAGTACGGCAGCCATTGACCATTTCGGCCTGTTCGGCGCGCAGGTCACGCCGCTGACATGGGTGCGCGCTGGAGGAATCGCCGTGATGGCCGCAGGCGTAGCCATCACTCAACTGGCTTGAGCGCACCGCCCTCCAACCGCAGCTTTCGATCCATCCGTGCCGCCAGATCCATGTTGTGCGTGGCGATCAGCGCCGAGAGCCCCTCGTCCCGAACCAGCGCCATCAGTGCGTCAAACACCTGATCCGAAGTTTCGGGGTCAAGGTTCCCCGTCGGCTCATCCGCCAGCAACACGCGCGGTTTGTTAGCCAGTGCCCGGCAGAAGGCGACACGCTGTTGCTCACCTCCCGACAGAGCGGCGGGGCGGTGATCCGCGCGCGGCGCAACGCCGACGCGGTCCAGCAATGACATGGCTCTGTCTTGCGCAGCCTTCTCGGAAACGCCATTAGCCAGTTGCGGCAGAGTGATGTTTTCCAGCGCTGTAAATTCCGGCAGCAAATGGTGAAACTGATACACAAACCCCACATCTCGCCGCCGCAGAGCGGTACGGGTACGATCCCCCTTACCAGTTGCGTTTTGTCCCGCAATCTCGACCGAGCCATCATCGGGTGTGTCTAGCAGACCAGCAATGTGCAAAAGGGTCGACTTACCCGCGCCGGAGGGCGCAACCAGCGCCACCGCCTCGCCCGCGCGCAGTTCCAGATCGGCGCCGCGCAGCACCTGTACCTCGCCCGGCGTACCCTTCAGATAGGTCTTGGTAAGACCGTTCAACCGCATCGTCACATCATTCATAGCGCAGCGCCTCAACCGGGTTCAGCCGCGCCGCGCGGCGGGCGGGGAAATATGTGACAAAGAAGGATAGACCCAACGACAGCCCAATCGCCTTGAGCACGTCCGACAGGTGCAACTCAGCGGGCAGCGCATAGATGCCGCGAATGGACGGGTCCCAGACGCCGCCTCCCATGACGTAATTCACGAACGAGAAGATCGGGTCGATATAGATTGCGAACAGACAGCCCAGAACCACACCCATCACGGTGCCGATGATCCCTGTGAATGCGCCACAAATGAAGAACACGCGCAGGACCGAGCCTTCACTGAGGCCGATGGTCCGCAGGATACCAATATCGCGCCCCTTGTTCTTCACCAGCATGATCAGACCCGAAACGATATTCATCGCCGCAATCAGCACGAGGATCGACAGGATGATGAACATCACGTTGTCCTCGACTTCCAGCGCACGCAGGAATCCGCCCGAGGCGTCCTGCCACGTCCAGATCTGGCTGCGCTCTCCCGCGGCCTCAAGGATGGGGATCAGGATCGGTGTAAGTTCCTCGGGGCGATCAACCATCACTTCGATCTCATCGGCCACACCCTCGCGGTTGAAAAAGCTCTGCGCCTGATTGAACGGCATGTAGACGCGCGTGCGGTCGATATCATAGCGCCCGGCCGAGAACACATAGACCACCCGATACGCATTCACCCGCGGTGAGGTGCCAAAGGCCGTCTTCACCCCGTTAGGCGATGTCAGCTTAACCGTATCTCCGACCGTTGCCCCGATACTACGCGCCACGCCCGAGCCTATGGCGATCACGTCCTCTCCATTTTGGAACAGCGACAGGTCACCGATTGCTTGCTCGCTTTCAGCAACCCCCGGCAAGTCCTTCAGATCGTCGGGCCGGATACCGAATACTTCGACCCCGCTACTGCGCTCTCGATTGGTGATCAGCACTTGTCCTTTGATCAAGGGCGCAGCGCGCTGCACGCCCGGTACCTGCGCTATGCGGTCGGCGACGCTGTCGTAATCCTCGATAGTGCGATCCAATTGCCCCTGCGCATCGAAATTGCCGGCCGAATAGACGGTAACATGCGCGTTGGCTCCAAGAATTGTACCCACGAATTCTGACCGAAAGCCAGACCGCACCGCCAGCGTCGCGATCAAGGCAAACACGGCCAGTGTGATCCCGATCAGTGAGATCCAGGTCATAACGCTGACGCCGCCCTCAGCCCGGCGTGCGCGCAGGTATCGCCAGGCGATCTTCCATTCGAAGGGGGCAAAGGGCGGGGGCGTCTTGGCCATATCTGCTCCGGGCTTTTTTGGTTTGAGGCGACCCTTTCGGCATTTCGCCGGATGGTCAAGCAGGTTATGCGAGCTGCTCATTCTGACAAGCAACGCTGTGAGCAACACTCGAATCACTCACCAAGTCGGACGAATGCTCTGGCACAGGGAGATGGAGAAATTTCGGGATACACTATTGGTTGTGACGCCCTTCACAGACAAATCCAGATTGTTTCAGATATGTTGCCAATAAGGTTATTGCGTGAGTGACTGAACTCGAAATGCAACAGTATATAAGTAATTATATTTCGCCCCTTACTTATTTTTGGTAACATTGTCACCCTATCATTAAGGGGGATACAATTTTTAGAGCGGGAGACGCTCATGTTTGTAAAGAGTAGTACAGAAATACTGGACCCGATTTTGGTCCGAAACGCATCAACAGATCTGGATTGTGAGACCGCAGCGCTTTTGCGTGCAACAATCCGCCCCGTCTTCGACAAAGCAGCAAGCTGGGCCAGTTTGGCCGACATCCTAAAAGACAAAGGATACCGACTGGTTTTCCGTCAGGGGCGGTTGTGCATCACGGATCGCGCAACCGACGAAAGGGTCTGTGGGATACGTTTTCTGGGCTTCGAACTCAGGGATCTGGTCAGACGCCTAGGACGTCCGATTGTAGTGGCACGAGGCAACAGTGCGGATGGCGACATTCTTGCGGAACGACCAGAATCGCAAAGGACCTGATAGCTCTCCCTGAACTGGACCTTGCGTTGCAAAGTCTTTGTCTGTCGGCGGAGGTGACCGCGGTTACTTTCTTCATCTAAAAAGACAGTCTCGCCTAATACAAAGTCGAACTTGTTGGGCTCGGTAATCTTTTTGACGTTCAGTTGTCTATCGGCGTCTGCAACCAAGACATTCGAGTTGAGAAACAGAAAATACTCGCTGGCACAGCGCTCAACCGCTTGGTTCATTCCGTCCTTATGAAATTCCTGAGAACCGTGGTCGGACTGGCCGGTGCAGACAACGTGCTCGACGTCACGAAACCTCTGAATCTGATCTCTGTCGAGGGCCGCTAAGACTTGCTCTCCACGCCCCTACTTCAATCAGTTTCCGGTTACCGTGACGACCGAGGTCTGCGGAAATCCGCCTTGCTCAGACGGTGCGCTCATAGATTTCGGCGACTTTCGTGACTGCGGCCTCGGGGCTCAGTTCTTCGCTTTCGCCAGTGCGGCGGCAGGTCAGTTCAACCACACCATTTTTCAGACCGCGCGGACCAACGGTGATGCGCCACGGCAAACCGATCAGGTCCATGGTAGCGAACTTACCCCCTGCCCGTTCGTTACGGTCGTCATACAGCGGCTCCAGCCCCAGCGCTGTCAGCGCGCCGTAGAGCTTCTCACAGGCAACATCCGCTTCGTCGTCGCCTTGCTTGAGGTTGACGATACCGCAATGGAACGGCGTCACACCCTCTGGCCAGATGATGCCTTTGTCGTCATGGCTGGCCTCGATGATCGCGCCGATCAGGCGGCTGACACCGATGCCGTGGCTGCCCATATGGACCGGTGTTGGTTTGCCATCGGGGCCTTGCACGGTCGCGCCCATCGCCTCGGAATACTTGGTGCCGAAGTAGAAAATCTGACCAACCTCGATCCCACGGGCCACGCGGCGGCGCTCTTCGGGGACCTGGTTGAACAGAGCCTCATCGTGTGTTTCGTCCGTGCGGGCATATTTCGAGGTGAACTCTTCCAGAATGGCCTGGCACTGTTCGCGATTGTCATAATCAATCTGACGGTCACCGAAGGTCAGGTCAGTGACGGCGCTGTCGTAAAACACCTCTGACTCACCGGTATCTGCCAACACCAGGAATTCGTGTGTGTCATCACCACCGATGGGGCCGGAATCGGCGCGCATCGGGATGGCTTGCAGGCCCATGCGCTCGTAGGTGCGCAGATAGCTGACCAGATGGCGATTGTACGCGTGCAGCGCGTCCTCTTTGGTCAGGTCGAAGTTGTAGCCGTCCTTCATGTAGAACTCGCGCCCCCGCATCACACCAAAACGCGGGCGGATTTCGTCACGGAATTTCCACTGGATTTGGTAGAGCGTCAGCGGCAGGTCTTTGTAGCTGCTGACATGGCCGCGGAAGATGTCGGTCACCAACTCCTCGGCTGTGGGCGTATACAGCATGTCTCGACCGTGACGGTCCTGCATCCGCAGCATTTCCTGACCGTAATCGTCATAACGACCGGACTCGCGCCACAGGTCCGCCGATTGCAGGATTGGCATCTGGATCGCGATATGACCTGCCTTGGCCTGCTCCTCATGCACGATGTTTTCCAGCTTGCGCAGGACTTTGAAGCCCAGCGGCAGCCATGAATAAATCCCGGCAGACGCCTGCTTGATCATCCCCGCGCGCAGCATCAGCCGGTGGCTGACAATCTGAGCCTCGGAGGGGTTTTCCTTGAGAACGGGCAGAAAGTAACGGCTGAGGCGCATTGGTGAACCTTTAAAGGTGAATTTGGACTTCAAGGGTCCTTATTCCAAAGCCCCGCCGGGGGCAATCGGCCATTGGCGATTTTGCGACCTCAGGTCAGTCGGTTTTTTGATTGACCCGCCAGTCAGGGTTTTCAATTGTGACAGGAATGTAAATTCCAAGAGGCGCCGATGGAGACCATTCAGGAACCCGCCCGTCAGATCCCTGTTGTTCACCAAACCGACGTTCTGGTCGTTGGCTCCGGTCCCGCCGGGCTGTCCGCTGCGCTGGCGGCAGCGCGTGCCGGGGCCGAGGTGTCTCTGGTCGACCGCTTCGGATGCATGGGTGGCAACATCACCGCCGTGGGCGTCGAAGGGTTCGCCTGGTATCGCCACGAACAGACAGTTGAGGCCGGCGGCATCGGAATGGAGTTCGAAACCCGCGCCAAAGAGATGGGCGCAGCCGTGCCCGAAAGCCAGTCGCTGAGCTATGAGTTGGACAGCGAAGGGTTCAAATTGGTGGCCGACAAACTGGTCGAAGAGGCGGGTGTTCACCCGATGCTGCACCGACAGTTCGTTGCCCCGATCCTTGAAGGCGACCGGATCACTGGCATCATCACCGAATCCAAGGCCGGGCGCGAAGCGATCCTGGCCAAGGTGGTGATCGACGCAACTGGCGACGCCGACGTGGCCCATCGAGCGGGGGCTCCAACGCACAAAACTCCGCGGGAAGAAATGATGGCGGCCTCAGTCATGTTCCATCTGGCTGGTGTCGATAAGCGTGCGTTTATGGAGGGCGTGAAGGCCGACCCACAGACCTACAAAGACTGGGGTGGCGGCGGTGAGTGGAACATCGAAACCTCGGGGAAAGAGGACGACATGTTCTCGCCCTTCGTCAAGAAACCCTTCGCACAAGCCATCGAAGAGGGTCTGATCCCGCCGCATCTGAACACCATCGCAGGCACTTGGGGCGCTATGCATGATACTGGTGAGCTGACCTATATGAACCTCATCCACCTCGCCGAGATCGACGGTACTGATCCCGACAGCCTGACACGGGGAGAAATCGAGGGCCGACGCCAGACCATGCTGGCGATCGAAGCGCTGCGTCGGTTCATGCCCGGCTGTGAAAACGCCCGGCTGCGAAACTTTGGCATGACCATCGGCATCCGCGACACCCGCAAGATCAACGCGATCTACAACATGACCGAGAACGACGCCCGCCATCAGGGGCGGTTCGAGGATACGATCGGCATCTACCCCGAGTTCATCGACGGCTATGGCATACTGATCCTGCCGACCACCGGGCGGTATATGCAGGTGCCCTATCGCTCGATGCTGCCGAAGGGGATCAAGGGCTTGCTGGTCGCAGGTCGCTCGCATGGAGCGGACAAGGTGGCCCATGCCGCGACGCGAAACATGGCCTGCTGCGCGGTCATGGGTCAGGGTGCCGGGATAGCGGCGGCGCTATCTCTGAAAAGCAATCAGGAGTTGGATGAGCTGAACCTGGCCGCAGTCCATGCCGAACTCGACCGTCAAGGCGTTAGGATTCACTGATGCAACGTATACCCACCATCGACATCACTCCGCTGCACGATACGGCGCATGTGGACTATGATCAGACTGTTCAGAAGGTGATGAATGCCTGCACCGAAATCGGGTTTCTGTCGATCACTGGAACGGGCATTTCGACCGAAACCGTTCAGGAAATGCGATCTTGCGTTCAGGCGATCTTCAGCATTGAGGAAGACGTTAAGTGGCAACAGGCGATAACCCGCGAGAACTATCGCGGGTTCATTCCCATGGGGTTCTTCACGCCTAATGACGGATCAGGCAACGCGGATAAATACGAAGGCTACAAGCTGCATTACGATGTGGCTGAAGACGCTTCTATCCGCAGCGATTGCGCACTTTACGGCCCGAATGTCTGGCCACCACAGGTGCCGGACGCACGCGATGCCATTCTTCACTATTGGTCCCAATTGGATCGCGTTGCCGACATGCTATTTGGCGCACTTGAAATCGGCCTCGGGTTAGCGACCCGCCAGTTGCGCGACGCCTTCCGCGACCCGATGACCAATATGACCCTGTTGCACTATCCCCCTCAGGCGCCGGATGAGGGCGGCTACGGCATCCACCCGCACAAGGACACCGACGCGTTGACCATCATCTCACCGGACCCTGTTGGCGGGCTTGAGGTGCAAACCCGCGATGGAGGCTGGATCACCCCTGATTGCCCGCCGGGCGGCTTTATCGTCAATATTGGCGACATGCTGGAGCTTTGGTCCGGCGGGAGGTTGAAATCCACGCCACATCGGGTGGTCAACCGCTCGGGCAAGGAACGTTATTCCTTTCCTTATTTTGCAGTCCCACGCCACGATGTGGTGGTCGAACCCCTCTTGCCGCCTCTGCCCGGCTTTGACCGCCCGTCCGTACATTGCGGACACTGGTCGGCTGAGATCTGGCGCACAAACTGGCCGGACGAGGCGGCCGATAACAGCACCCCTGAACTGGGCACGCTCAGCGACTAGCGGCGGGAATTCGTCCGAGGCATGAAGCGCTTGCATCGCCGGGCCGCATACGCCAAGAACATCAGCAAGAGCCGAAAACAAGAGGACAGCCATGGCTTTGCCGGTGAAGGATCAGCTCAGGTACTGGGGGATTGCTGCTGCGGTCTTTGTGCTGCTTCTGTGGGCCCTTGGCGATGTTCTGCTACCCTTCGTGATCGGTGGAGCCATTGCCTATTTCCTTGACCCGATTGCGGACCGGCTGGAAAATATGGGGCTGTCGCGAATGGCCGCCACGGCGATCATTACCGTTGTCGGTGTGCTGGGTTTTGTACTGGCGATCCTGATGGTCGTACCAGCGCTGATCACTCAGTTGATCGATCTGGTTGAGTTCATGCCGAGCCTTGTCAAGCAACTGCGAGGCTTCATCGAACAACAGTTCCCGTCCCTTCTGGACCGTGAATCCAACTCGCACCAGTTCCTCGTTTCGCTCGGTGAAACACTTCAATCCAAGACCGGAGACGTGCTGCAATCGGTTGCCGCTTCTCTGGGCTCAGCCATCAACGTCGTGGTGCTGATGGTGATCGTGCCCGTTGTGGCTGTGTACCTGCTGCTGGATTGGGACCGGATGATCGCCCGCATCGGAGAGCTGTTACCACGCGATCACGCGCCCACGATCAAGCGTCTTGCGAGCGAGATTGATGACGTTCTTGCCTCGTTCGTTCGCGGTATGGGGACTGTGTGTCTGATCCTCGGCACCTACTATGCCGTGGCGCTGATGATTGTTGGCTTGCAGTTCGGCCTGATCGTAGGCTTCATTGCCGGGCTGGTCACTTTCATCCCCTATCTCGGTGCACTGATCGGTGGCACACTGGCCATTGGCCTCGCCCTTTTTCAGTTCTGGGGAGATTGGGTTCACATTGCGCTGGTTGCGGGCATCTTTGCGCTGGGTCAGGTCACCGAAGGCAATTTCCTGACCCCCAAACTGGTCGGCCACTCAGTCGGCCTGCACCCTGTCTGGCTGCTGCTGGCCCTGTCGGTCTTTGGCGCATTGTTCGGCTTTGTGGGCATGCTGGTCGCAGTGCCCGTTGCCGCCGCGCTGGGAGTGGTGGCTCGGTTCCTCACCTCAATTTATCTGGACAGCCGTTTGTACACCGGCTTAGACGGGCTGAAACAGGAAGACGAATAAATGGCCCAACAGCTGAGCTTTGATCTCCCGGCCAAAACTGCGTTGGGTCGCGAGGATTTTTTTGTCTCCCCAGCCAACGCATTGGCCGTTGCGATGATCTCGGCCAATTCATGGCCCGGTAACAAACTGGTGCTCAGCGGCCCTGCCGGGGCGGGCAAGACGCACTTGGCCCATGTTTGGGCAGCCGAAACCGGTGGCCGGATCATCCAAGCCAGAGACGTCCAGTATGAAGACGTACCCAATCTGGCCCGCACACCGATTGCGATCGAAGACGTCCCCATGGTCGCGGGAGACCTCGATCAGCAGAAGACCTTGTTCCATCTGCACAATCTCGTGTTGGCGGAAGGTCATGCGCTGTTGATGACCGGGAGGTTGGCACCGAAGCTGTGGGAATTGCCGCTACCCGATCTGCAAAGCCGTATCGAAGGCGCGCACCACGTGGCCCTTGATCCGCCCGATGACGCTTTGTTGGGGGCCGTTCTGGCCAAGCTGTTCGTTGACCGCCAATTGAACCCCGGCCCGGACGTGATTGCCTATCTGGTCAAACATATGGACCGACGTTTTGAAACCGCGGCCGACGTGGTGGCGCGGCTGGACCATCTCGCCTTATCGGAAAAGCGCGAAATCACCCGCGCGCTGGCCATTCGGGTGCTGAACACGGACACAGCGGATGATGAATCCGACAATTGACCGACACCCGACGATTTCGCATTCTGGCACCGGAATACCAGGAAGAGATATGGATCAGACTGCCGAACCCAACATCCCGGACTGGGGGCCTTTCGGAAAACCGTTGTTCGACAACCCAGAGGCCCGCGCCCTCTCGCGGGTGGGTGTGGTCGACGTCGGATCAAACTCGGTCCGGATGGTGATCTTTGACGGCGCAGCGCGGTCCCCCGCCTATTTCTACAATGAAAAGGTCATGTGCGAATTGGGTGCAGGGCTTTCGGAAACCGGACGCCTCAACCCGCGCGGGCGCGAACGTGCGCTGGCTGCGCTGCGCCGTTTCCAGCGCTTGTCTGACGACCTTGGCCTGCCGGGATTACATGTTGTTGCCACTGCTGCCGTACGCGAAGCTGAGGATGGTCCGGATTTTTGTGAAGAGGTCCATTCCGAAACCGGTCTGACTGTTGAAGTCATCGACGGTGGGGAAGAGGCCCGCCTGTCCGCGCAGGGCGTTTTGCTGGGCTGGCCCGGAGCATATGGACTGATCTGCGACATCGGCGGCTCGTCCATGGAACTCGCCGAGATCGGCGACGGAGAGGTCGGGCGCTGCCTGACATCCCCGCTAGGTCCGTTGAAACTGCGCGATATCAAAGGCGGGCGGCGTGCCCGCAAGAAACATATCAAAGCTACGATGGAAGATCTGCGCGCCCAGATGGGACCGCAGCGCGACCGTCTGTTCCTTGTGGGCGGTAGCTGGCGGGCCTTTGCCCGTTTGGACATGCTGCGCCGGGGCTACCCCCTGAACGTGCTGCATGAATACCGCATGACTAGAAAACAGGTTCACCAAACCATCAAGTTTATTGAAAAGGGTGATCCGGACAAACTGCGCAGCCTGGCTGGTGTTTCCAGCTCTCGCATGTCGCTGATCCCCTATGCCATGGATGTTCTTGCGCGGCTGATCCGAACCTTCAAACCCAAGGATATCGCCATCTCAAGCTATGGCATCCGTGAAGGCTTGCTCTACGAACAAATGCCGCAAAACCTGCGCGACTGCGATCCCCTGATCGAGGCCAGCCGGTTTTCCGAGGCGAAAGATGCCCGTCTGCCTGGCTTTGGCAAGCATTTGTACGACTTTGTCATGCCGCTATTCAAATCGGCCCCAGAGACACGTGTGCGCCTCGTCAAAGCAGCCTGCCTGCTACACGACGTCAGTTGGCGCGCTCATCCTGATTACCGCGCCGAAGTCTGTTTCGACTATGTCACCCGCGCCAATTTAGGCGGTTTGAAACACTCCGAGCGAGTCTTCATCGGCCTCGCACTGCAACACCGATACCGCAACAAACGCGAAGGCAACCGGTTTGCGCCCTTGTACGAGCTACTGGACGAAAAAGATCAGAAACAAGCTGAGATCCTGGGTAAAGCCATGCGGTTCGGCGCCATGCTCTGGATGCAAAACGATGCGACTATGGGCACCCTGCGGTTCTACCCCAAAAAGCGCGAGCTTGAGCTGCTGCTGCCAGAAGCTGGTCGTCCACTGTTTAACGAAGTTGCGGAGGCCCGTCTGAACTCTCTGGCAAACGCGCTGAATTCTGAAATCCGTGTGATCGTAAGGGGTTAAACGTCAAATTTCCGTCGCGCCGTCATCGTCATCCGTTTGTTCAGGCGTCTCCGGCTGATCCTGCGGTGGTTTCTTGCGGATGATGATGTCACCATTGGGCAGCATCTCGGGCGCTTCATAGGCGCTCCAATCCTCGATCTCACCCGCCAGTTCTGCAAGGGCTGGCCCCATCTCCTCAAAGAAGGACTGCATTGCTGGGCCAAACTGGCTGACCAATCCCTGCAGATCCTCTAGCGCGGGTTCCATTTCCTGCCGTAGCCCCTCAAAGAACAGCTCGGTCCCCTGCTCCATCAGAGATTTACCGGTGTCTTCTTCGGCATAGGCTGGCAGCGCCAACGCAACCGATAACGCACAGATCGGAATGAAATGTTTCATAACAGGAAATATAGGCCGAGCTGCGCGTTGATGAAAGGTCACAGATCTATATCCAGTGTGACGGGAAAATGGTCAGATGCGGTCAACAAGGCCTGATGCAGGTCCGCCGAATCCCGGCACCCGGCATCTTTGAACGGGTGCCAGATACGCCAGACAGGACGCCGGGCGCACAGGTTTTCGCTGATCATGATGTAATCCAGCAAGGCCTCAAGATATTGCCCACCCTCGCGGGCAAATCGGGCCGTTGACGGGTTCGTGTCAGAGCCGGCACCATGCGGGTCGAACAATCCGGCCTGCAGCAGAATCTCAACCGAGGATCGACCAAACAGATTTTCGAACTCATCCAGCCCCGGCCCGTCATTCAGATCGCCCAAAAGGATGACTTGTTCTCCGGCAGCCATATGCTCGGCAGCCCGTCGAGACAACCACACCGCCTGCGCCAGCTGCTTACGGCGGTTCGCAATTGATATGCGGATCGCTTCGTCCCGAGAGCCAGCTCCGTGTGGCGCCTTGGACTTCAGATGCGCGCCGATCAGACGGAACCGCGCTCCGGTTCGGGTCTGCACGGCCAGTTCCATCGGAGGCTTGGAAAAGCGCACATGATCTTCGGTGGCATCGATATCGAGATCAATGTGAAACGCATCGTCGAACCGCGGGGCCGATCTGTCACCCGCGACCGGATCGTGCCGTGCTGTCAGCGCATCGGGATCGTAGAGCAGGGCCAGTTCCTGATGGGTATCGTTAGGGAATCCCATCACCGCGTGCGTTGTGCGCAGATCGAACGCCTCGGCAAAGTTCTGCAACGCGCGGATGGAGTCCTGTGATTTACCGGTATTTGGGGCCTCGACGATCAGGATTGCATCGGCGTCGACCGCTGTTAGCACTTTGGCGATGGCCTCAACCTGCTGCGCTTTGGTGACGTTGTGGCGACCCGACCAGCTGTCGTCGACGACCAAATTGTCGTTGCGGTCGAAAAGATTGGCGAACCATTCAATGTTGTAAGTCGCCAACCGCATCCCATCAGGCTCGCGCGCCGTTGATCTCATCCCATGCGCGGTTGATGTCGATCATCTTTTTCTCGGCCAGACGAATGGCTTCCTCGGGCACGCCGCGCGCCATCATTGCATCGGGGTGCGTTTCACGCACCAGCCGCCGCCAGACCTTGCGGATATCGGGCAGAGGCATGTCATGCGGCACGCCCAGCACCGTGTACGGATCTTTGGGCGCATCCGGAACAAAGCGTTCGCGTAGGGCCATAAACTGCGCTTCGGACTGGCCGAAAATCCGACTGACTTCTTCCAGAAACTCGTTTTCGTTGGGGTGATAGAACCCGTCAGCCATTGCAATGTGAAACAGCCCCTCCATCAAATCGCAGAGGGTAGTGCTGTCGTCGGCAAACATTCGGGCGATCTTGCGTGCATAGTCCTGATAGCCGGCCACATCCGTCCGGGCCATGTCGAACACGCGGGCCGCCCCGGCCTCGTCCTCACGAGCGATTTGGAATACGTCGCGGAAGGCCGTGACCTCATCCCGTGTCACTTGCCCGTCGGCCTTGGCCATCTTCGCGCCCAGCGCGATTACGGCAATCGCAAACGCAACCGAGCGTTCTGGCGGCGTACGCAGTTTCTCAAAAACAGCCGTCAGGCTTTCGCCTTGGGCAAGTGCGCTCAGCGCATCGGATATACGGGTCCAGATCGACATGTGGGCACCCTAACGCCCCAAATCGCAACTGTCAGGTGCGACAGATCACTCCGAAGAAAGAATTTTCTGCATCAGCACAAGATCCAGCCTTTTGCCCCATTTGAAACCGACCTCGGGCATGTGCCCGACTTGCACAAACCCAAGCGCGGCATGAAAGGCTATCGCATCTGGATTGGCAGAGGATATCCCGGCCACCAACACGTGAACACCGTCTGCGCGTGCGGCACCTTCGAGCGCTGCCATCAGAGCCCGCCCTGTACCCTGCCCACGTGCTTCGGATGCCAGCTGGATTGTGTGTTCGCGGCAGTGGGCATAGCCCGGGCCGGTGCGAAACGGGCCATAGGTTGCGAACCCTTGCACTTGTCCGTCACTTTCCGCCACGAGAAAACCAGGGCCACGGGTTTCGATGTCCGCGGCGATGCTCTGTACGGTGCGTTCGTCGGTTGTGAAGGTGACAAGCGTATCGCGAATGATCGCGTTGGTGATGGCCGCGATTGCGGCAGCGTCCCCCAACTCAGCCCGCCGGACAATCATTCCAGCACGCGCGGTCCATGCGGCGTTTCGAACTCAGCCCGAAGCGCGGCGGGCCCGGTATCAAACACCACGATTTCCAGATCGCCCAGCAGCCGCGCCAACTCCAAAGCGTCAGGGTGATAGACTACTAGGCGTTGCAAGCGGCAACCACTGCCCCGCAACATCCGTGCCGGGTGCAAATCGCCATGCCATTGGATGAGCGCCGGGAACAGGTTGTCGAAGGGCAGCCGTCCATTGGGAGGAACTGCCATTTGCCACCTCAGCGCGCCCCGGCTCAGTTCAATCGGCTGTCCCACGCCACCGGGGAAAACGGACAGCGCAGCCTCGATGTCTGAAACTCGGCAAATCCAGTTGGTCAGACGAGGTTGACCTGAAAACCGGTCGAGGTCGAACCACCGCGTGCGCTCCACATTCTGCGCCTGCGGATCGATTGCGATAGCCTCAAGATACAACCCATCCCGCAACCCCAATAGCCGGTTGTGCGTGCCAAAGGCGTCGTGTTTGCCGCCGTCTTGCAGCGGCATCCCCAAGGCCTGTTCAATGTGGGCAGAGGCTTCCTCCAATGTTTCGCCAGCAACGGCCAAATGATCCAGTAACACGTGCGCCCTCCAAACTATTCGACCAGACCCTTACGGATCTGGTCGCATGTTTTCGCCAATGATACGGGATCACAAGATTTTTTGTCGAAAAATCTTGGCAGACCTCAGCTTTTGGCTTCGCGGATCAGACGCAAAATATCCTGCGCCGCGTCCGGGATATTGGTGCCCGGACCAAAGATCGCTTTGACGCCATGATCATAAAGGAACTGGTAATCCTGCTGAGGGATCACGCCACCGCAGATAACGATGATATCCTCGGCACCAGCTTTCTTCAGTTCCTCCACCAGTTGCGGAGCCAGCGTCTTGTGACCCGCCGCCTGTGATGAGATACCAACCACGTGAACATCATTGTCCACCGCATCCTGCGCGGCCTCGGCGGGTGTCTGAAACAGCGGGCCAACGTCTACATCGAATCCGATATCCGCAAAGGCGGTGGCAATCACCTTGGCGCCCCGGTCGTGACCATCCTGCCCCATCTTGACGACCAGCAGACGCGGGCGGCGACCCTCGGCCTCGGCGAATTCCTCGATGGATTTCTGAATGGCGGCAAAGCCTTCGTCACCTTCGTATGCTGCACCGTAGACGCCGGCCAGCGTTTTCACCTCGGCGCGGTGGCGACCGAATTCCTTCTCCATTGCCATGCTGATCTCTCCTACGGATGCGCGGGCGCGGGCGGCCTCGACCGCGGCAGCCAGCAGGTTGCCACCCTCGCGGGCGGTGGTGGTCAGGGCGTCCAGCGCAGCCTGACAGGCGGCCTCGTCACGGGTTGCTCGGATACGTTCCAGACGCGCGACCTGAGCTTCACGCACGGCGACGTTGTCGACGTCAAGAATGTCGATCGGGTCTTCCTGTTCCTTGCGGTACTTGTTGACGCCGACGATCACTTCGTCGCCCCGATCGATCATCGCCTGACGACGAGCGGCGCTTTCCTCGATCCGGAGTTTGGGCATGCCCGAGGCGACGGCCTTGGTCATACCGCCCATCTCCTCGACCTCTTCCATCAGCGCCCAAGCCTTTTCAACCAACTCGTTAGTCAGGCTTTCGACATAATAGGAACCGGCCAGCGGATCGACCACATCGGTCACGCCGGTCTCTTCCTGCAACACCAGCTGCGTGTTCCGCGCGATGCGGGCCGAGAAATCGGTGGGCAGCGCGATCGCCTCGTCCAGAGCGTTGGTGTGTAGCGACTGGGTCCCGCCCAGAACCGCACTCATCGCCTCATAGGCAGTACGGATCACGTTGTTGTAGGGGTCCTGTTCCTGCAACGAAACGCCCGACGTTTGGCAGTGGGTCCGCAGCATTTTGGAACGCTCGGATTTTGCACCAAAGTCAGTCATCACCCGGTGCCACAGCGTACGGGCGGCGCGCAGTTTGGCGATCTCCATGAAGAAGTTCATGCCGATGGCAAAGAAGAACGACAGACGGCCCGCAAACTTGTCCACATCCATCCCGGCCTCAGTCGCGGCGCGGACGTATTCACGTCCGTCGGCCAGCGTATAGGCCAGTTCCTGCACCAGGTTCGCCCCGGCCTCTTGCATGTGGTAGCCCGAGATCGAGATCGAGTTGAACTTGGGCATCTCGTTCGAAGTGTATTCGATGATGTCCGAGATGATCTTCATCGACGGTTCAGGCGGGTAGATATAAGTGTTTCGCACCATGAACTCTTTCAGAATGTCGTTCTGAATGGTTCCCGCCAGCAACGATTTGTCATGCCCCTGCTCTTCACCCGCAACGATGAAGCTTGCCAAAATCGGTACTACCGCGCCGTTCATGGTCATCGAGACCGAGACCTTGTCCAGTGGGATGCCGTCGAACAGGATTTTCATATCCTCAACGCTGTCGATGGCCACACCGGCCTTACCAACGTCGCCCACCACGCGCGGGTGATCACTGTCATAGCCGCGGTGTGTCGCCAGATCGAAAGCAACCGAGACACCCTGCTGACCGGCAGCCAGATTGCGGCGGTAGAAGGCGTTTGATTCCTCGGCAGTCGAAAATCCCGCGTATTGACGGATCGTCCACGGACGCCCTGCATACATCGTTGCCTTCACGCCGCGCGTAAACGGGCCAATCCCGGGCAGAGAGCCCATATGCGGCAGGTCAGCGGTGTCTTCCTGCGTATAGAGCGGTTTGACGTCGATACCTTCCAGCGTTTCCTTGGTCAGATCTTCCAGTGGTCGACCACGCAGCTCTTTTACAGCCAGCGCCTGCCATTCCTTCTTATCGGTCATAGCGTATTCCTCTCGTCCATCTTTACAGCGGGTGTGTCGACACCACGCTCTGTTTCCTGTCGAAGGCACAGCCGGGCCAGCCCATCTGCCCCCGATTCCAGCCACGACAAATCATCTGCAAACTTCATCATCAGGCTCATTTCCTGAGCACTGTTAGGCCCTTGAATGTCTTCGTTTCCGTCCTTGTTGATCCACAACTGCACCGCATCGGACGGCACTGGGACATCAAGCACAGTCGCCAGTTGCCAATCAGGCCGACCGGCGAATTCTTCGAAAGGAAGCACCAAAAGTGGCACTTGCGGGAAAGCCGCGTTTAGATCGGTGATCACGTCCCGCCAGCTACGAGGGTGCTGCGCGACCTTTGGCCAGCGCATGTTTCCGCCAAATCTTTTCTTGTTGCGAACCGCATAGCTAGCGACTGAGGTCCAATAGGTGTTCAGCGCCCGGATATTCAGGACAAGCTTGGTCACACGCCCGCCAAAGGCCTCTGACACCAGCCGGGCGCGTGCTCCGGCATTGGGATAAAGCTCACCCTTGCTGAAGTTCTCGGGCATCATGCCCAAAAAATTCTCTTCGGTGACAAGCAAGTGTTTGACGCCCTGGTCCTGGTGTCGGTCCAAATCCCGCTGCAGCGCGGTACAGATATCTGGCGTCACGGACCTGAGCGCGTTCAAACCCGTTTCCTGTATTTTTTCACGCCCCCAGACCGCTATATCTTGTCGCGCCAGTATTGCTGCATTGTGGCGCAAATACTCCTGAAAACTGGTGGTCGCGCAACGATGAGCCCCGAAATGAATGGTGATGTCCATGCGTCTAGCCCACCATACAGACGTGCGAACGACCGCGCGCAGCCAATTTGAACATTTTTTTGAATGTCAGCTGCATTCCAATGGTCGCATTACCCGACACAGAGGCTATATTCGATTCAACAGGAGGCCCTATGACACGAACGCTTGCCTTTGTTTTTTCGGCACTATTCCCGCTGGCTGCCTTGGCCGCTGACGGGACTGCACCAGTGGGAGACGAATTTGTCCGGCCTGTCGGTGACAGCGACCTCAACGAGTTTTTGTGGGTCAACCGGCCCATCGTCGTCTTTGCCGACACGCCCGCCGACCCTCGGTTCCAGCAACAGATCGACATGCTGGTCGAGGGCGAAGCGGCGATGCGCGACCGTGATGTCATTGTACTGACCGACACCGATCCTTCCGCCCGGTCCCCAATCCGCTCGCAGCTACGACCACGCGGGTTCCAGATGGTGTTCGTTGACAAGGACGGCGTGGTCAAACTGCGCAAACCGTCCCCGTGGAGCGTGCGCGAAATCGGCCGCTCGATCGACAAGACGCCCCTGCGCGAACGCGAGATTCGTGAACGACGCGAGGGCGGCTGAGCGCTTTCGCCACGCACAAAGGCCCCGGCGCGGAACGCCGGAAACCTTGTGTGATATAACAAAAGCGCCGTCATGATCACTCGAACTCGATGATCACATCGTCCACGGCGAGACTGTCGCCGGGGCCTGCGTTGATCTTGGCAACGGTGCCCTTCTTCTCGGCGCGCAGGATGTTTTCCATCTTCATCGCCTCGATCGTGCACAGCGCCTGACCTTCCTGCACCTCCTGTCCCACTTCAACGTCGATCTTCACGATCAGGCCCGGCATCGGGCAAAGCAGCATTTTCGAGGTATCGGGCGGCAGCTTCTCGGGCATCAGCTTGGCCAGTTTGGCCTGATGCGGGCGACGCACATGCACTTTCAGGTCGGCACCCCGATTACGAATGCGGAACCCGCCCGAGATTTTGTCAACCTTCAGAACCAGCGGGCTGCCGTTCACATCCAAAACCGCCAATTGGTCACCCGGCGTCCATTCAGAAGCGACACGGAGGGTTTCGCCGTCCGCGAACTGTACAGTCGCGCCCTCTTTATCAGCCTCAATCGTTACATCGAACTCCTGCCCTTGCAGCGCGACGTTCCAACGTTTGCCGACTTTGCGCTCATGGTTGTCCATCCGGCCAGAGACACGTGTGCGACGGATTTCTGCAACGCGATACATAGCAGCACAGGACGCCGCGATGCGCCGCAGGTCGGTCTCGGGCAGTTCAACCCCTTCGAACCCATCGGGGTATTCCTCGGCGATGAAGGCGGTGGTCATGTCGCCGCTGACGAATTTCGGATGATCCATCACCGCCGACAGGAACGGCAGATTGTGACCGATGCCTTCGACCTCAAAGCTGTCCAGCGCCACACGCATCGCCTCAATCGCCGCCTCGCGGGTCGGAGCCCATGTGCAGAGCTTGGCGATCATCGGGTCGTAATACATGCTGATCTCGCCGCCCTCATAAACGCCGGTATCGTTGCGCACGGCAGCGTCACCATTGGGCGCGTCGCCCTGCCATTTACCGTTGACCAGCATTGGGCCTGCCGCTGTTTCCTGCGGCGGGCGATAACGGGTCAGACGGCCAATCGAGGGCAGAAAGCCTCGATACGGGTCTTCAGCATAAAGACGGTTCTCGATGGCCCAGCCGGTGAGCGTCACATCATCCTGTGTAATGGTCAGTTGCTCACCCGCTGCGACGCGGATCATCTGTTCCACCAGATCGACACCGGTGATCAGTTCTGTGACCGGGTGCTCCACCTGAAGGCGAGTGTTCATCTCAAGGAAGTAGAAGTTCTTTTCACCGTCGACGATGAATTCCACAGTACCCGCGCTGGAATAACCCACGGCCTTGGCCAGAGCTACGGCCTGCTCGCCCATCGCCTTGCGCGTTTCGGGGTCGAGGAACGGCGACGGTGCCTCTTCCACAACTTTCTGGTTCCGGCGCTGGATCGAGCATTCGCGCTCACCCAGATAGATGCCGTTGCCGTGGCTGTCGCACAGGACCTGAATTTCGATGTGACGCGGTTGGGTCACGAATTTTTCGATGAAAATCCGGTCGTCGCCGAAAGAATTCGCGGCCTCGTTCTTGGACGACTGGAACCCTTCGCGCGCTTCTTCGTCATTCCAAGCGATCCGCATCCCCTTGCCACCGCCACCGGCACTGGCCTTGATCATGACGGGATAGCCTATTTCCTGGCTAATCTTTACTGCTTCGTCGGCATCCTCAATCAGACCCATGTAACCGGGAACGGTTGAAACACCTGCTTCCTGAGCGATTTTCTTAGAGGTGATCTTGTCACCCATACTTTCAATCGCACCGACCGGGGGGCCGACAAACGCGACGCCAGCTGCATCAAGTGCTTCTGCGAATTTCGCGTTTTCGGACAAGAAGCCATAACCGGGGTGAACTGCCTGCGCGCCGCTCTGGCGGATCGCGTCCATCACTTTGTCGATCACAATATAGGACTGGTTCGCGGGCGGTGGGCCGATATGCACGGCTTCATCCGCCATCGACACATGCAACGCCTGCCTGTCTGCGTCCGAGTAGATGGCGACCGTGCCGATACCCATCTTGCGCGCAGTCTTGATGACCCGGCAGGCGATCTCGCCCCGGTTTGCGATCAGGATCTTATTGAACATGGAACGTCCTTTGTCTTGATGTTCTGGGAACGCAAAACGCCGCCACGGGGCCTAAGCCCAGTGACGGCGTTTCGCGCGATGACGGTTGGGACGGCGAACGCCCCGGAATTTACGTTAGTAGCAGTTTCTCTGCGTCTTGCAGAACAGCACGTTGCCCGCAGCCCCGACCGCTGCCCCGACAAACGGATCAGCGCTGAGGACCGCCGCGCCCAATGCCCCCGCGCCGCCGCCAAGCAGCGCTTGCTCACCCAAGGTATCGCCGCAAGCGGTAAGGCCTGCGCAGGTCGCCGCGACCAGGAAGAGTTTAGAGATTCGCATGTTTTCTGCCCCAATTTGATTCTTATTGCGTCGGCAGGCAGATGTAGGAATAAGTGACTGTTATTCAATAACAGACGCTGCAAACCAACGTTTTGCGCAGAATTATGCCGTATCAAGCATTGTTTATGCGAAAAGAAAAACGCGGGCAGGATTTTGTGGGTTTCACAAACCTGCCCGCGGAAGGAAGGGGTACGGAATAGTAGGTGCTTGTGCGGCGCAGGCAAAGTAGAGCCGCACGGCCCGTTCAGATTGCACGGTGCAATCGACGTCGCAAACACAGTATTGTTTCCAACCAATATTCCGGCTGGAAACCGCCCATCCGGCAAATTCCCGCGCAGGATCGTGCCGAAACGTTGCTCAACCACCGGGGTAGATTCAGCGCACATGCCCGTCACGTTGTTGTTACAATTTCCTAGGCCGACACAGGTTTCTGCGTGAGCAACATCACGGTCCGACATTGTGACTGTCAGTAAATTTTTCTTCCCAAATCTATGGTTAACCGATCTGTTCACCCAGCCGTGAAAAACGCCGGACTTTTGCGCACATTTGCTTGAGAAAATCGGCAATTCATCTGCCGTTCTCGTGATTTCCCCCGCTGACATTTGAGTGAAAACCTGCCCGTGCACACTCGCACACAAGGAAACACCCATATGATTATAAAGAGAAAAAAGGCATTTCTGCTTGCTGCCTCGACGCTGAGTGCGACCAGCACGCTTGCATTTGCCCAAGATGCCCAGACCCAGGCCGAGCTGGACGCGTTGCGCGCCCGGATCGAAGCACTTGAATCCGTGGACCCCGGTTCGACGCCCGGCGATTTCAGGATCGGCAACACCACTCTGGACGTCTATGGCTACGTCAAAGCCGACTTCTTTTATGACTTCGAATTCGACCAGGGCGACACAGCTTTCGTGAACGTGATTGGTGAACCTTCGACTGCCACCAGTGGAACATTCGGCGCCACGGCCCGCCAATCGCGGATCGGGTTGTTGACAACCACTCCCAGTGCACTTGGCGACATCGGAGGCCAGCTGGAACTGGACCTGTTTGGCTCGGGCGGAACCGCGGAACTTCGTCTGCGACACGCGAACATCCGCATCGGAGACAATTGGCTGATCGGTCAGTACTGGACCAACTTCCAGCCACTGGACACTTACCCCACCTCGGTCGAGTTCAACGGCCCGGTTGGTATCGCCTTCGCCCGTGTTCCGCAGGTACGGTACACGAACAGCTTTGGCACCAATACGTCCTTCGCTGTCTCTATCGAGGAGAACGTCGGAGATTCGAACTCGCGCGATCCGGTGGTGACGGCTTCGGCCGAATACAATGACGGCACCTATATCGCCCGCGGCGCCCTTTTGTACGGCACGGCCGAGGACGGCGGTGTCGAGGTCGACCAGACCGGCCTTACTCTCTCTGGCTCGGCCCGTCCTTGGGCGGGTGGTCTGTTCCAGGTCAACTACACAACTGGCGAAGCGCTTGGCCCCTACCTGATCGGTCTCGGTGCCCCGGTCGTAGGGGGTGAGGCCAATGACGTGGACGGGTACACAATCGAGTTCCGCCAGGACTTGGGTGAGAAGTGGAATGTCGGCATTTCCTACGGCAAGGAAGATTACGACTTGCCGACCTCGACTGGAACGTTGGCCTTCACCGAACTCGAGACGATCCACGTCAACGCCTTCTATCAGGCGACTGAAACCCTGACGCTGAGCGCCGAATACATCTATGGCGAACGAAACGACGCGACCACCGGCGACACGTTCGACGGCAACCGCGTTCAGTTTGCTGCCCAGCTGAATTTCTGACAGCACATCCCTACCCTGCCCGACCTCGGGCAGGGTTTTTTCCGAAGTTCCCTCCGGATGGAAATGTGCGACAGTGGCCATCACAGGTCAGCGCCCCCCATCGAAAATATCGGGGAAGGACATCCGCGCCGCATCCGGATCAATCACCAGCAACGAGTCATAGCTGGCTGGGTCAAACGGGTCTTCGGCCGGAAGCACCTCACGCTCGAACAGCCAACTCAGGCGGCCTGCATCCAAGTTTCCACGCTCAAAGGGCTGATCGCCAAAGTGTTGCCACAGCGCTTCCATAAAGGCCGCATCCGCACGCCGATCTGCTGGCTTGCGATCACGGAACCGCTCGCGCCGCGTAATCGGCGTGACGCCCTTGGGGTTGGCCCGGCGAATGGTGAATTGAAAATCGGTTCCAGGCAAACGCCCGGGAAATCCACGGTGCTTCAGCATGCCAGCACCTCATTCATTGTTGAGTTCCGAGAGGAAAACTCCCACCCAGAAGCAAATGGGATCATGTCGCGCACCTCCAAAGCCGCATTGGTGTCCAGAAATGCTCTGAGGTCGTGAAAGTATTTCATGGTCAGAGCCCCTCCCAGATACATTGGGATTGCTCCAGCCGGTAGGCTTCAAAGAACTGTGTTGCGTCGGGCGATGATCGCCCGAATTCGATGGGCCGGTCGGAGAGTGAAATCACCACTCGAGCCGGCTCCAGTTCGTGTTTCGCGACATAGGCCACAGCGAGTGTCTGACACAGATGCTCCATATCCGCCGAGGCCACATCATAGCCGATCCGTCCGGCGGTATATCCGATCTTGGGCGCGATAAAGCGGAAGCGTACCCACAGCTCACCCGGGTTGTTGTCCAATAGCACATCGCTCAGATGCACGGGCTGGCCCGAGGGGACAGGCAACAGGTTTTCGGGTTGAGCAAATACGGGCGATGACCAAGCCAACAAGCCCAAGATAAAGGCGCGACCCCAGACCTGCGAGACGCAGGCTCCTCTCTCCGGAGTCGCGCGCGCATGGCTTTCGGCCCGCGCTTGTCTATATCTCGTAAGGCATGTCATCTAACAGTTTTGGCCTCAAAGTCAAACACACCGAAAGTTACCCGGCGATCTCCCGCCCTCGGCGCGCTTCCCAAGAAGAAAAAGCTCCCCCATCACGCTTACAGCGGGATGTTGTCGTGCTTCTTCCACGGATTCTTCAGTTGCTTGTTACGCAGACTGGCAAAAGCGCGTGAGACACGACGGCGGGTGGATTGCGGCATGATCACCTCGTCGATGAAGCCACGTTCCGCGGCCACAAACGGATTTGCGAAACGATCTTCGTAATCCTTGGTGTGCTGCGCAATCTTCTCGGAGTCTCCCAGATCGGCGCGGTGAATGATCTCGGTCGCGCCCTTGGCCCCCATCACCGCGATTTCGGCGGAAGGCCAGGCATAGTTGAAGTCCCCGCGCAGGTGTTTTGACGCCATCACGTCATACGCACCACCATAGGCCTTACGGGTGATCACCGTGACTTTTGGTACCGTGGCTTCGCCATACGCAAACAGCAGTTTGGCGCCATGCTTGATCACACCACCATATTCTTGAGACGTTCCCGGCAGGAAGCCTGGCACGTCGACCAGTGTCAGGATCGGAATTTCAAAACAATCACAGAACCGCACGAAACGCGCCGCCTTGCGGGAGCTGTCGATATCCAGACATCCGGCCAGAACCATCGGCTGGTTGGCTACGACTCCAACGGTCTGTCCCTCCAGTCGAATGAACCCGGTGATGATGTTCTTGGCGAAATCTTCTTGAATTTCGTAGAAATCGCCCTCATCCGCCACTTTGGTAATGAGCTCCTTCATATCGTAAGGCGTGTTCGGGTTGTCGGGAATCAGCGTGTCCAGCGAGGTCTCGATCCGCTCCGGGCTGTCAAAGAACGGACGCACCGGAGGTTTCTCGCGGTTGTTGAGCGGCAGGAAGTCGACCAGACGGCGCACTTCGGCCATCGCCTCAACATCGTTTTCAAACGCACCATCAGCAACCGAGGACTTCTTGGTGTGGGTCGAGGCTCCGCCCAATTCCTCGGCCGTAACAACCTCGTTGGTGACGGTTTTCACAACATCAGGACCGGTCACGAACATGTAGGACGTGTCTTTAACCATAAAGATAAAGTCCGTCATCGCCGGGCTATATACCGCGCCACCGGCACAGGGGCCCATGATCACGCTGATCTGCGGCACCACGCCCGAGGCCATGATGTTGCGCTGGAACACCTCGGCATAGCCCGCCAGCGAGGCCACACCCTCCTGGATTCGCGCGCCGCCCGAGTCGTTGATTCCAATCACTGGCGCACCGTTCTGGATCGCCATATCCATAATCTTGCAGATCTTCTGCGCGTGGGTTTCCGACAGCGAGCCACCGAATACAGTGAAATCCTGACTAAACACATAGACCATCCGGCCATTGATCGTGCCCCACCCGGTAACCACGCCATCACCCGCAGTCTTTTGTTTATCCATCCCGAAATCGGTACAGCGATGGGTGACGAACATGTCGAACTCTTCGAAGCTACCTTCGTCTACCAGCAACTCGATCCGCTCCCGCGCGGTCAACTTGCCACGGCCGTGCTGCGCGTCGATACGCTTTTGGCCACCCCCTAGCCGGGCGTCATTGCGGCGGTCTTCAAGCTCGGTCAGGATGTCTTTCATGGCGCTAATCCCCTGTCAAATTTCACGCGACATTATACGCAGAGGCGCCGAGACCAAAGCATCTTTCGGCTAATTTGCAAATCATTGGCAACAAACTTATGGAAAACTGTAAATTTGCTAAGTTTCATTTTGAGATACGTTCTTGGATAGCATTCCCTGAAACGACCATTATACCTGCGAACTATGCAGTTCAGTTCATCCCCGGCGCGCCGATCGCCCCCTACAATTTCTACGTTGGTATTGCTGTCCGGGCTTGCGGCCCTCAGCATGAACCTGTTCCTGCCCAGCCTACCCAACATGGCCGTGTATTTTCAGACCGACTACAAGGTCATGCAGTTGTCGATCGCGCTGTATCTGCTGGTCAACGCCGTACTACAGATTCTTATTGGCCCGATTGCGGATAAGGCTGGGCGTCGGCCGGTTCTACTGTGGGGCTTAACCCTGTTCCTACTCGCCACACTGGGGTGCATCTATGCTCCCACCGCCGAAATATTTCTCGCCTTTCGCATGTGTCAGGCAGTCGTTGTCGTAGGCATGGTGCTGAGCCGGGCAGCCGTACGTGATCTTTATGATCAGGATCAGGCCGCCTCAATGATTGGCTACGTCACGATGGGCATGGCCGTTGTCCCCATGATTGGCCCGGCCATCGGCGGCCTACTTGAAGAGAGCTTTGGCTGGAAGGCAAATTTCTGGCTACCCTTCGTACTGGGCGCAATGACACTAGCACTGACCTTCCTCGACTTTGGCGAGACCTCCGCCAAAAGCGGCAAAACACTGGTGCAACAGTTCCGCGAATACCCGGAACTGCTTCGCTCGCCGCGGTTTTGGGGGTATTCGCTGTCCTCAGCCCTGTCTTCGGGCGCGTTCTTTGCATATCTGGGCGGCGCTCCCTTCATCGGCACGGAACTGTTCGGCCTCAGTGCCGCGCAGGTCGGCATTTATTTCGGCGCACCTGCTGTCGGGTATTTTGTCGGCAACTTCCTCAGCGGCCGGTTTTCAGTGGAGTTCGGCGTTAATCGGATGGTGTTCTGGGGATGCTGGCTGAACGCGATTGGCGTTGCCCTGTCAGCCATACTCTTTCTTGCCGGCTTCGGAACCGCACTCAGCTTTTTTGGATTCATGACCTTTGTCGGCATAGGCAACGGCATGACAATTCCCAACGCCACCTCGGGCGCCCTGTCTGTACGCCCCCATCTGGCCGCCACCGCCTCGGGCCTGAGCGGGGCGATCATGTTGGGCGGCGGCGCCGGACTAAGCGCTCTGGCTGGGGCTCTACTGACTCACGAAACCGGTGCTATGCCGCTGCTGTGGCTGATGCTGGCGACGTCCGTTCTGGCGATCTGCGCTATCGTGTCGGTCATCCGACGCGAAAGGAAACTGGGGCTCTGACACGGCTTGCGTCGGAGGGTTTGCAAAGTTAGCTTGCGGCAACGGAAAAGTTGCAAAGGCACGCCATGGCCACCCAAAAGCTTTATGCCGGTGCAAAACTGCGCGAAATGCGCACGCGCCTGACCCTGACACAAAAAGAATTCGCCACCAAGCTGGGCGTCTCGCTGCCCTATCTGAACCAAATGGAGAACAACAACCGGCCGATCTCGACCACGGTTGTTCTGGCGCTGGCGCAGGAATTCGGCATGGATGTGACCGAGTTGAGCACGGGCGACAGTGAGCGTTTGGTTTCGGATATGCGCGAAGCATTGGCTGATCCGGTCTTTGACGACGCCATGCCGCCATTGGCCGACCTGCGCCTGACAGCGTCAAATGCGCCTGCGCTGGCCCGCGCTTTTATCGCACTGCACCGCACTTACCGGCAAACGCACGAACGGCTCGCTTCGCTGGACGAAGCACTGGGCCGTGAGGACGCGCAAATTCAAGCCAGCCCGTGGGAAGAAGTGCGCGATTTCTTCCACTATTGTGACAACTACATTGACGCGGTCGACCGCGCAGCAGAGCGGTTCTCGACCCGTGCCGAAGATTCCGGTGGCATCCGAGCCGCAGCCATCAACAGCCTAGGTGAACGGGGAATTCGTGTTCAATTCGTCGACATCCCTGAAACACGGAAATACGACGCCGACAGCAAAACTTTGCAGCTTTCATCGCGCATTGCACCACAAACGCAAGTGTTCCAATTACTTCTGCAAGTTGCCTTGATCAGCCAGGACAAGCTGCTTGAGGCCACTCTGGATTTCGCCAAATTTCAAAGTGACGAGGCCCGCGCCATCGCCAAGATCGGACTGGCAAACTACTTCGCGGGGGCATCCCTGATGCCCTACGACACATTTCTGACTGCGGCGCAGGAATATCGCCATGACCTTGAACTTCTCAGCAATCGGTTCGGCGCATCGATTGAGCAGATCGCGCACCGCCTTTCGACGCTGCAGCGCCCCGGTGCCAAAGGCATCCCGTTCTTTTTTGTCCGCGTCGATCAGGCTGGCACCATCACCAAGCGCCACTCGGCCACCCGCCTGCAATTCGCGCGGTTCGGCGGCGCCTGCCCCTTGTGGAACGTCCACCGCGCCTTTGAGACCCCAGGTCATTTCCTGCGTCAGCTGGCAGAAACGCCGGACGGCGTCCGCTATATCTCACTGGCGCGAGACGTGTCGAAATCGGGCGGCTCCTACGGCGCACCTGTGCGCCGCTATGCCATCGCCCTTGGATGCGAAATCCGTCATGCCGAGGCATTGGTCTACGCCGACAACCTCGATATCAACAACGCGAGCGCCTATGAACCGATCGGCATTTCCTGCCGTATTTGCGAGCGCCCAAACTGCCACCAACGTTCGGTTCCGCCACTGGAACGACGCCTCTCAATCGACGCCCATACCCGCGGCACCCTTCCCTATGAAGTCACCTAACTTTCATTTGGCCTGAAAAGACCCCGGAGCCGTCGCGGCCTGTTGTGACGGGGGCAGCGCCCCCGCCTGGGAGTTTATGCTTTCGACAAAATCGCCCAGATCTCATCCTTAAGCGCAGCGCGTTTCTTGCGCATCTCGCCCTCGGCAAGATCTTCCATCGGCTCGATGTTGGTTTCCGCACGATGCACGACGCGGTTGATCTCGTGATACTCATCCGCCAGCCGGGCAAAATGCGCATCCGTCTGCTTGAGCTGGCTCATAAGTTCGACTTTGTCCGGAAACTCTTCGGCCAGTTCATGCGGGGTGTGGGACATTCCTGTTCGCTCCTGAAATATGTCGTTGCGAGTCAGGTCTATACGCTATGCAAACCCCCCGCTTTGACGCGGATCAAATCATCGCTGAGCCGTTGCCCATGCCGGGTGAATCCATGGATGATCATTTGCCTTTGGCAAGGTGTCCTTGCCCAACAGATGATCCGACATCTTCTCACCCACCATGATCGATGGCGCATTCAGGTTGCCGTTGGTAATCTGCGGGAAAATCGAACTGTCAGCCACGCGTAGCCCGTCCACACCGATCACACGGCCTTCCGGGTCCACAACCGCGTTTTTGTCATCAGCCCGACCCATCCGGCAGGTGCCGCAGGGGTGATAGGCGCTTTCGGCATGTTCGGCGATAAAACCATTGAGTTCCTCATCGGACTGCACATCCGCGCCCGGCTGGATTTCCTTACCCGAATAGGGTTTGAACGCGTCCTGCCCGAAAATCTCGCGGGTCAGACGGATACATTTGCGGAAATCTTCCCAATCCTTTTCGTGACTCATGTAGTTGAACCGGATAACCGGTGCGTCCTCGGGTTTATCCGAGCGCAGCGTCACCGCCCCGCGGGACGGAGACCGCATCGGCCCCACATGCGCTTGGAACCCATGTCCTTCCGCCGCAGCTTGGCCATCGTAACGCACGGCAATGGGTAGGAAGTGGTACTGGATGTCGGGATATTCGACACCCGGGTTCGAACGGATGAAGGCCGCACTTTCGAACTGGTTTGACGCCCCCAAACCGGTTTTGGTGAACAGCCACTGTGCCCCGATCAAGCCTTTGCTGAACACGTTCCAGTGCTTATAGAGCGTGATCGGCTGCAACGAGGCCTGCTGGATATATAGCTCTAGATGGTCCTGCAGGTTCGCGCCCACGCCGGGACGGTCGGCCACGACCTCAATCCCGTGCTCGGCCAGATGCGCCGCGGGACCGACTCCCGACAACATCAGCAGCTTGGGCGAGTTGATCGAAGACGCGGCCAGCACCACCTCGCGCCGGGCTCGGATGATTTCCTTTTTCCCACCGCGCACAAGTTCAACTCCGGTCGCGCGACCGTTTTCCATAACCACGCGCGATGCCAGCCCGCGTACGATATCGCAGTTCTCTCGCTTCAGCGCAGGCTTCAGATACGCATTCGCCGCCGACCAGCGCCGCCCTTTCCAGACGGTCTGCTCCATTGGGCCGAAGCCTTCCTGCTTTTCACCATTGTAGTCGCCGGTAATCTCATAGCCTGCCTGCTGCCCCGCATCGACAAATGCCTGGAACAGCGGGTTCTCACGCGGCCCGCGCGAAACGTGCAGCGGGCCATCCTTGCCGCGCCATTCGGGATCGCCGCCATGGCCACCATCGTGCCATGTTTCCATCCGTTTGTAGTAGGGCAGCACATCCGCGTAAGACCAACCATCGGCCCCCTTTTCAGCCCATGTATCGAAATCGCGCGCATGACCACGCACGTACACCATCCCGTTGATCGAAGACGACCCACCGATCACCTTGCCACGGGGGCAGGCCAGACGGCGGTTGTTCAGATGCGGTTCTGGCTCAGATTTATAGCCCCAATCGTACATCGGCATGTTCATCGGATAGCTGAGCGCCGCCGGCATCTGGATGAACGGGCCGGCATCGGTGCCGCCATGTTCGATTACCAGAACCGAGGCCCCGGCCTCGCTCAGCCGGTAAGCCATCGCGCAACCGGCGGATCCGGCACCCACAATGACGAAATCTGCTTCCATTTTTTACGACTCCTTGATCCGCCGCGCCAATTTCAGAAGTCTACGGCGGAGTACTTTCGTTGAGTGAAGAGGTTATTCGCCGCGTGGGAAACGGGCGTTTTCCTCTACGACATTCAGATCCATGTGATTACGCATGTACCGCTCGGACGCTTTTTGCAGAGGCTGGTAGTCCCACGGGTAGTAGCCGCCTTGCCGCAACGCCTCGTAAACCACCCAGCGGCGTGCTTGGCTGGCGCGCACATCAGCGTCGAACTGATCCAAGTCCCAACGGGCCTCGGATTTCGCTCGCAGCGTTTCCAGCGTTCCGGCATGGGCGGGGTCGTCGGCCAGGTTAACCTGTTCATGAGGGTCGGCCTCAAGGTCGAACAACTGATCGGGATCCAGCGCACAGCGGTTGTATTTCCACTTGCCATAGCGGAGCGAGACCAGCGGTGCATAAGACGCCTCGGCAGCGTATTCCATGGCGACCGGAGCGGTGCGTTCCGTCCCATTCGCCAAGGGCACAAGGTCTTCGCCATCTGTCCATGGGGCGATCTCGGCCATATCCACGCCGGCCAGCGCCCCAAGTGTCGGAGTAACGTCAATGGTCGACACCGGTGTATCAATCCGTCCCGCAGGCATCCCCGGCGCAGAGATCATCAGCGGTACACGCGCCGAGCCTTCGTAGAAGTTCATTTTGAACCACAGGCCACGTTCTCCCAGCATGTCGCCGTGATCGGAAACGAACATGATGATCGCCTCTTGCCGGGTGCTTTCCAGTACTTCCAGAATTTCGCCGATCTTGTCATCCAGATACGAGATATTGGCGAAGTATGCCCGGCGGGATTTGCGGACATCCTCCTCGGTGATGTCAAAGCTACGCCAGTCATTAGCATCGAAAATGCGCTTGGAATGCGGATCTTGATTCTCGTAGCCCAGGTCGGAGACCTCGGGCAGCAGATGCTCGCAATCTTCGTAGAGATCCCAGTACTTACGACGCGCCACATAGGGATCATGCGGGTGGGTGAAGCTGACGGTCACGCACCAAGGGCGGTCATCCTTGCCACGCGCCAGATCATAGAGCTTGGCCTTGGCGTTGTAGGCAACTTCGTCATCATATTCCATCTGATTGGAAATCTCGGCCACGCCCGCTCCCGTCACCGAACCCATGTTGTGGTACCACCACTCGATCCGCTCGCCCGGCTTTCGATAATCCGGCGTCCAGCCGAAATCGGCCGGGTAGATATCGGTGGTCAAACGGTCCTCGAACCCATGCAACTGGTCGGGACCGACAAAGTGCATCTTGCCCGACAGACAGGTGTAGTAGCCAGCACGGCGCAAGTGGTGCGCGTATGTAGGAATGTCACTGCTGAATTCAGCCGCGTTGTCATAGACCCCGGTGCGTGAGGGTAGTTGACCCGACATAAAGCTGGCCCGGCCCGGCGCGCAAAGCGGCGATGCCGTGTACGCATTGGCAAACCGGCTCGACCGCTGGGCCAGCTTCTTCAAGTTTGGCGCATGCAGCCAGTCTTCGGGACCATCGGGAAAGAGGGTTCCGTTGAGCTGATCCACCATCAGGATCAGAATGTTCGGTTTTGTCATTTTTCAGCCTCGAGCAGAGTGTTGAGGACACGCATTGCGTGGTTTACCGCCAGTTGCGGTTCTTCCGGAGCGCTGAGCGCCGCACGGATATAAAGACCGTCGATCAGAGCAGTCATGTTCTCGGCCGCCTCGACCGGATCGCTGATCAACGGGCGCAGGGCGTCGATCAAGTTCGAGCGGATACGCGCCTGATAAATCTGCCACAGACGCAGAGCGTCCTCATTGGTCTGGGCCAGAACATAGAACGTCATCCACGCCGCGATGACGTCGGGCGTAAAGCAGGACGGCGCAAAGCAGGCCCGGATGATGGCCTGCGCCCGTTCCTGCGGAGCGGCGGCTTTCAACTCGCCCCGCGCCTCAGCTCCGAAATCGGACAGGATGCGCCGCATGGCAGCCAGAAAGATTTGATCTTTGCCGCCAAAATAGTGATGCGCCAGCGCACTGGACATACCTGCCCGCTTGGCAATCTGGCTGACGGTCACATCGAGGGACTTCTTCGACCCAAGCTCGGCAATCGTCGCGCGAACGATCGCGTCGCGACGAATTGGCTCCATTCCGAGTTTCGGCATAGCTGTCCCCTCCCAACAATGAGTGGAAAAACGCTACGAGGTTTTTATTGACCCGTCAATCAATAACCATTTTGGCGCGCTGAATGTTTCTAAAGCTTGGCTCCGATACTGGGGGTGGTCAGGTTGCCACGATTCAAAACTGCCTCGCGCCAGGCGATAAAACTAACGGCGGTCAATATCAGCGTACCACCCGCGACAACCCAGACATCGACGCTTTCGTGAAAGACCAGCGCACCCAGCAACGTGGCCCAGATCAATTGCAGGAAGGTCACCGGTTGCGTGACCGCCACTGGTGCTGCCTTCAGCGCGATCGTCATGAAATAGTGTGCCGCCGTAGCAAAGCTGGCGACCAGAAACAGAACGCCTAGATCGCGAAGGCTGGGCGGAGTCCAAACGACCACCGCAAAGGGGATCAGGGCAATAGTCACCCAGATTGACATATGTGCCACGACAACAGAAGGCGGCAGATCTCGCACAAGCGCCTTGGCGATCAGGTAAGACGCCCCGAGCCCCAGAGATGTTCCCAGCATCGTCAAGTGGCCTACCGAGACTTCGCGGAATCCGGGCCGCAGAATGATGATGACACCGATCACCGCAACAAAGATCGCGGCAATTCGGCGAAAGGCCAGCTTCTCTCCCAGAAACAAGGCCGCGCCCAAAGTCACGTAGACAGGCGTCATGTAGTTCATCGCTGTAACCTCGGCCAAGGGGATCTGCGTCATCGAGAAAAACCACAGCATCACGGCCACGGCATGCACAATCCCGCGCACTCCGAACAATGTCAGGTGTCGCCGTGTCAGATGCGTTTTTAGGATAAGTTTCAGGGCTGGCAGCAGAAACACCAAACCAAAGACAAACCTAATGAAAGCCGCCTGAATCGGGTCCATCGTTGAGCCCAGCGACTTGACCAGCGCGGTCATGACAACAAAAGACACCCCGGCGGCAAACATCCAGAACATGCCCACCAATGGACGGTAAGTGACGGCAAGAGTTGTCATGTTAACTGTTGAACACCGAAACCCCATCTGGGGCAACCCGTCACATCGCAACAAGTTTGAGAGCAATCCCCAGCATGACCACTCCGATCACAACGTCCAAAACCTGCCAGGCACGCGGTCGGGCAAAAATTGGGGACAGCACCCCTGCTCCATAACCCAGCGAAAAGAAAAAGACGAAACTGGACATCATTGCGCCCATGGCAAAGGCCATTCGGTCATCATATTGGGCCGAGATCGACCCGATAAGCACAACCGTATCCAGATAGACATGCGGGTTGAGCCAGGTGAAGGCCAGCACGGTCAACAGAACCGACCTCAGACTAGCGCGCTGACCTTTTCCAACATCCATCACAGCCCCTCCGCGCCAAGCTGAGTTTAGGCTGCGCAACCCGTACCACGTCAAAAAGATCGCTCCGCCATACCGCATGACCGTTTCAAACCACGGTGCCGCCTCGGCCAGAGCGCCAAACCCCGCGACACCCGCTGCAATCAAAATGGCGTCTGAGACCGCGCAGGTCAGGCACAGGGGAAACACATGCTCGCGCCGCAATCCTTGACGCAAAACAAATGCGTTCTGCGCCCCGATGGCGAGGATCAGGCTGAAGCCCAATGCGAAACCGGCGATAAGGGGTGCGGACATGTAACCTCCTGTGCTCTGAGACGTTGACTAAAGGCATTGAGGAGCTCTATCAAATTAAAGATACTGACTTCAGTTAAGCCTAGCTAATGATCCTTGATCCCAATCACCTGTCGGCGTTGTCTTCGATTCTGCGGCACGGCAGCTTTGAAGCTGCTGCTGCAGAGCTTGCGGTGACCCCTTCGGCCATTTCGCAGCGGATCAAAGCATTGGAGGACCGTGTAGGCGCAGCCCTGATCAATCGCGGCACGCCCTGTACAGGAACCCCGGCTGGGCTGCGTATTGCCCAACACGCCGAGGATATCGGGCTGCTAGAAGCCAAGCTGGCAAGCGAGCTGACGCTGGATCAGGCAAGCGGTCCCGCGCGCGTGCGTGTGGCGGTGCCCGCAGATGTACTGGCAACATGGTTCATCGACGCCATGGCGCAGGTCGATGGTCTGCTGTTCGATTTGGTGGTCGACGATCAGGATCATTCGGCAGAATGGCTGCGGCGCGGAGAGGTCAGCGCTGCCATCACTGTCGGCGGGCAGTTGGTCGCGGGGTGCGATTCCACGGCACTAGGCTCTTTGCGCTATATCGCGACCGCCAGTCCGGCTTTCATTGACAAGTGGTTTTCCGAGGGCGTGAACGAACACAGTCTAGCCCGTGCCCCTAGCCTGACGTTCAATCGCAAGGATGGCCTTCAAAAATCATGGATGTTCGAACAAACCCGCCGGCGGATATCTCCGCCCTCACATTTTCTGCCGTCCCCCCAAGGTTTTGTAGAGGCCGCCATCGCTGGAATGGGTTGGGGCATGAATCCGATCGGGTTGGCGCGGAGCGCTTTGGACGATGGTCGGCTTTGTCCGCTGCTGCCTGATGCACCCTTGGACGTGCCCCTCACATGGCAGGTGGGCCGCGTTTTGGGCACAGCGCTCGCACCACTGACCAGCGCGGTCAAAAAGACGGCTACAAAGGCACTGCTTCCCGCTTAGCCCGCAGGATCAGGATGCCGCGGCCTTCTGCGACTTTGGCAAAACCACGCGATAGCAGGTGACAGCGGCGAACAGGCTGACCAAAACAATGAAGATAATGGCCCAGGCGACCTCATGCATGTGGGCAACGCCCGCCAAAACGGCTGACAGGATCACCGCCGTGATCCGACAGATACTTTTAACCGCTGCTGCCCCTTTGACCCTTTGATCTTTTGGCGCAACGTCCAGAAAATATAACTGCCGCGCGCCACTGATGCCGGTCACGGCGACGGTTACGATGAACAGGGCAATTGCGTGCAAATGCACCGCATGATCAACCCCAAGAAAATGCACCGTCACGAGCACGGCACCGGTCGCGGCAACCATCAAGTTGCCGATCACCATCACAGCACGGTGCGATTTCATGTTCACCAATTGCCACAGAGGTGCCGATACCAGATAGCCCGACGCTGAAGAGATAATCATGGCCGTCAAGCCCTTGGCTGACGCGTGATGTGCCTCGGCCGCGATCAAGGCGAAGAACGGAACCGACAGAGACACCACGACCAAAGGCAGCCGCATGACCATGTATCGGCGAAACCAAGCCTCGTCGAACATCGCGACAATATCGGTGAAATTCTCTGAAAACTTCCGTTTCCCTGCTGGGTGCGGCGTGTCTTTGGCCTCGGTGTCGCGCGCAATTTCCGAAAGCGCCAGAATGGACAGGCCAGACAAAACGAAGAAGGCCACAGAAACCGCGATCACGGCGGTATGGCGGGAAAAAGGCGGGTTCTCCTTGGTGATTTCATGCACCAACAGCGCCAATCCGATAGCCCCTAGCCCACCAACGCCGAGTTGAAGGTAATGCATAATCATCCGGGATTTGGATTGCACATGATCGCCCAGCAGATCAGTATACATCAGCGACTGAATCTCTTCGATCAGACCGATCATGAAGAAGGCCGCAACAAAGGCCATGGCAATCGCAGGCACAACTCCAGTCGCAGCCACGATCACCGCCAAAACGAGGCAGGCACCAATCCCGACCTCGGTCAGGGCAATTCCGCGTTTCTTCTGCTGCCGCGCCGAAATCGGCTGCGCAAGAAAAACGTCCGAGATCATGCTGCCCAGCATCCGTATGGACACCAACGCGCCAGCAATGAACATGGGCAATTCCAGTGAAACCGCCAGAAACGGCAACACGATCGACGGGCTGCCAAGCGTCCACGCGACCTGCGACAGGATGCTCTGACCGGTTAGAACCGGAAAGTTTCTTTTTGGCGCACTGGCTGGGCTATCCGTCATCTGCTCAAGTGAAATTTAGGCTCGATAGGTAAAGTGTTTCTATTTCAAGCCTACCGGGTTCTGGCCAACCGGCCAAGAACTCTTAGGCCACAAAAGAAAAACCCGACCAGAGGCCGGGTTTTCTACGATTGAATTATGGCGCAGATCAGAGCTGGGCCATAACCTCATCCGTCGCTTCGAAATTGGTCGTGACGCGCTGCACGTCATCGTCATCTTCCAGCGCATCAACCAGCTTCATCAGCTTTTGCATATCTTCCAGACCCAACTCGGTCGTTGTAGTCGGTTTCCAGACCAGCTTGGTCGATTCAGACTCGCCCAGCGCGCTTTCCAGAGCGTTCGACACGTCGTTCAGATCGGTATCCGCACACCAGATGATGTGACCGTCTTCCGAGCTTTCGACATCCTCAGCCCCGGCTTCGATGGCGGCTTCGAAAATCATGTCTGCATCGCCAGCGCCCGCCGGGTAGATCACCTCACCTTTACGGTCGAACATGAACCCAACGGAGCCGGTCTCACCCAGATTGCCGCCGTTCTTCGAGAAGGTCGAGCGCACAGTCGAGGCTGTCCGATTGCGGTTGTCGGTCATCGTTTCGACGATCACGGCCACCCCGTTGGGGCCGTAGCCTTCATAGCGGATTTCTTCGTAATCGTCGCCTTCGCCCGCAACCGACTTCTTGATGGCGCGGTCGATCACGTCCTTGGGGACCGAGTTCGACTTGGCCTCTTTCACCGCCAGACGCAGGCGCGGGTTCTTGTCGGGATCGGGGTCGCCCATCTTGGCGGCGACGGTGATCTCTTTCGAAAGTTTGGAAAACAGCTTGGACCGCGCGGCGTCCTGACGTCCCTTGCGGTGCTGGATGTTGGCCCATTTGGAATGGCCTGCCATGGTGCGTCCTCGTGATAGTGATTGCGTATTCGGCGCTCATATAGACGTTTGCAGGGCCAAGGATCAAGAGAGCGGCTTGCGAGACGCCCCCTCGCGGGTATGGTGGCGGCATGACGACAGATCAGATTATTCTTTTTGCCCTTTTTGCCACCGTATTTGGAATGCTGCTGTGGGGGCGCTTTCGCTATGATCTCGTGGCTTTTTCCGCGCTGCTCATCGGGGTGGTACTTGGGGTCGTGCCGGTAGACAACGCCTTCGCAGGGTTTGGCCATCCAGCAACTATAATCGTTGCCTTGGTCCTTGTGGTCTCGGCCGGGTTGGTCCGTTCTGGCGCCGTATTCCTGATCACGCGCACCTTGGTCGACGCATCGCGTGGCTTGGGCGCGCATATTGCGCTGATGGGCGGGATTGGAGCAGTGCTGTCTGCCTTTATGAATAACGTCGCCGCACTGGCCCTGCTGATGCCCGTGGACATCCAGACCGCGCGCAAAGCGGGTCGATCGGTGGGTCTGACCCTGATGCCGCTTAGCTTTGCCACCATTCTGGGCGGCATGGCAACGCTGATTGGCACGCCGCCAAACATCATTATCGCCTCGATTAGGCAGGAAACGCTGGGTGAACCTTTCAAGATGTTCGACTTTGCCCCCGTGGGTGGATTGGCTGCGATTGCCGGGCTGGCCTTCGTATCGCTGATCGGCTGGCGCTTGATCCCGAACCGAGGCCCGCAGGAGGAAACGTCCGAAGCGCTGGCCGAATACATCGCCGAACTCACCATCCCGCCGGACTCTGCGCATATTGGCAAGCGGGTCAGTGAACTCTATGAAGCAGCCGAGAAGTCAGACGTCGCCATTATCGGCCTGATCCGCGACGGCAAGCGGCGCTATGGCCGATCCGCCCATGCCACGATTAAGGAAGGCGATGCGCTAGTCCTGGAAGCTCGGCCCGAGGCTCTGGATGAGTTTCGTGCTGCACTAAGCCTCGATTTCTCGGACACGCGGCGGCAGGAATTGCTGACCGCTGAAGGCGACGGACTTGAAGTGATCGAGGTCGTCGCCCCCGAAAGCGCCCGTATAACCGGGCGCACCGCGCAAGGATTGGGCTTAGCCTGGCGTCAGAGCACCGTGCTGATGGGCATCTCACGCCAAGGTCGCCGCATCACCGAACAGGTCCGCAAGACCGAGGTCGAGGCGGGTGACATTCTGTTGCTGCTCTGTCCCCGTGACCGCAGCGCCGATGTGACTGAATGGTTAGGGTGTCTGCCGTTGGCCGAGCGTGGGCTGAACGTCACTGCCAATGACAAGGCATGGCTGGCCATAGGCCTGTTCGCTGCTGCTGTGCTGGCGGCGAGTGTCGGGCTAATCTACCTGCCAATCGCGCTGGGACTGGTCGTGGTGGCCTATGTTCTGACCAAGATCATGCCGATCGCCGACATCTACAATCACATCGAATGGCCAGTCGTAGTTCTGCTGGGATCAATGATTCCCCTGGGCAGCGCTTTGGAGACCTCTGGCGGCACCGAACTGATCGCGAACGCTCTGGTGCAACTGACCGATGGCCTGCCAGCCTGGGCCATTCTGACGGTTCTGATGGTCGTCACGATGACCCTGTCGGATGTGCTGAACAACACGGCCACAGCCATCGTCGCCGCGCCGGTCGGCATCCAGATGGCCCGGACGCTTGAAGTCTCGCCTGATCCGTTCCTGATGACGGTCGCCGTTGCGGCCTCGGCCGCGTTCCTGACCCCCATCGGGCACAAGAACAACACGCTGGTGCTGGGACCGGGCGGCTATCGCTTCGGCGACTACTGGCGCATGGGACTGCCGCTGGAAATCCTCATCGTTGCGGTTTCCGTCCCGGCCATCCTTGTCTTCTGGCCGCTTTGACGGGTAAGGGCATCGCATGAAACGATTTCTGATCCTGCAATTGCGCCCCGAGACCGAAGCGTCGGACGCCGAGTACGCCTCAATCCTGGACAAAACCGGCCTGTCGCCGGACCAGACCCACCGCATCCGGCTGGATTGCGAGGACCTGCCAAATGCCCTGGATGTGACAGATTACGCTGGCGTAATCGTCGGCGGCGGCCCCGGCTGTGTCAGTGACGATCCGGCGACGAAATCCGAGATCGACGCGCACGTCGAAGCCGCCATCATGGGCCTGATGCCGCAGATCACTGCGCAGGATCACCCTTTCATGGGCTGCTGCTATGGGCTTGGTATTCTGGCCGCGCATTTGGGTGGGGACGTCAGCAAAGACCAGTTCGGAGAACCCGTCGGCCCCTCGACCTGCCATATGACTGAAGAGGGCGCGCGCGACCCGCTTACTTCAGGACTGGGCGAGAGGTTCGACGCATTTGTCGGCCACAAAGAAGCCGTACAAGCCCTGCCCGATGGATGTGTTCACCTGCTGGCCTCGGACCCCTGCCCGTTCCAGATGATCCGCTGGGGTCAGAACGTCTATGCCACGCAGTTCCATCCCGAGGCCAATGCGCAAGACTTTGAGCAGCGTATCAATATCTACAAAGACTTCGGCTATTTCCCACCCGAAGACGCGCAACGCCTGATTGATATCTGCCACGCGGCAGATGTCACCCAACCGGGCGAAATCCTGCGTCGCTTTGTCGAACGCTACAAGTGACCCAACGGAGCGGTTGCCTGAATCTTCCACCCTCGCATAGGCTGATCCGAACGGCTTTGGGAGGAGTTGTTCTTGGATCTGCTTATTAATGTCGGCTTGCCGCTGTCGCTGGCCATTATCATGCTGTCTCTGGGCGTCGGGCTGCACGTTGCTGATTTCAAGCGTGTGCTCAGCCGCGGCTACCCGTTTGCCATCGGTGCGCTGAGTCAGGTGGTCCTGCTGCCCATCGCAGCCTTCATCACCGTCACACTGTTCGCCTTGCCGTCCGAGATCGCGGTCGGGTTCATGCTGCTCAGCTTTTGCCCTGGTGGGGTTACCAGCAATATCCTGTCCAAACTGGCCAAAGCGGATGTTGCCCTGTCGGTCAGCCTGACCGCGGTCATCAGCCTGTTGTCGATGTTAACGGTTCCCGTTCTGGCTGCATGGTCGATCAATCATTTCATGGGTGAAGACGCGCCCGAAGTGTCAATTACCGGGCTGGCCATCGCCATGTTTCTGATCACCACCCTGCCCGTAGCCATCGGTGTCAGCCTGCGCCATTTCGCAACCAAATTTGCGGAACGGATTGACGCACCTTTGTCCAAACTGGCGACCGGCCTATTCGTCCTGATCGTTATCGCGGCGCTGGCCGGGAACTGGCAACTGTTTGTCGACAACCTCGGAATTATGGGTGCGGGGCTGGTATCCCTGAACATCGCGCTGCTGGCGATCGGGCTAGGGATCGCACGTGCCGCGAAACTGTCGTGGAGTGAGAGTAAGACAATCTCAATCGAAACCGGCATCCAGAACTCGACACTGGGGATCACGCTGGCGGCACTGATCACAGGAACCGAAAGCGGATTCAGCCCGTTGGCCCTGCCCTCGGCCGTTTACGGGATCATGATGTATGTCGTGGCCTTGCCCTATATCGCCTGGCTCCGCAGTCGCTGAAAGGACAAGACATGACCAACAACACTGCTGACGCCATCATCGTGGGCGCGGGTCTGGCCGGTCTGACAGCTGCAGCCGAGCTTGGGGATCGCGGTAAAAAGGTGATCGTTCTGGATCAGGAGCCCGAGCGTTTTCTGGGCGGGCAAGCGTTCTGGAGCCTCGGCGGGTTGTTTATGGTCGATACTCCAGAGCAGCGCCGGATGGGCATCAAAGACAGCCACGAGCTCGCCTTGCGCGACTGGATGGGGAGCGCGCAGTTCGATCGTGACGAGGACGCCTGGCCTCGGAAATGGGCCGAAGCGTATGTAGAATTCGCCGCTGGTGAGATGCGTCCCTGGCTGTACGAAATGGGCTTGCGCTGGTTCCCTATCGTCGGATGGGCCGAGCGCGGCGGGTCGTATGCGGATGGTCATGGCAACTCGGTACCGCGGTTTCACATTACTTGGGGCACCGGTCCGGGCGTATTGACGAACTTCATCCGCCGGGTGCGCGAGCACGTCAGCGCCGGGCTTATCGAGTTAAAATTCCGGCATCAGGTCAGCCATATCATCATGCAGAACGGCTGCACCAAGGGGGTCTCGGGCGAGATTCTGGCCGATGACACTGCCCCTCATGGCGCCAAGACCAACCGCGATGAGGTGGGCGAGTTCGAAGTCTATGCCCCCTCGGTCATCGTCACCTCAGGCGGGATCGGTGGTAACTTCGAGATGGTGCGCAAGAACTGGCCGCGCGACCGGCTTGGCGAACCGCCCAAGGACATGGTTGCGGGCGTCCCGTTCCACGTTGATGGCCGAATGATTGGCATCAGCGAAAAAGCCGGAGGACATGTGATCAACAGTGATCGGATGTGGCATTACACCGAAGGCGTACGCAATTGGAATCCAATCTGGCCATCTCACGGCATCCGCATCCTACCCGGCCCCAGTTCAATGTGGTTCGACGCGCGCGGCAATCGCTTAAAACCACCCTGCATGCCAGGGTTCGACACGCTGGGCACACTGCAGGAAATTCTGAAAACCGGGTATGAATACAGCTGGTTCGTGTTGACCCAAAAGGTGATCAAAAAGGAATTTGCTCTGTCCGGATCGGAACAGAACCCGGATATGACTGATGGCGGCTGGCGCGAAGTACTGTTCCAGCGCGTCCTGACCGGATCAAAAGCCACCGCACCTGTCGAGGCGTTCAAGGAGCACGGCGAGGATTTCATCGTCGCCAACACCCTGACTGAGCTGGTCAGCGGGATGAACCAATTGGGCGGAGGCCTGATCGACGAAACCCATCTGCGCGCCCAGATCGAGGCGCGAGATTCTCAGGTGGACAATCCCTTCACCAAAGACGCGCAGATTGCGGCCATACTTGCGGCACGCAACTATCGCGGCGACAAACTGATCCGCACCGCCAAACCGCACAAGTTCCTCGACCCGGCCAACGGCCCACTGATCGCGGTCAAGCTGCATGTACTGACACGCAAGACTCTGGGTGGATTGCAAACCAATCTGGACAGCCAGATGATCGGCGCGGATGGTCAAGTCGTCCCCGGCCTGTTTGCGGCCGGGGAAGTCGCCGGGTTCGGCGGCGGTGGCTATCACGGCTATAACGCGCTCGAAGGCTCATTTCTCGGCGGCTGCATTTTCTCAGGCCGCAATGCTGGACGATCCAGGGCCGTCGCCTGACGGCCCTACGTTACTGAGTACGCGCGAATTTAATGACTGGCTCACCAGCGGCGTCCAAAAAGGCGAGTGCATCACCTTCCATCGCATAGGTGGTAACGTTCTGCAGCGCTGCAAAGAACTGCCGCTCAACCTCTTCCAACTCCGGAGGGCAAGCCATCAGAGTGGCGGCCATGTTGTCGGGGAATGAAATAGATGCGCCCGTAATCTCTGCCTGACCGTTGAACCGGTTACACCCTCCGCTGCCGGAGAAAGCGCCGCCTTGGGCAAACGAAATCTCCGGGCGGCGTTCCGTCTCAATTGGCGCGCCATTCAGAACTGCGGCCGTCCATTGCGTGTTTTCTAGCATGGCACCCCCTTGCGCCTGCACCAACATCAGATCAGCGGAATTCCCCGCTCCGTCGGTCAAAACCGGATAGGCGGTGTCAGTCGTAAACAGCAGGTCCTGCCCTTGATTGATGGTAGCGCGCACCACATAGCGATGACCTTCCTTGATCAGAGCATCGTCGAAAGTCAGCTCAAACTGCGTCGGCACGCTCGTCACGGCATAGCGTTTCGCGGCCAGCGGTACAGCTGGCGCGTCAGCGAGTGACACGTCCTGAAGCTCGACGTACAGCGTTGCGTCTGGCGGCACGGCGATCCGTTCGCGATAAGTAGCGGTTCCGGTCACCATTCCGGCATGGCTTTGAGTGCCCAGAACAGTCAGCACAATTGCGCAGGCGACGATGGCCTGACCGAGTTTTGGAAATGGCATGATCCAATCCTTTCACTTCCGCGTTGGTGAAAAGATCGTGACCAGATCAGTATTTACAAGACCCACAGCCTCAAATCGGCGATTCCGCGCCTGACTTACAGCGGCCAGATCAGCGGGATCAGCAGCGACGCCAGCAGACCAACGGTCAGGTTCAGCGGTATTCCGACCTTCATGAAATCGACAAATCGATAGCCGCCCGGACCGTAAACCATCATGTTGGTCTGATACCCGATCGGTGTGGCAAACGAGGCAGAGGCTGCCACCATTACCGCCACGACCAGAGGGCGCGGGTCGATCCCCACCGCCTGCGCCAGTCCGATAGCAATCGGCGTCACCACGACAGCAACCGCGTTGTTTGACACCAGTTCGGTCAGCACCGAAGTCAGCAGGTAAACGGCCCAAATGATCAGGAAGGGCGGTAAGGCGCTTAGTCCGGGCGCAATCGCCTCGACTATCAGCGAAACGGCTCCGGATTTATCCAGCGCCGCACCGATGGCCAGCATGGAAAAGATAAGGGCCAGCAGACGGCCTTCGACAAAGGAAAACGCCTCATCCGCGTCTATACATCGGGTGAGCAGCACTACGGCGACCGCCAGAACTGACAGCAGCAGGATCGGTGCCACACCCAACGCGGCCAAAGCGACGATGCCCACAAGTGAGCCAATTGCAATCGGTGCATGGCTACGCCGGAACGCACGCGCCGAAGGCTGCGTAACGTCAACCATATCCATATCGGCCGCCAATTTCTGAATATCCGCCGGAGCGCCCTCCAACAGCAGCGTATCCCCGACCCGCACTACTAGGTCATCCAACTGGCGCCCGATATTCTGGTTACGCCGATGTACCGCCAATACGTAAACACCATACCGACGCCGCAGGCGCATATTGCCTAGTGTCCGCCCAACCATTCGACAACCCGGAGTGATCAGCACCTCGACCGTCTTGGTCTCAACAGCCGAGACCTGATCGACACGCTTCAATTCCTTGTTGCTTTGCAGGCTCAGCAACTCGGTCATCTCGGTCCGCAAAACCACACGGTCGCCGACCTTCAGTTCAACGCCTTTCAGGTTCCGCCGCAGCGATTCATCACCCCGGATCACGTCTATCAGGCGCACACCGGGGCGTTTGAACAACTGAACCCCGGTCACCTCTCGCCCGATCAAGTTACTGTCGGGAGGGATAACGGCCTCTGTGAAGAATTTCATCTTTGAGCGGTCGCTGAGCATCGAAGCCATGCTGTCCCGGTCCGGCAGCAGGCGCGGCGCGATAAACCGCAGGTAAACCATGCCATAGATCACCAGCGCGATGCCCAGCGGCGTAACCTCAAAAATCGTAAAGGCCGTCATGCCCTGCGACCGGGCCACACCATCCACCAGCAGGTTGGTCGACGTTCCGATCAGGGTCAGCGTCCCGCCCAAAATCGCTGCGTAGCTGAGCGGGATCAGCAGTTTCGAAGCCGGTACATTCAATGTGCGCGCAATCTGCACGAAGACTGGAATCATCACGACCACCACCGGTGTATTCGACACCACCGCAGAGGCAATAACCACAAAGGCCATCAGCAACCCGATGGCGAAACGCGGATTCACCTGCGCCTGTTTTTGCGCGGTCGAGGTGAACGCGTCCAGTGCTCCGGTGCGGACCAAAGCGCCCATGATGATGAACATCGCCGCAATCGTCCACGGCGCGGGGTTGGATAGGACTGCCAGCGCGCTTTGATAGGGCAAAATGCCTGTCACCAGCATGATGGCGACACCGCCAATGGCGACTACCTCAGTCGGATAGGCCTCGCGCAGGAACATGACGAACATGCCCGCGACAACCAAAAGCGCCAGTATCGCGCTGCCCGTTTCTGTCAGTTGAAGGAAATGCATTCTTGGTATTCTGTCCGAACCCTGGCCTGGCTTACGCGCCCATCGGGCAGTTTCACGCATTGCGCGCGACAGAGCAAGCCTGTCATGGCCTTATTGCGGCCCGGCTTGCTGCAGACACCCACCAACGCGCACCATTTGCACAGATTTTGCCTGACCGTCGCGGTCATCTGTCTCGACGAACACACCGCTGAGCGTCGCCTCACCATTCGCCGGGGTGAATCGCGTTTTGGGCATACCGGTGATAAAGCGGCGCATCGGTTCGACCTTGTCCATGCCGATCACCGAGTCATAATCCCCGCACATACCCGCATCTGTCAGGTAGGCCGTGCCGCCCGGCAAGATCTGAGCATCCGCGGTTGGTACATGGGTATGCGTCCCGACTACAAGGCTGGCGCGTTTGTTGCAATAGTGCCCCATTGCCATCTTCTCGGACGTCGCCTCGCAGTGCATATCAACGATGATGGCGTTTGCCTGCCCGCCCCGTGGATGAGATTTCAGGATCGGTTCAATGGCCGAGAATGGGTCATCAAAGGGCCGTTTCATGAACACCTGCCCCAGCACCTGCGCCACCAGCACCTTTCGGCCTCCGGGTGCGTTGAACAAGCGATGCCCCCGCCCCGGCGCACCCTTGGCGAAATTCACCGGGCGCACAATGCGCGGCTCTTTATCAATGAACTGCAACATGTCTTTCTGGTCGAACGCGTGATCGCCCAATGTCAGGCAATCGGCACCGGCATCCAGCAGCAGCTTGGCGTGATCGCCGGTCAGGCCCATCCCGTTCGACGCGTTCTCGCCATTGACCACAACGAAATCCAGCCGCCATTCGTCGCGCAGTCGCGGCAAATGTTGTTGAATGGCCGTGCGTCCCGCGCGGCCCATGACATCACCCAGAAAAAGTATCCTCATCCGACTTCTCCTAAGAGTGGTAATAGCCAAGCACAAGTGGTTAAGCTGCCGACATAAACCGACAAAGCCTTTTAAACAGGAGAATCTAGATGTCGCGCATCCTTTTGACAGCCCTCGGCCTAACCACACTTACAGCTTGCGATGACGTGCCATCCGCAAATTCGACCACGGAGCTTGCAAACCCAGCCGCTACATTTTGCGTGGAAAGCGGTGCCCAGTATGAAATTCGAGATGGCGACAATGGGCAAACGGGTGTCTGCATCCTTCCAGACGGGCGTGAAGTCGACGCTTGGGAGTACTTCCGCGAAAACAGCCCGACCTAAGACGTGCAGGTCGAAAAGGTCAGGACTCGGCTTTCGGTGATCACCATGTCCAGCTGCTGATCGGTGGGCTCCAACGGCAGCCCTTCGGCCTCTTGCGCGTCAAAGGCAAAACCGATGGCCAGCGTCGGGCGTTTAGCGCGGAGTCCCTCCAGGGTGCGGTCATAGAAGCCGCCGCCATACCCCAACCGCCCGCCTTGCGCATCGAAAGCAACCAGCGGGACGATCAGAATCTCGGGGTCAAAGTAATCGTCGACCTCGGGCACTTTTGCCCCGAAAGGTCCGTCTTTCAGTGCGCCCTCGGGCGTCCAGCGGGAAAACTTCAGCGGCTGACCGGCGGCCTGAATCACCGGCACTCCGACCGGGCCATAGGCCGAGGCCTCGGCCATCGCAGCCAGCGGGTCAATCTCTGTGCGGATCGGCATATATCCCGACAGAGGTACGCCGCGGTGACCGGCCAGAACCTCAGACAAGCGCCCTGCCACTCCGGGCAGGCGGGTGTCGAATGCCGCTTTACGGCGAGCAAAAGCCGCCTTACGCGCGGCGGCTTTGATTTCGGTCAAATCGGTCACAGTAGCACCACGCTGGCAAGCCCAAGGAACAGGAAAAACCCCATGACGTCCGTTGTGGTTGTCACAAAGGTGCCGGACGCAAGCGCCGGGTCAGCGCCCAGTCGGTCTAGCACCACAGGTACTACCGTACCGACAAACCCCGCGATGATCATGTTCACGACCAAGGCGCAGCCAATCACGACACCCAGCAACGGAGAATCGAACCACATCATCCCCACCGTCCCCAGAACGATGGCAAAACACAGACCGTTCAGCAGCCCGACCAGAAGTTCCCGTCGGATGACCCGCATAACGTTCGACCCGGTCAGGTCTCGCGTCGCCAAAGCCCGCACCGCAACCGTCAGCGATTGAGTCCCTGCATTGCCCCCCATCGACGCCACGATCGGCATCAGAATCGCCAGCGCCACCAGCTGATCAATCGCCGCCTCGAATTGCGAAATCACCAGCGAGGCACAGATTGCCGTACACAGGTTCACGGCCAGCCACGGCAGACGTCTGCGGCTGGTCGCTGCCACACTGTCTGAGATCGAGCTTTCGTCACTCACACCAGCAAGGCGCAGGATGTCCTCTTCATGCTCTTCGTCCAGAACGACCATCGCGTCGTCGATGGTGATCACACCGACCAGTCGCCCATCTGCGTCAACGACGGGGGACGAAATCAAGTGATACTGGTTGAAGGCATAGGCCACGTCTTCCTCGTCCTGATCGACGGGAATGGTGTGGAATTCTTCATCGGCGATATCGTGCAGCGGCACCTCGCGGCGCGTGGCCATCAGCTTACCCAATGTGACCTGCGCCACCGGCTTTAGCCGCGGATCAACCAGCACGACGTGATAGAACTGTTCCGGAAGATCGTCATTGGCGCGCATGAAGTCGATGGCCTGCCCCACTGTCCAATGCTCGGGCGCCATGACCACTTCGCGCTGCATGAGACGGCCGGCCGAGTTTTCCGGGTAGGACAGCGCTTGTTCGGCCGCGATCCGCTCGGAATCCTCCAGAGCATCAAGGATGGCCTCTTGCTGAGGCTCCTCAAGATCTTCCAGCAGGTCAACGACATCGTCGCTTTCCATCTCTCGCACCGCGTCGGCCAGAACGTCGGGCTTCAGGATACCGATGATCTCTTCACGGACAGCCTCATCAAGCTCCGACAGGATATCGCCGTCGAATTCCTTGTCGTACAGACGGATCAGGCGCGCGCGGTCGTAGGGATTGATTTGCTCCAGAAGGTCGGCGATGTCGGCCGGGTGCAGCGGCTCCATCAACTCGACCAGTTTGTCGCGGTCGTCTACATCGACCGCATAGAGGATGGCCGCCACGGTTCTGCGATCCAGCGCATAGACGTCCTCATCACTGGTCGCCTCGGTTACGGGTTCATCAAAGCCTGTTGTCATATCTGCCCCCGTTTGCTCGGTCATTGACCCCTAATTAGAAGAAGCAGCTACCGGAAAACAATGACAATGCACCGATTTACCCACAAGTTTCACGCGCCTATGCTGTTTCACAGTCCCATACAGGCGGAGATGAAGTGAAATGGCGCAAAAAACGCTGCTGAAAGGACGCGTCCTGAGTTTTAACGGCTCTCCGTTCGAGGGTGAGCCGACCGAAGCCGTCACAATCAGCGAGGCTGTTCTAATCGAAGACGGTCGCATTTCCGCCGTGGCGGATGCCGACAGTCTGCGCTCCGCTCACCCAGATGCCAGCGTTGTGGATCACGGTCAGCATGTCATCATGGCCGGGTTCATAGATGCGCATGTGCACTATCCTCAGACTGCAATGATCGCCAGTTGGGGCAAGCGCCTGATCGACTGGCTGAATACCTATACCTTCCCCGAGGAGATGAAGTTCGGGGACATCGCCTATGCCTCTGAGATTGCAAATCGCTATCTGGATTTGACGGCGGCGCATGGCACGACGACAATGTGCAGTTTTTGTACCATCCACCCCGAAAGCGTCGATGCGTTCTTTTCTGCCGCGCAAAAGCGCAATCAGCGCGTAGTTGCGGGAAAGACTTGCATGGACCGCAACGCCCCCGAAGGGCTGCGCGACACGGCACAAACGGCATATGACCAGTCCCAAGCCTTGCTGGAAAAATGGCATGGCGTCGATCGGCTGTCTTATGCCATCACCCCGCGCTTTTCCCCCACCTCTACACCCGAACAGCTTGAGGCGATGGGTGCCCTCTGGGCCGAGCATCCGCATTGCCTGATGCAAACTCACCTGAGCGAGCAAACCGATGAGATCGCCTGGGTCCGAGAACTGTTCCCCGACGCACGCGATTACTTGGACACCTACGAAAAGTTCGGTCTGCTGGGGTCACATGGCGTCTACGGCCACGTCATTCACTTGGAATCGCGCGAGCGCGACCGATTGCGGGAGGTCGATGCGTCGTTGATCCACTGCCCGACCTCGAACACTTTCATCGGGTCTGGCCTGTTCGACATGGACGGGTTGATGCGTGGCGGTCATCGGATCGGGCTGGCCACCGACACAGGTGGCGGGTCCAGTTTCTCGATGCTGCATACGATGGCCTCGGCCTACGAGATTGGGCAACTGCGCGGTACACCGCTGCACGCCGCGCAACTGTTGTGGCTGGGCACTGTCGGGTCTGCGCGATCCCTACGGCTGGACGACTGCATTGGCAACGTCGCGCCGGGGATGGAAGCCGATCTGATCGTACTCGACCTTGCTTCAACCCCGGCCATCGCCCAGCGCGAGGCTTGCGCGGAGGATTTGTGGGAAGCTATTTTTCCCACCATCGTGATGGGCGACGACCGGGCGATCACCGAGGTATGGATCGCCGGTCGGCGCGTTACCTCCTAGGTCTGCAAAGCACGTGCCAACTGGTGCTGTCGCTCGATCACGCGGGGCATGTCCAACGTGGTGACATGTCCGTCGCGCACGATCTGGCGGCCTTCAACGAATAGATGTTTGACCTTCATAGGCCCGGCCAGCAGCAACGCCGCCGGGTCCCAACTGCCCGCGCTTTCGACGCAACATGTGTCCCAGATGGCAACATCCGCGCGTTTGCCGGGTTCAAGTCGCCCACAGTCCGGACGGTTCAGCACATCCGCGCCGCCACGGGTCGCAATTTCTAGCGCCTCACGCGACGACATGGCGTCTGCACCGTTGGCGACCCGTTGCAGCAACATGGCCTGACGTGCCTCAAGGATCAGGTTGCCAATGTCGTTGCTTGCAGACCCATCCGCCCCCAGCCCAACTGGCACGCCCTGATCCCGCATGGCACGTACCGGCGCAATGCCAGATCCCAAACGGCAATTGGAACAGGGGCAATGCGCGACACCGGTTTGGGTTCTGGAGAACAAATCAATCTCGGCCCCGTCCAGCTTGACGCAATGGGCATGCCAGACGTCAGAGCCTGTCCATCCCAGTTCCTCGGCATACTGCCCCGGACGACACCCGAACTGTGCCTGAGAATAGGCGATATCCTCGTCATTTTCTGCCAGATGGGTGTGCAACATCACACCTTTGTCTCGCGCCAAAAGAGCCGCATCGCGCATCAGGTCTCGGCTGACCGAGAAAGGTGAACACGGTGCCAAACCAACGCGGCACATCGCGCCTTCGCTAGGATCGTGAAACGCGTCCACAACACGGATCATATCGTCGAGAATCGCATGTTCCTCTTCGACCAGAGCATCCGGCGGCAGGCCTCCATCGCTTTCCCCGATACTCATCGCGCCGCGCGTTGGATGGAAGCGCAGGCCAATCTCGGCTGCTGCGGCAACCGTATCATCCAGACGCGCGCCATTAGGGTACAGATACAAATGATCGGAACTGAGCGTGCACCCGGACAAGGCCAATTCGGCTAGCCCAATTTGGGCCGAGACAAACATCTCCTCCGGCCCAAAGCGCGACCAGATGGGATAGAGCGCCTTGAGCCAGCCGAACAACAGCGCATCCTGACCGCCGGGCACCCCACGGGTCAGGGTTTGAAAAAGGTGGTGATGGGTGTTCACCAAACCCGGCGTCACAACACAACCAGAGGCATCGTGGACCTCTCCGTTAGTTTGCAAGCCTTGGCCTATCTGTTCGATCCGTCCCGCACGGATCAGAATATCTGCACCGGATAGCTCACTGCGCGTATCATCCATCGTCAGGATGGTGTCTGCGTTTTTGATCAGGATTTCGGTCATTCCGCCCCCTTGCATGCGCCCGTTTCGTGCAAGAAGGTATAGGCTGGCGGAAAACGGGCATAAGAACCAGCCGGGCAAGCGTACCTGACCAGCCGTACTCCGACAACCGATTTTAGTGGTTGCGCAGGATCTCCAGAGCCGCCGTGTGCAAATCCGCGTTCGCAGCTGCCAGAACCCGTCCGCCCTCATGGGCCGGGTCGCCCTGCCAATTGGTAACGATACCCCCGGCGGCTTCGATCACAGCAATCGGCGCCTGAATATCATAGGCGTTCAAGCCCGCTTCGATCACCAGATCAACCTGCCCTGCCGCCAGCAGAGCATAGGCGTAGCAGTCCATACCGTAGCGGGTCAGTTGCACGTGCTTGGCCACGGCTTCAAACCCCGCCCTTTCCTCGAGAGTACCAACCTCGGGGAAAGTGGTGAACAAAACCGCCTGAGCCAGACTGGAGGTGGAACGTGTCTTCAGTGGCATCGAGCCGGTTGGGCCAGTTGATCTAGAAATTTCCGCCGATCCTACAAAACGCTCACCTATATAGGGCTGATCGATAACACCCATAATTGGGCCATCCTGATCACTTAGGGCGATCAAAACACCCCAGGTGGGCGTGCCGCTGATGAACCCACGCGTGCCGTCAATCGGGTCCAGCACCCATGTCCGGCCACTGACACCCTGAACCTGACCGAATTCCTCGCCGAAGATACCATCCTCAGGCCGATGTCTGGCCAAGACATCTCGCATGGCTTTTTCGGCGTTCCGGTCGGCGACCGTAACCGGATCAAAACCCTCGTTCAGCTTGTTCGATGTCTCAAGGTTCGATTGTCTAAAAAAAGGAAGAATAGCCGTCCGCGCCGCGTCGGCCATTTCTTCTGCTACTTCCAGATCGCTTAAAGAAGTCTCTTGCATGCGCTACCCGTGCGGTTCGCGCGTGCCAGAGTCAACCCTGTTCGCTCAGGCGACGTCACTCAGTACGCGGGCGAGTTCAAACAGGCGGCGGCGTTGGTTCTCAGGAATTGCGTAATAGGACCGCACCAGATCCAAGGCTTCCTTGTCCCCCATCAAATCAGCAGGCACCGATTTCTTACCGGTCGTTTCCTTCTCGGCCTCTTCCAGACCTTCGAAGAAAAAGCTGACGGGCACGTCCAATGCCTCGGCGATGTCCCAAAGGCGCGACGCACTAATCCGGTTGGCCCCCGTTTCGTACTTTTGAATCTGTTGAAATTTAATACCAACCTGTTGCGCCAACTGCTGTTGGGTCATGCCAATCAGCCAGCGGCGATGCCTGACGCGCTTTCCCACATGGACATCGACGTGATGGGTCATTGGAATTCTCCTCTACTACACACAACCAATTCGGGTGTGCGACGTACAATTTCTACCGCAACACTAGCGAGACGCCCTTAACCACTCCCTAATCAGGACGAAACCCCCAAATTAGCACCTCGGACAATATTGCGCTTTTTTGGCTTTTTTTCAAGAAGGTTGAATCTGTTTTGCCGAATTAATGGCTAAGGTTGTGCCCTTTCGATCCAGTACACGTGCCTGCCGTAAGGGAAGCCTCAAACGCAAGCCACTACGTCTTTCCTGCGCCATTAGGTAAGAGATTGACAATCCCCACTCAGCGCGAACCTATACGATAAAACCACCGGAGAGCGCCCATGCTGGCCTACAGAATTCAAACCGAAGGCGCCACCGCCCGGATTTGCGATATCGACTTGCCTCACCCCACCGAGGGACAGGTTCGAGTTGCCATAAAAGCCTGCGGTTTGAATTTCGCCGATCTGCTGATGCAAAAAGGGACTTATCAGGACACGCCCCCTGCCCCGTTCACGCAAGGCATGGAAATCGCCGGCATAGTCGATGAGATTGGACCCGGTGTATCGCACCTGAAACGGGGTGACCGGATCGCTGTATATTCGGGTCAGGGTGGTTTGGCCGAATATGGCGTCTTTGATGCCGAGCGTGCAATTCCTCTGCCTGATACCGTCAGCTTCGAAGCTGCCGCCGCTATACAGATCGCCTATGGCACCAGCCACATTGCGCTGGATCACCGCGCCCGCCTGCAGCCCGGAGAGACCCTGCTGGTCACCGGCGCTGCGGGCGGCGTCGGGCTGACGGCGGTCGAGATCGGAAAATTGATGGGCGCGACTGTGATTGCGCAGGCCCGGGGCGCGGACAAATTGGCCGTTGCCCAGGCCGCAGGTGCGGATCATCTGATAGACGCGTCCGAAGATTTGCGGACAAGCGTCAAGGAGTTGGGTGGAGCCGACGTCGTATATGACGCAATCGGCGGCGATGTGTTCAAAGCCGCCTTCCGCGCAACCAACCCCGAGGGGCGCCTGTTGCCCATCGGCTTTGCAGGCGGAGACGTACCACAGATTCCCGCCAATCATCTACTGGTCAAAAACCTGACCGTGATCGGCTTTTATATCGGCGGCTACCTGAGCTTTCGCCCTCAGATCGTTCAAGACAGTTTTAACACGCTGTTCCGTTGGTGCGCCGAGGGGCGGATCAAGCCTCATATCAGCCACGTGCTGCCCCTGTCGGACGCCGAGAAAGGTCTGCAACTGCTGCGAGACCGAACGGCGACCGGCAAGGTTGTCATTACGCCTTAACCGACCACTGCCTTCAAGGGCGCACTGCCGAGCATTCGGAAGTTCTGACGCACCAAGGCAGCCAGCGCCTCGATAAGCGGACCACGTCCGGATTCACCGCCATACAGGTTGATCATATGCGCGGGCAACTCGGGCAATATGCCGCCATCGTCGATTTGCACCAAATGCGCGGCCTCGGTTCCGTCAAGCATGGCGTGAACGGCCAAGTCGGCGGCGACGGTCGCCTCGATTGTGCGATCATTTTCGGTTTCAACCGACAGCTCCCACGGAATGCCTGCCTCGTCCAACGCCGCTATGACCTGCGGGCGGAACATGCAGCGACGGCCAAGAGCAATGGGAATCGGCCGCTTGCGCCACGCGGACCCGCCCGGCGCCCCGATCCAGCGTAACGGCAATTCGGCGATGGTTTCGGCCCCCCCGTCCGCGTTTGCCTCGGTCGTGAGGATCAAATCACACTCGCCGCGCTTGAACATTTCCTTAAGCTGCATCGTGTACGAGGACACCAGTTGCACCCGGACCCGCGGGAAATCCACGTTGAACCGCTGCAGGACACGCGGGATCGCCGGATAGACGATGTCATGTGGAACGCCCAGAACGACCTCGCCTTCGAAAGCCTGATCGGTAAGTTTCGAAATCACCTCGTCATTCAGCGCGATCATGCGACGAGCGTAGGCCAACAACTGCTCGCCGGACGCGGTCAGCGCAATGGTTCGGCCGCTGCGGTCCAGCAGTTCCAACCCCAGCAACTCCTCAAGGCGTTTTAGCTGCATCGAAACGGCGGATTGGGTCAGGTGCAGAAAACCGGCAGCACGCGTGACACCACCCTGATCCGCCACCGCCACAAACGACCGCAAGGTCGTAATGTCCAAATTGCGCATCTTCACGATTCCTTATGGATCACTTCAAAAACATTCATTTTTAAAATGTGTCATAGTGCGCCATATAAATCAAGGAAGTTGATGAGAGACACGAAACTCATCGAGGATCGAAGAAAGGACAAAAACTATGACCCAATTAGCCATTCATAGACCCTGCCCGCCACGCCGCCGCATTGGCCTGACGATGTTTTGGGACGCGTTGTCTCTGCGCCGCCAGCGCCGCACCCTCGCTCGTCTGGACGCCCGAGCACTGGAGGATATCGGAATCACCCGCGAACAGGCCGAAGCCGAGGCCGCCCGCCCCCTTTGGGATGCACCGGAATTCTGGCAAAAGTGACTTTCAGATGAACCTTTACTCACCGAATGGCGACCCGCTGCCGCAGGTCGCCATTTTTGTTGCGAGTTTTAACCGGTTTCCAACGCTAAAACCTTGAAACACGGCTCGTAGTTGCCGATATTTGCGGGGAACGGGGTCCGATTTTCGGACCACGACTAGAATTATGTGAAGGGAGACCCTTAATGGCACAATTTGACACGATCCGGACGGCGGCCGGCGCGCGCGCTGCCCAGATCCATGAGGGCCTGCGCGCCCATATGAATAAAGTCTACGGCACAATGTCCGTGGGTATGCTGATCACGGCGCTGGCTGCTTGGGCGATTGCCGGTCTTGCGGTGACGTCTGACCCGACCAACGCCGTGGCTCAGATCGGTGCTGATCGTTACCTGACCAGCCTGGGTGGCGCACTGTTCATGTCGCCGCTGAAATGGGTCGTGATGTTCGCACCGCTGGGCTTCCTGCTGTTTGGCTGGGGTGCACTGATGCGGCGCGGCTCCGCAGCCGCGGTCCAATTGGGCTTTTTCATCTTCGCCGCGGTGATGGGCGTGTCGATGAGCTCGATCTTCATGATCTTCACCCCCTACTCGATCACGCAGACCTTCCTGGTGACGGCTATCGCGTTTGCGGGCCTGAGCCTGTTCGGCTACACCACCAAGCGTGACCTGAGCGGCATGGGCACTTTCCTGATCATGGGTGTGATCGGCCTGCTGGTCGCTATGGTCATCAACCTGTTCCTGCAATCGGGACCGATGATGCTGGCGATCTCGGCCATTGGTCTGCTGATCTTTGCTGGTCTGACCGCGTTCTACACCCAGGACATCAAGAACACGTATGTTGCTCACGCGACCCACGGTGATCAGGAATGGCTGGACAAAGCGGCGATTGACGGCGCGCTGAGCCTGTACATCTCGTTCCTGAATATGTTCCAGTTCCTACTGATGTTCATGGGGCAACAAGAGTAACGCGTCACCAAAATACAGAACAAACAGGGCGGGTCTGAAAAGACCCGCCCTTTTCTTTTTCAGTCCGTCTAGAGTCGGAGGCCACTTCGCGCGCAACGCCGCAGAAGGACCCCCGCATATAGAAAGGCCCCGTCCAGATGGCGGGGCCTGAGAAAATTGATACTGAGGAGCCTTAGCTGCAATCAAGCGCCACGGCAAACCCCGAGCTTTTGCTGGAAGAACCCTTGCGATACACGTCACCCGCTGGCAGGCAACCAGTGAACTGCTCGGCATTACGGCCAAAGCTGGCACCGATCGAATTATCGACCTTACCGCCGTTGCTTGCAGTCCGCAGTACACCATACAAGGTGCCGTTCACGTTGACCGTACTCAGGTACATATTGGTTTCGGCCCCGGATACAGGCACGGCACTGGTATCGCTGCTACCACCATTGTCGATGGCGACACGGGCGACTTTCTCAGCCTCGGTCTGATCGGTCGTTACAACCACTGGCGGCAGCACAGCCAATTCGGCCGGTACGTTCGTCGCAGGTGGAAGGAAAGCCGCCGCACCCTGAACATCAGAGATGGTGCGGGGCTCACCATCGATTCCGGTGAACCCAACGCCTTCGCGATCATACGGGTCTTCACAGGCCGCAAGGGCCAGAACGGTCATTGTGGAAAACAAGATTTTTTTCATGGCGGCCAACATTTTGGAACAGTTTGTTCAAGCGTAGAGGCAAGCTAATCCAAAAAGCAACCCGGTACAGGACCGATTGCCTTGCGCGCTGATGCTTCGTTGCAACGGCCTTGCACCATCCTGTGGCTTCTACCTTGCAGACAGGATCGAAACGAAAAAGGGCCCTGCCGCGGCAGAACCCTTTGAACTTATCCAAGTCAGACGGCAGATTACTTAATCTTGCCTTCCTTGTACTCGACATGCTTCCGAACGACCGGGTCGTATTTACGAATGGTCATTTTCTCGGTCATGGTGCGAGCGTTTTTCTTGGTCACGTAGAAGTGGCCCGTGCCCGCGGTCGAGTTCAGACGGATCTTGATTGTCGTCGGCTTCGCCATGGTTATCTCCTGCGTCCGGAAAGGCAGGGGCCTTTCGGTTGAATTCCTATGAGCGTGCGCTTTTACCCGGTCGCGCAGCCGAGTCAACTAGATTCCTGTCGCAAAGCGCACAAAACCTGCCCTCGACACCTGTCGTCAATTTGGAGTGCTCACGGTTCTGTGATAAGGTCGCGCCATTGCATCCAGAAAAGAAGCCGGTGTCAGGCTCGCACTCCGAGGCTCAGGAACAGGCAAAACTCTCTGTCAGCAGGGTTTTACTGCATGTTTTTTTGGGGGCTATCATGACAGAATGGACAATTCAGGGCGAAGAGCTGGCCAATTGCAACTGCAACTTCGGATGCCCTTGCCAGTTCAGCGTTCTTCCAACACATGGAAATTGCGAAGCGCTGATTGTGTATGACATTGAGTCTGGGCACTTTGGCGACACCAATCTTGCGGGCGTGCGCGCAGCGGGCGTTTACCATTGGCCGGGCCCGATTCACGAAGGCAACGGCCAGATGCAATTGATCATCGACGAAAGCGCGGATGCCGATCAGAGAGTCGCCGTTGAAGCCATCATGATGGGTGAAAACACCGACGAGATGGCGACGGTTTGGTATGTTTACAGTGCGATGGCCCCAAGAAAACATGAAACCCTTTACATCCCAATCGACTTGGCCTGGGACCGGGAAGAACGCAAAGGTTATGCTAGGGCCTCCGGAATTTTCGACATGGAAGTGAGCCCGATCCCACATATCGTTTCAGGAGCGCCCCATAGGGCCTCGATACAGCTCCCGAATGGATTTGAATACCGACACGCAGAAGCCGCGTCGGGATCTGCCAAGACGACTGGTGGCGCGATAAGCCTGACCTTCAATGCGACTCACGCCCATCTGGCGCATCTCAACATCTCGTGCCACGGTGTCCTAGGCGCGTAGCCGGAGGTTAAAGTGGCTATGACCCCACCCCGCCCGGGCATCTTGGATCGGGTGCTACGACGCGACAGCGGTATCGTTCTGTTTTGCGTTCTGCTGATCGTACTTGCTGCATCCTGGTATACGGTTGCCGGCATCGGCATGAACATGTCCGCTATCGACATGACCCGAATGGCCGGGCCGATCGGCGAACCGATGCGCATGGCGGGCGAAACTCGCTGGACCCCAACTTACGCCGCGCTGATTTTCCTGATGTGGTGGGTCATGATGATAGCGATGATGACTCCCAGCGCCGCGCCCATCGTTTTGCTCTTCAACGCCATCAAAAGGATAGGGCCGGATAAGGAACATGCGTCTAGGTTCAGCCTATATTTCCTGGTCGGTTATCTGGTTGCATGGGCTGTGTTCAGCGCCATTGCAACAGGAGCGCAATGGGGGCTTGAACTGATCGGATTGTCGGATGGGCCTATGATGACGATCAGATCCAAAGCGTTAGCGGGAAGCGTTTTGATTGCGGCCGGGCTTTATCAACTGTCCAGCCTGAAATCCGCCTGCCTGCGCCATTGCCGAAGCCCTGCGCAGTTCCTGGCCGAGCATATCCGGCCCGGCGCCTATGGCGCATTTCGCGTCGGTGCGGTTCATGGCGCATTTTGCCTAGGCTGCTGCTGGGCTCTGATGCTGTTGCTCTTCGTCGGCGGAGTGATGAACCTTTATTGGATAGTCGGCATCGCCATCTATGTCGCGCTGGAAAAGCTGTTGCCCAGGGCAAAGTGGCTTGTTCCTCTCACCGGCATTGCACTGATTTTCATAGGCGTTTGGCTGGTCGCAGCCCCTTAGGTTGCGCAGAGCTGATACGCACAGGAAGGCCAAAGGACCGGCCGAATTACGGGTCCTGCATCAACTTCGTTATCAGGAGGTACTCATGCCTATTTTCATTACCTATGCGTCCTATTCGCAGGCTGGCGTCAAGGGTATGCTGAAGAAACCTGCAGACCGCTCAGGCGCCGTCAGGGCACTGCTGAAAAAGGTCGGCGGCAAGCTGTTGGCGTTTTACATGACCACAGGTGAAAATGATGTGGTTGTCATTAGCGAACTGCCGGACGGAACGGATGCCGTTGCAATTGGCATGGCCGTCGCTGCCTCGGGCGCAGTGTCCAAGGTCGAAACGGTGCGCGCCTGGAAGGCCAAAGACTTTGTCGGCGTCTCCAAAAAGGCCGCCAAACTGACCGGGGCTTATGCACCACCAGGTAGCTAATGGAAAACGCGCGGAGGGCCTATAAGCCGGATCTTGTTCCAGGGTTGCCCCCTTCGATGACCATTCCTCTAGGCCGTGCATTGCTGCGCGGCTCAAGCTGCCAACCCGGTCCCTCTCGGCCAAGACGCGCTTAGCGGCGGTATCGGCTTGCGCCGACCGGCCCGCGCGGGGACCCTATTTGGCATTGCTCCCGGTGGGGCTTGCCGTGCCGCCGCTGTTGCCAGCGGCGCGGTGGGCTCTTACCCCACCGTTTCACCCTTACCACACGCATGTGGCGGTCTGATTTCTGTGGCGCTTTCCGTCGGGTTGCCCCGCCCGGGCGTTACCCGGCACCGTTGTCTTGTGGAGTCCGGACTTTCCTCTCGGGCTTACGCCCCAGCGGCCATCCGGCCCTCCGCGCATTCGGGTGGGTATGCTTTGAGCCGTACGGCGTCAAGGGTGGATGGGATGGAGAATGGGCCAGCCCCTTATTGGCCTGCGGCCAATTTAACTCCGAGATATATTGGGCAGATGAAACGCGGATCGGGTTTATTCAGCCAATGGCGCAAAATCGGCCGGTTCCAGAGGACCTTTACCCCAAGGGCGGTATCTGAGGCGAACGGCTGCAAGAAGCGTGTCGTCATTGGCGTCGGCCGTGTAGCCTGCGGACTGTGCCAGGGCTCGAAAGCTATCCATGCGCACGCTCTGCGGGGCGCTTTGACCGCGCTGACCTGCAAGGTTCAGGTGCTCCAACCGTTGCCAAGGGAACCGGGGACCTGGATCGGATTTGCGGCCCGGCGCCATATCGGAGTGACCGATCACGTGCTCAGGGCGGATCGACCACCGCTCTGACATTTGGCGCAGCAACGCTTCCAGCACAGTTAATTGTGGCTCGGAAAAGGGATGAAAGCCTGTGTTGTCCAGCTCGATCCCGATCGAGCGCGAATTTATGTCGGCTTGACCATGCCACTCCCCCGCCCCGGCGTGCCATGCGCGGTTTTCTTCGCTGACCATCTGCCAAAGTGTACCGTCAGAGCCAATCAGGTAGTGGGCGGAGACTTCGCAGGTCGGATCGCAAAGCCGCTCCAGCGCTGCCTGGGCGCTGGTCATCGCAGTATAGTGCAAGACGATCAGAGACGGAGTCAGCCCATCTCTGCGCGCGCCAAAATTGGGAGACGGATGCCAGATCGGCGTCAGCGGTTCAGTTGTTAACGACACTGCGGAATGCGCTTGGGTCCCAGCCGCAAGCGTACCCATCGCCGTCCGGGTCAAGCCCTTTGCGGTCGCGTTGAGGGCCACCATTCGCAAGAAACTCGATCTGGGCTTGATCGGGCGAAGGGAACCGGGCGCAATTACGCTGTGCCTTGGCCTGCAGATTGAAACCGGCCCGACTGTATAGCTGGGTTCCGACCGGATTTGATGTGTCCAGCGCGTATTGCACGATATTGGGCTGACCGTTCGTTCCGCGCTGCGGAACTATTGTGGGCGTGACCACTTCGTAGGTTTGGCGATTCTGCTCGACCAACGCGGCATCATCTTCAATACTACGGCGGCCAGAGACAGCTCCGAAATCCTGTTCGTCGGAAATCGCTGTGCTTACGGGGTCTTCGACGGGTGATGGCGCCGGTACGTATGTGGGTTGCCCCGACGTGCTGGCCAGCGCTGCCGCTGTCGCCGAAGCGAGATCAGCATTGTCTCCGGTCGGCACAGGAGCAACCTCACCCGGTTCTCCAAGCTGTTGCTCGGTCACTTCAGTTGGGCCAAGCAAGGGGTTTCCAGTGTACCCCTGCCCCGCCAACTGCGCCTCACGCTGTGCCTGATAGCTCGGCGTGTTGAATTCCGTGCCACCTATCGGGGCCACCGTATTGCAGGCGGCCACCAAGCCGATTGCGGGGATCAGAAGCGTAAAGCGCATCTAACTGCTCCGTCTGTCGTTATCTTGCCTGACTTGAGGATTACCACCATTTCCCGGGTTTGGCTACAAACCCAGCGGCGTTTTCCAAAGCGTAAGCAGTGTTGAGCAGATCGCCCTCTTCCCACGGGCGTCCGATCAATTGCAGACCAAGCGGCAACCCTTGCTTGTCCAGACCGGCGGGCACCGAAACGCCCGGCAGGCCGGCAAGGTTCACAGTAACTGTAAAGACGTCGTTCAGGTACATTTGAACCGGATCGGCCTCGGTCATCTCGCCCAGACCGAAAGACGCTGACGGAGTCGCAGGAGTCAGGATCGCGTCAACACCTGCGGCAAAGACGTCTTCGAAGTCTTTCTTGATCAGGGTACGAACGCGGCGTGCGCGGTTGTAATAGGCGTCATAGAAACCTGCGGACAAAACGTAAGTACCAACCATGACCCGGCGCTGCACCTCATGACCGAAGCCTTCGGCGCGGGTTTTCTCATACATCTCGGTGATGCCGTCACCCTGTGCCAACTGCGCGCGGCGGCCATAGCGGACACCGTCATAGCGGGCGAGGTTCGAGGATGCCTCGGCCGGGGCAATCACGTAATACGCAGGCAGCGCGTATTTGGTGTGCGGCAGCGAGATGTCGACGATCTCGGCACCCGCGGCTTTCAGCATCTCGGCACCGTCAGCCCAGAGCTTTTCGATCTCGGCGGGCATACCGTCCATGCGGTATTCCTTGGGGATACCGATCTTTTTGCCCTTGATGTCGCCGGTCAGCATCGCCTCAAAGTTCGGCACGGCCAATTCGGCGCTGGTCGAATCCTTGGGGTCGTGACCGCACATCGTCTCCAGCATGATCGCCGCATCGCGCACGTTCTTGGTCATCGGACCGGCCTGATCCAGCGAGGAGGCAAAGGCCACGATACCCCAGCGCGAGCAACGGCCATAGGTCGGCTTGATGCCGGTGATGCCGGTGAAGGCGGCAGGTTGGCGGATCGAGCCGCCGGTGTCAGTACCGGTTGCGGCCAGGCACAGGTCAGCGGCGACAGCCGAAGCCGAACCACCGGACGAGCCGCCCGGGGTCAGCTGAGCGTCGTCATTGCCGCGACGCCACGGGCTGACCGCGTTGCCATAGACGGATGTTTCGTTGGACGAGCCCATGGCGAATTCGTCCATGTTCAGCTTGCCCAGCATCACGGCCCCGGCATCCGCCAGTTGCTGCGACACAGTGGATTCGTATTCGGGTTTGAAGCCTTCCAGAATCTTCGAGGCCGCCTGCGAGGGCACACCCTTGGTGCAGAACAGGTCCTTGATGCCGATCGGCAGACCACACATGGCAGGCGCGTCGCCACCCTTGATCCGCTCATCCGCTGCCTTGGCGCGCTCCAGCGCGATTTCAGGCGTCTTGTGGACAAAAGCGTTCAGCGCGTCGGCCTCATCAATGGCCTTCAGGCAGGATTCGGTCAGCTCGACCGAGGTCACATCACCCTTGCGCAGCGCGTCGCGGGCCTCGGCCAGGCCCAGTTTGTTCAGATCGCTCATGTCTTACTCCACCACTTTGGGGACTGCGAAAAAGCCTTCGCGCGCGTCGGGGGCGTTGGCCAGAACCTTGTCCTGCTGGTTTCCGTCGGTGACGAGATCCTCACGACGCTTCAGGCGCATCGGCTCGACCGAGACCATCGGTTCGACGCCTTCGACATCCACTTCGTTCAGTTGCTCGATGAACCCAAGGATGGTGTTGAACTCGGACGCCAGCGCGGGCAGCGCGTCATCCTCGACCTTGATCCGGGCCAGTTTGGCCACCTTGGCGGCGGTGCTTTGGTCAATCGACATCGGAAAACCTCATATGCGTTAGGGGGCATTTACCTGTCTGATGCCCGGGTCGCAAGACCACCGAGGGATGGATATGAGCCCGTACTGCCCCGCAGGTGCAGGCACCCATTCAAATCTGAATATGCCATATGCGCAAAAGTAAACCGATTAGTTCATTACTTGCCTTGAAAAACTAAACTGTACTGTTCATTTCATACTCACGGCACAGCCTCAAACCGGAGAAAGAAAATGAAAACCTTCATCACCGCAGCTCTTTTGACCGCAACCGTTCTGAGCGCCCCGGCCATGGCCTTCAGCGTCTCCACAAACAACCTAATCCCCAACCTGTCATTCCCCGAGCCAGTTCAGGAACCGGTAACACAGAGCCAAACCAAGCCGGGCAAATAACATGAAAGATGTCGCCGGGCCGAATACCCCCTCCGGCCCGGCCGGGATGCAAAAGGCTACTGCATCTCTGGCGACCACCCGCTACGATGGCGCAAAATAACCCGCCGGACTGCATTGCAAATCCGGCAAGCCAACGGAGCGGAAGATGAGCGCACGCAAGCAAGCGGTTCTGGACGCAATTGATGCGGCCAACAGGCAAGACCCCAACCTCGATGACGGCCAACCGGTCGAATTGCTGTACGGCCAGCGGATGAGCGCCGAGATGGATCGCCTGTTTCCCAACGCCTCAGAGATTTTGCAGATTGCCGCACGCGGTCAGCATGTTGAACGCTGGAAGCTGGCGCGCAACGAATACCCCGAGGGCCGCGCGGGATACTTGGCCTGGCGCAAGGCGCAGGGTGTGCATCACGCCGAGGTCGTCATGGGAATGATGACAAACGCGGGCTACGATGCGTATGACATTGACACGGCCGGGCGCATGTTGCGCAAGCAGGGTATAAAACGCGATGACGAAGTTCAGGCGCTAGAGGACGTTATCTGCTTCGTGTTCCTAAAGTGGTACTTCGCGCCTTTCGCCGAAAAGCACTCCGCCGAGAAAATCCAGAGCATCGTTGAGAAGACCGCACGCAAAATGTCCGCCGACGGCCGGGCGCGGGTCTTGTCAGAGTTTGACCTGCCGGACCATCTGGCCGCCGCGTTTCAGGACTGAGGTGCGTGGGCCATGTGCCTGCGATAGACCTCAATCATCCAACCCAGCATGGTGGCGTTCAGGATGTGCCACATGAAATGTGTCCCCAACGGCACTTGCATGCACAAGGGTTCATCCAGCGCGCGAAAGGTAATCGAAGCCATCAGGATCACCGCCCCAATGGCCAGGCCACGGGCGGTGTCCGACACTCGGTGGCGCAGTAGAAACGCGTAGATCAGAATCAGCAGCGGCACTGGAGCATAAGCTGCTGATCCGCCCAAGCCCGGAAAGAATTGAAACAGAGGCACTGTTGCGGCTGCGTAAGGAATGAACAGCACGGTCAGGAGCACAGCAGGCAAAAGCTTCATATGCCAGACATCGCGATTGATCGCGAAGATATAGACCAGAATAAAGAGCAGAATAGGCACGACGTCCGCCATCGCCGACCAAACCTGCGCGTGGGTGTGAAACAAAAAACTGCCGACCCCGATTGCGGTCAGAATTACCACCAACGCCATCGCCAGTGGCATCCCCTGCCCGCGCACCCGCCGCCACATAATGAACGCTGCTACCAAAAACGCCGCGTTAGTCACGGCGTTGATCGGCTCGGCCCAATAGGCGGGCGTCAGACGCTCGCAATAGCTATCAATTTCCTGAAACCAGTCCATGAACTTTTACATAGCCGATGCTAAGTTGATGCCAACAGTTTGTTTCGGGAGGACGATTCATGAATATCATTTGGCTGGGGCACGGCAGTTTCCGCATCGAAACCGGCGGGCAAGTTCTGCTGGTCGACCCGTGGCTGACCGGCAACCCGGTGCTGTCTGAAGACCACCATGACAATGCTCTGGATGGGGCGACGCATATCCTTCTGACCCACACCCATTTCGATCACGTGGCCGACGTAGTGTCTCTGGCCAAGCACCTGAAGGTGCCCGTGGTCGGCCAATATGACCTGATGGGATTTTGGAGCGAGACCGAAGGGTTGGAAACCGTCGGTTTCAACAAGGGCGGTACAGTGGATCTGAACGGGGTCATGGTATCAATGGTGCCTGCCTCGCACAGCTCGACCTTTTCAACGCCGGACGGTCTGCGGACCGGAGGCAGTGAGGTTGGTTTCATGATCGCATCAGAGGGCCACATGCTCTACGTTTCCGGCGATACCGATATCATGGCTGATATGGAGTGGATGGGCGATTATTATAATCCCGATATCGGCATCCTGTCGGCGGGTGGGCATTTCACCATGGATATGAAAGCGTCGGCCTATGCGGCCAAACGGTATTTCAACTTCAAGACGGTGATTCCGTGTCACTACAAAACCTTCCCGATTCTGGAACAGTCCGCTCAGGCACTGATCGATGGGTTGCCGGGGGTTGACGTGATCGAGCCAGAACTGATGAAACCCATCACTCTCTAGGATCACGCCGCGCGGCGAAGAAGGCTTTCAACAACTCGGCGGCCTCTTGCCCTGCGATACCGTCGTATACTTCGGGAACATGGTGCGCCTGTTTGTGGGTAAAGACCCGCGCACCATGCGCCACACCACCGGATTTCGGGTCGGCAGCACCATAATAGATGCGCCGGATACGCGCCGCTGCCAATGCCGCCGCGCACATCGCGCAGGGTTCCAGCGTAACATAGAGATCATGGTCCGGCAGGCGTTCAGAACCTGCCTCGACACAGGCGGCGCGCAGGGCAAGTATCTCGGCATGAGCGGTCGGGTCGTTCAGCTCACGCGTTCGGTTGCCCGCCGCGGCCACGATGCGCCCGTCAGGCGCAACGATGACGGCGCCCACAGGAACCTCTCCGCGGTCTGCCGCTGCGCGCGCCTCAACCAGCGCTTTGTCCATATGCGATCTGAACTCCATGCCTCTGACTGCATCAGAAACCCGTCTTTCGCAAGGCGACGGGATGCGCTATGGGCTGCGGATGACCAAAACCCCTCCTCCCGGCGACCGGATCGCCAAAGTCCTTGCCCGCGCGGGCGTTGCTTCGCGCCGTGAAGCCGAACGCATGATCGAAGCCGGTCGTGTGAGTGTGAATGGCAAGACCATCTCCAGCCCCGCACTGAACGTCACCGGCAAAGACAAGATCACCGTTGACGGCAAGCCGGTGTCCGAGCCCGAACCCTCGCGCCTGTGGCTGTATCACAAGCCGCCCGGTCTGGTGACAACGACTCGCGACGAAAAGGGCCGCGCGACCATCTTTGACAACCTGCCCGAAGACATGCCGCGCGTCATGAGCGTTGGACGGCTGGACCTGAATTCGGAAGGTTTGCTCCTGCTGACTAACGATGGCGGCATCAAGCGCACGCTCGAATTGCCCTCGACCGGGTGGCTGCGCAAATACCGCGTGCGGGTGAACGGACGCCCCAAAGAGGAAGACTTTGCACCGCTGCGCAAGGGGTTGGTGATCGAGGGCGAACGGTTCCTACCGATGGACGTTTCGCTGGATCGCCAGCAGGGTGCAAACGCCTGGCTGACCATCGGCCTCCGCGAGGGCAAGAACCGCGAGATTCGCCGCGCGATGGAAGATATCGGCTTTGCCGTGAACCGCCTGCTACGGGTGTCCTACGGCCCCTTCCAACTGGGCAGTCTGAAACCCGGCGAGGTTGAAGAGATCCGCCGCCGCGTGATGCGGGATCAGCTGGGGCTGGACGCGGAACCCGATGACAAACCCAAACGCCCGGCGCGACCGCAACGAAAACGGGCACCGATCGGCAAGAAAACTCGCAAGTGACGCGGGTTTAGCAACCTTCCCCCTAGCGCCAAGCCCTCGCATCGCCTAAATTTTCCGTAAGTTATTCCACGGGGGAACGCCATGTCAGGGACCGGAGTGCAAAAACTGGCCTATGCGGCCCTTTTGGTGCTGATGCTCGGTGTTTGCACCGGCGTGCTTGGGGGCCTGTAGCGCATGGCTAAACGGTATGGCGGAAAATTCAGCCCCGAAGGTGACAGGTCTAACGACGGCCAGCCGCCGCGCGGGCAATTCCATGGCGCGCGGGTCGAACCGGCAGGCGCACGGGCCAATATCCTGTTTCTGCCTGCCATACCTTTGGTGTTTTTGTCGCTGAACGACGGTGCGATCGGGATGACGATCGGGCTGGTCGCTGCTGGTCTGTTGACTGCCGCTGCATTCCTGCTGCGCGAAGGATTGCGCGCCGAGGCGGCTTTTAACGCGCGCCGCACGGCGCGGCGCCCGGTCTTTCCCCGCAAGATTTTTGCAAGCGCGCTGACCGGGGTTGGCGTCGCTCTGGCCGCGTATCGGACAGAATATCTGGATGCCGAGACCGCCGCACAGACCAGCGTGCTGGCCCCGATACTATTCGGGGTGGTGGCAACGGCTCTGCATTCCGTGTCCTTCGGTCTAGACCCGATGAAAGACAAGGGCATGGAAGGGATCGACACCTTTCAGCAAGACCGTGTGGCCCGTGTGGTTGAGGACGCCGAAACCCACCTCTCCGAGATAACAGACGCCATCAAACGCGCGGGTGACCGCCGGATCGAAGCGCGGGTTGAGCGGTTTCAGGACACTGCCCGCGATCTGTTCCGCACGGTCGAAGAAGACCCGCGCGATCTGGCCGGGGCACGCAAGTACCTGACAGTCTATTTACAGGGCGCTCGTGACGCGACGGTGAAGTTTGCCGATGTCTATGCGCGCACCCGGGATGCGCAGGCCTTGGCTGACTATTCAGCCCTGCTGGACGATCTGGAACAGAATTTCGCGGCTCGCACCCGCAAGATGCTATTGGACGACCGCAGTGATCTGGCGGTTGAAATTGACGTGTTGCGCGAACGGCTGCAACGCGAAGGCGTCCGGTTGGATTGACCGGCCATTTTTTTGAGAAAGGATTACCCAATGTCCGATGAGATCAAGAACAAGGCGGTCGAAACAGAAACGCTTGTACAAGAAGTGACGGCCGTTGCGTTGCCTGAACCCACGGCCCAGATCATCTCGCTGGAAGAAGCAGACGACCCTGTCGGCGCTGAAATCCGCAAACGCATGGATGAGCTGGACATGGGCAACACCAATTCGATCGTGTCTTTCGGTTCGTCCGCGCAGGCGGAATTGCAGGAAATCAGCCAGGCCATGCTGGCGGATGTGCGCAACAAGGATGTGGGCCCCGCCGGAGACAGCCTGCGCAACATCGTCACCACGATCCGCGGCTTTTCTGTCAGCGAGTTGGATGTGCGCCGCGAGCGTAGCTGGTGGGAGAAGCTACTGGGCAAAGCCGCGCCTTTTGCCAAGTTCACAGCTCAATATGAAGAGGTTCAGGGCCAGATCGACAGGATCACTGACGACCTGCTTGGCCACGAGCACACGTTGCTGAAAGACATCAAATCACTGGACTTGCTCTACGAAAAGACACTGGGCTTCTACGACGAACTGGCGCTCTATATCGCGGCGGGTGAAGAAAAGCTGACCGAGTTGGACAGCCATGACATTCCCGAAAAGGAAGCCGAGGTTGAGGCGGCAGCCGAAGACGAACAAGTGATGAAAGCGCAGGAACTGCGCGACATGCGCGCCGCTCGGGATGATTTGGAACGCCGGGTGCATGACCTGAAACTGACCCGGCAAGTCACGATGCAGTCGCTACCCTCGATCCGCTTGGTGCAGGAGAACGACAAGTCTCTGGTAACCAAGATAAATTCGACTTTGGTCAACACTGTGCCGCTGTGGGAAACCCAGTTGGCGCAGGCCGTCACGATCCAGCGCAGTGCCGAAGCGGCTACAGCCGTGCGTGACGCCAACGATCTGACCAATGAGTTGCTGACCTCGAACGCAGCTAACCTGCGTGAGTCCAACAAAATGATTCGCCAGGAAATGGAGCGCGGGGTTTTCGATATCGAAGCCGTGAAACAGGCCAATGCCGACTTGATTGGCACCATCAACGAAAGCCTGGCCATTGCGGATGAAGGCAAGGCCAAACGAGCTGCCGCAGAACAGGAATTGCAGAAGATGGAAGCCGAACTGCGCGATACCCTTGCTGCTGCCAAGGCGCGTAAAGACGGGATCGGCGACAATTCCGGGACAGCGGTACCAGGCTGACGGTGGGCTGGGCGTGCGGCTTAAGGGATATCTGAAACCCGTTTTGGGCTTATTCTCGCTTTTGGTTTTGGCCAATTGCGATGAAACGCTGACGTCTTCAGTTGTGCCGCAACCTCGCCCAGCAGCACTCGCGCCTGCGCCAAATGCCTATGTTCCTCCGTCTGCAGCTAGTCAGGATCTGGCCCGGTTCTATCAGCGGGTTGAACGAGACCTGCTGACCCGCGGTTTGTTACGGGTGGACGGTGGCGGCCCGGACACGCCTTACGATGCCGACGATTTGGCCCGCAACTTCGAGGCCATCGCTTTTTACAGCGAATACCCTGACCACGCAGTTACCGCCTCATCCCGCCCAACGGACGGGCAGCTCAGCCGGTGGTCCAGCCCGGTGCGCGTGCAGACAGAATTTGCCCCATCGGTTGCTCCGGCTGCGCGCGAAAAGGATACGGCGCAAGTTGAGGCCTATACCGCCCGGCTCGCGAAATTGACCGATCACCCGATATCGGTCGTCAACCGGAAGGCCAATTTTCATGTCTTCTTTGCGGGCAAGGACGACAGCAGCTATGTGGTCACGCGCCTCAAACAACTGATCCCGAATATCAGTCAAGCATCGCTGGATCTGGCCGCCAACCCTCGCTCCAATATTGACTGTTTCGTTTTTGCCTCGGCCACCAGCAATGCACCGAACCGCTATGTGCGTGCTGTAACGCTGATCCGGACTGAATTGCCCGACCTGCTGCGGCGCAGTTGCATTCACGAAGAGATCGCTCAGGGCCTCGGCCTGTCCAATGACAGCCCCGCTGCAAGGCCGTCGATTTTCAACGATGATGATGAGTTTGCGCTGTTGACCAGCCATGACGAGAAATTGCTGACAATGCTGTACGATCCACGTCTGGAACCCGGCGTGACAGTAGAAGACGCCCGCCCAGTGGTGCGGATCATTGCTCGCGAATTGATGGGCCAGCAACTCTGAGCCCAAGGAAAGGAGACCCCAATGGGTATTTTCGATTTTCTGACCGGAGAATTTATTGACGTCATTCACTGGGTCGACGACACCCGTGACACCATGGTCTGGCGGTTCGAACGCGAAGGCCATGAGATCAAATACGGCGCCAAGCTAACCGTACGCGAAGGTCAGGCGGCCGTGTTTGTTCATGAAGGGCAGCTGGCCGATGTGTTCACACCGGGTCTCTATATGCTTGAGACCAACAATATGCCGATCATGACGACCCTACAGCATTGGGATCACGGCTTTCAGTCTCCGTTCAAGTCCGAGATCTATTTCGTCAACACGACACGGTTCAATGATCTGAAATGGGGCACCAAGAACCCGATCATGCTGCGTGACCCGGAATTTGGTCCAACCCGCATTCGGGCCTTCGGCACATATACGGTGCGCGTGAAGGATGCGGCGAAGTTCCTGATCGAGATCGTGGGCACCGATGGTGAATTCACCATGGACGAGATCAGCTTTCAGATCCGCAACATCATCGTGCAGGAGTTCAGCCGTGTGATCGCAGGTTCTGGCATCCCGGTTCTGGACATGGCCGCCAACACTGCCGATCTGGGCAAGCTGATTGCAGCTGAAGTCTCGCCCGTGCTGGATGGTTATGGCCTGGAGATGCCCGAGTTCTACATCGAGAACATATCGCTGCCCCCAGCGGTCGAGGCAGCGCTGGACAAACGGACCTCGATGGGGTTGGCGGGCGATCTAGGTAAGTTCACCCAATATTCCGCAGCCGAAGCGATGACGGCAGCCGCCAACAATCCCGGTCAGAGTGGCGGTATGGGTGCCGGTCTTGGCATGGGGATGGGTATGGCAATGGCTAACCAGATGGCGAACATGGCAGCGGGTCAACCGAGCGGCCCGTGGGGCAGTTCCGCTCCCGCTGCCCCGCAACCGTCATCGCATGCGACGCCGCCACCTCCTCCGCCGGTTGAGCATGTTTGGCATATCGCGGTGGATGGTCAGACCAGCGGTCCATTCTCGAAGGCCAAAATGGGACGCATGGCGACAGACGGAGAGATCACTCGAGACACACACGTCTGGACCGCCGGTCAGGATGGTTGGAAGAAGGCCGGGGAGGTACAGGAACTGGCCCAGCTATTCACCATTCTACCGCCGCCACCGCCCGGAGCGTGAGCTTCAAACGCCGGTGCATAAGTAAGGCTGCCTGATGACCGAAGAACACAGATTCCCCTGCGAACAATGTGGCGCGGATTACAGGTTCAACCCCAGTGATGGTAGTCTGACCTGCGACCATTGCGGGCATTCCGAATCTATTGGCACCGGTCCTTGGGGCGGTGCCAGCCTGAAAGAGTTGGATTTCGACGCGGCCCTAGCCAACCGTCTGCCCGACAGCGAGATCGAGGAGACCCGCGTTCTGTCGTGCCCCAACTGCGCGGCTCAGGTCGAGTTTGACCCCGCCACCCACGCCGCAGAATGCCCGTTCTGTGCCACTCCTGTAGTGACGGACACCGGAATCAACCGTCATATCAAACCACGGGGTGTGCTGCCTTTTGCCCTGGACGAACGCGCAGCGCATAAGGCGATGGGGGATTGGCTGGGGCGGCTTTGGTTTGCGCCCAACGGCTTGAAGGATTACGCCCGCAAAGGCCGCAAGATGCAGGGCATCTATGTGCCCTACTGGACATTTGATGCGGACACGCAGTCCAGCTATCGCGGCGAACGTGGCACGGTTTACTATGAAACCCGTACCGTTATGCGGGATGGCAAACGCGTTCAGCAGCAGGTGCCCAAGGTGCGGTGGTCTCCGAAATCCGGGCGCGTGAAGCGGTTTTTTGACGATGTACTGGTGCTGGCGTCACAATCTCTGCCCAAAAGCTACACTGACGCGCTGGAACCCTGGGATTTGCCAGCGTTGGAACCCTATCAACCGGAGTACCTGGCCGGTTTCCGGGCCGAGGCCTATACGGTCGAATTGCAGGACGGCTACACCGAGGCCCGAGGGTACATGGCGCGGGTAATCGAACGGGATGTGCGTTTCGATATCGGCGGGGATCGTCAGCGCATCCACGCAATTGATACGGATGTGCGGGATGTGACGTTCAAGCATATCCTGCTGCCGGTCTGGATGGCGGCCTACAAATATCGCAGCCAGACCTATCGTTTTGTGGTGAATGGACGCACCGGCCGCGTTCAGGGGGAGCGCCCTTGGTCGGCAATCAAAGTCACGATCGCCGTGGTTTTCGGTCTGCTAGTGGCCGCTGGCATCGGGTATCTGATGGCGACCGGCCAGCAAGGATGAGATAGACAGAATACGCACAAAACAGGCGCTGGTAGCGCTTGAACTTCCATCTATCAGACGCCATTGTGCGCCGCGTCAACGCCGGGGCGGGAGGCCAGAGTGACGCTAGCCGATTTGAACCAATTGCTGACCGCACGACATTCCTGTCGGGCGTTTCTTCCCGACGTGGTACCGAAGGAACAGATTGAACAAATCCTGACAAGTGCCGCGCGTGCGCCCAGTTGGTGCAACGCCCAGCCCTGGCATGTCGTCATCACCAGTGGCGAAGAGACCAACCTATTTCGCACGGCAATGCAGGCCGAGGCCACAACCGGCACGCCTACCCCAGACCTGCCCTTTCCGACCTCTTATACCGGTGTGTATCAGGACCGCCGCCGAGCGTGCGGTTGGGCTCTGTACGAAGCCGTGGGAGTCGAACGCGGCGACCGTGCGGGCTCGGCCCGACAGATGATGGAGAACTTCTCTCTGTTCGGCGCGCCGCACTGCGCTATCCTCACCAGCCCGGCAGAGCTTGGAGCATATGGCGCGATGGATTGTGGCGGCTTCGTCACCGCCTTTTCGCTGGCCGCGCAGGCGCTTGGCATAGCCACGATCCCGCAGGCAGCGCTGGCGTCCTACAGCCCATTTCTGCGCCGCTATTTCGATATCCCCGAGGATAGGATGGTTCTGTGCGCGATCTCGTTTGGATATGCCGAGAACAATCACCCTGCCAACAGCTTTCGCACCGACCGCGCCGACCTGGATGAGATCGTCGACTGGGTCGGATAACACAAAACGCGGAGAAAGAGATTGCGCGCAGTTCTGCAAAGAGTTTCCCAGGCCAGTGTCTCGGTCGACGGTGAGGTAATCGGCCAGACCGGACCGGGACTGATGATCCTTGTCTGCGCGATGCAGGGCGATGATGAGGCCAAGGCCGATCAACTGGCCGCCAAGGTTTCCAAACTGCGTATCTTTAAAGATGATGCCGGTAAAATGAACCGCTCGGTGAAGGATATTGAGGGCTCGGCGCTGGTGATCAGCCAGTTCACGCTGGCGGCGGATACGTCTCGCGGCAACAGACCGGGTTTTTCCGAAGCAGCTCCACCGGATAGGGGCGAACATCTGTACATGGTCTTCGCCCAGCGACTTCGAGATTACGGAGTGCCCGTCGAAACCGGGCAATTCGGCGCGGATATGGCGGTTGAGCTGGTCAATGACGGGCCGGTCACGATTTGGATGGAAAGCTGATGGACAGAAAAGAACAGGCAACTCGCATCTGGCAGGCCGGTGTAGACGCCGTCGGTGGTCACGCTGCAACGAGCAAGGTGCTGAGCGCTATCTCCGCACCCGACCAGATTTTGGCCGTCGGCAAACCCGCCGCAGCCATGGCCCGCGCCGCACTGGAACATTTCGGGCCGCGGCCGACGCTGGTCGTGACCAAGGATGACCACGGGCGTGACCTACCAGAGCATGTGAAGGTTATTGAAGCTTCACACCCGGTTCCGGATGCGCGGAGTCTTCAAGGTGGCCAAGCTCTGCGGGAAGCGGTCGAGGCCATGGATCCGGACTCACATCTTCTGTTGTTAGTGTCGGGCGGCGCGTCCTCTTTGGCCGAAGATCTACTGCCGGGTAAAACGCTGGACGATCTGGAGCAGCTGAACAAAAAGCTCCTGTCGGAAGGATTGGACATCACCGCGATGAACGCAGAACGGCGCAAGCTGTCGCGCATCAAGGGCGGCGGGTTATTGTCCCATTTCAATGGCGATAAAGCGACCATTCTGGCAATTTCCGATGTACCCGGTGATGACCTGAAGGTGGTTGGTTCGGGGATCGGTGCGCTGCCTGCTTCGGTCAGTTTTCAAGCAAACACGCAGATTGTCGCTTCCAACGCCCATGCCCGGGAAGCCGCAATGGAACAAGCCCGAGACGAAGGTTTCACCGTGCATGCCAACGAAGAGTGCCTACACGACAATTTCCTGAATGTCGCCAAAACCCTAGGCGAACGCATTCGCAACATGCCCACCGGCGTCATGGTGTTTGGTGGAGAACCGACAGTGGTTTTGCCAGAGAATCCTGGGCGTGGAGGTCGCAACCAAGCTCTTGCTTTGGCACTGGCTCAAGAGATTGCCGGAAAACAAGGTATAACGGTGGTTGTGGGTGGAACCGACGGCACGGATGGGCCCACTCAGGCCGCCGGAGCAGTTGTGGACGGTACAACATGGGGTGACGGCGCTGACTTGGCTTTACAGAATGCGGACAGCGGCAGTTATTTGGAACGCGCAGGGGCCTTGCTGGTGACGGGACCGACTGGAACTAACGTGATGGACCTGGTTGTCGCAATCCGCGCATGATTTGACGATTTCGGGGGCGCCCGGGTTACAAAACCCCCGGACAGTATCGCAATGACGCCGCCTGAAATCGAGCTACGTAAAATCGAAATTCCTACCGACATTGGCATCAAATTGCCCAATGGCTACCGCCTTTCTGCTCGGATCGGGCGTCCCGAGAACGCGGCAGAGGACCCAATTCCTGCTATTCTGGAGCTTCCGTCCTATCGCGGGCGCGACAGCGAAGAGCTGATAGAGAACAGATACGCCTGCCCACACACCTCAGCCAGGCAGCCGCTGAACCACGTTATGACACGCGAGTTGTACAATCCGCTGCGCGTGGAACCGGGCATGGTTTCAAGCGAAACACGCCCGCTATTCGAAGATGATTGCGGTCTGACCACAAAAAACAACCACGATTCATCTCACAGCGGCACAGCTTTCGAAAGCTGGGCGATATCCCCTACGGATCCGCTGTCCGCGCGGTTTTATTGTATAAGGACGCAGGAGATCAGTCGGAATGACATTGCTCTTCGTACTGATGAAAATTGCGAAATATGGCAAGACAAGGCCACCTGCATCCCGATGGCAAAAATGAATGCCTTTGAGGATAAAAGCTTGATATCATCGAGCGAACTTGAGGAATCCGCGCCACGGGATCAAATGTGGTTTTTGGGCACGCGGAGGCGAGACATTTGCCCTTGCCCGTCCGACAGAATTCCGCCTAACTTGACTCACGCGTCAATAAAAAGCCCACCAAGGGCTGACAATACACTCAACTGGGAGATCTTTGAATGAATGAACAACTCACTCACATGACCAAACAGGTCACAGCTGGCAAGCTGACCCGCCGTGATTTCATGGGGAAAGCGGCTGCTTTGGGTGTGTCTGCGGCAATGGCAAGCACCATGTTCGCCGACGCTGCACGTGCGGCGGACCCGAAAAAGGGCGGCGATTTGAAGATTGGCTCCATTGGTGGCGAATCGACGAACTCTCTCGATCCGGCGTCTTATGCGAGCCAAGTGCCTGCGCTCAACGGACGCCAGTTCGGTGACACCCTGGTCGTGGTATCGCCGGACGGTTCGATCGAGTCGCGCCTAGCCGAAAGTGTTGAAGCCAGCGCAGACGCCAAGACGTGGAACTTCAAGATCCGCCCAGGTGTCGAATTTCACAACGGCAAGACTCTGACGAGCGAAGACGTCTTGAAAACAATGCAGCGTCATTCGGACGAAAACTCAAAATCTGGTGCCCTGGGCATCATGAAAGAAATTGAGTCGATGAAAGCCGATGGCGACGTGTTCTCTGTCACATTGAACAACCCAAACGCCGACTTGCCATACCTCATGGCGGACTATCACCTGATCATCCAACCGGACGGTGGTATGGACAATCCGGCTGCGGGCATCGGCACTGGCCCCTACAAGCTTGAGGTGGACGAGCCGGGCGTGCGCCACGCCTTTACGAAGTTCGAGAACTACTGGGCCGACGATGGCCATTTCGACAGCGTCGAAATTATCGCCATCAATGACTCCACGGCGCGTACAGCTGCGCTTCAGTCCGGTCAGGTGCACCTGATAAACCGGGTTGAGCCCAAGGTTGCAGGGCTTTTGGGCCGCGCACCGGGCCTGTCCGTACAGCCGACAACGGGTCGCGGGCACTATGTCTTCATCATGCATGTTGACACGGCACCGTTCGACAATCTCGAACTCCGGCTTGCTCTTAAACACGCGATCAACCGCGAGGAACTGGTCGAAAAAATCCTTCAGGGTTATGGCAGCGTCGGCAACGACATCCCGATCAACGCCGCCTACCCTCTCTTTGACGATACAATCCCGCAGCGTACGTTCGACCTCGAAAAAGCAGCCGAGCACTATAAAAAGTCCGGCCATGATGGGTCGCCGATCGTGCTGCGCACTTCCGAGGTTGCCTTCCCGGGCGCTGTGGATGCAGCTCAGCTCTTCCAGCAAAGTGCCGCCGCGGCCGGTATTCCACTCGTGATCGAGCGCGAACCGGGCGATGGTTACTGGTCCGAAGTCTGGAACGTCCAACCATTCTGCGCATCCTACTGGACCGGTCGTCCGGTGCAGGACCAGATGTACTCCACCGCGTATCTCTCGACTGCAGACTGGAACGACACGCGCTGGAAGCGTTCGGAGTTCGACGACATGCTGAACAAAGCCAAGGGCGAGCTCGACACCGCTAAGCGGAAAGAACTCTATTCCCAGATGGGCCGTTTGCTGAACGAAGAGGGCGGCCTGATCTGCCCGATGTTCAATCAGTTCATCGACGGTGTCAGCGATCAGCTTGCCGGTTGGGAACCTGACCCATACGACGAGCTGATGGGTGGCCAGGCCACGCGCAAGATGTGGTTCGCGTAAATCGGGCTACGGTTAATGCATCCCATCATCAAACTGGTTTCCCAGCGCCTTGCGCTGGGAGTCCTGCTTCTCTTCGGTGCATCGGCTCTGATTTTCGGCCTCACTGAAGCCCTGCCGGGGGACGCTGCGCAAGCGGTCCTTGGCCAAGCCGCAACCCCCGAATCCCTTGCCAACCTGCGCGAGGAAATGGGCCTCAACCGCCCCGCCCTGACCCGCTATTTCGAATGGCTGGGTGGCATTGTGCAGGGCGATCTTGGTCAATCCCTGACAAACAAGCTCGACATCGCAGACAGTATCGGCAAACGCTTGGGCAACACTCTGTTCCTCGCCTGCGCCGCGGCGATCGTGTCAGTTCCGCTTGCTATTTTTCTGGGCCTTCTGGCCGTCCGGTTCCGCAACCGCTGGCCGGATAAACTGATCTCTGCCGTCACGCTTACGACAGTGTCGATCCCGGAATTTCTGATCGGCTATGTGGTGGTCTATTTCATCTCGGTAAAATTGGGGTGGTTTTCTTCGCTGGCGATGATCAATGACTCCATGTCCTTCGGTCAAAAGCTTTACGCGATCGCTCTGCCCGCTTTCGTGCTGACACTGGTGGTGTTGGCGCAGATGATGCGAATGACGCGCGCGGCGATTTTGAACCTGATGCAATCGGCCTATATCGAGACGGCTGAATTGAAAGGGCTGACCACCTTTCAGGTTATCGCGCGGCACGCCTTTCCCAACGCGATTTCACCCATCGTCAACGTCGTTATGCTGAACTTGGCCTATCTGGTGGTCGGCGTGGTCGTCGTCGAGGTGGTGTTCGTCTATCCCGGAATGGGTCAATACTTGGTGGACTCGGTGACCAAGCGTGACGTACCGGTTGTTCTGGCCTGCGGTGTCGTGTTCGCCGCCGTCTATATAGGCCTGAACATGGTTGCCGATATCGTGTCGATCCTCGCCAATCCAAGACTGAGGCATCCGAAATGATCAAGAATATCCCTATTTCGGCATTGATCGGTCTGTTTTTTACTGGCCTCTACTTCATCGTGGCTTTCACTGCCCCTTTGATTGCGCCCTACGGTATGGCCGAGGTCGTTGGCGACGTTTGGGAACCTTCGAGCGCTGAACACCTGCTGGGCACCGACAACATCGGACGCGACCTGCTGACCCGTATGATCTATGGCGGGCGCACGACCATCTTCATTGCGGCGGCGGCCACGATTCTCAGTTTTGTCACCGGCACGTCCTTGGGTCTGCTGGCAGCAGTTCTGGGCGGATGGGCTGATCAGGTGCTTAGCCGAGCGGTTGACCTGATCATGTCGATCCCGACCCTGATTTTGGCGCTGGTCATTCTGGCGATTGTTCCGGTGACCATCCCGATCCTGATACTAGTGATGGGTCTGCTTGATGCCACACGCCCGTATCGCCTTTCGCGTTCTGTCGCCGTCGACATCAACGTAATGGACTACGTCGAGGCCGCCAAGTTGCGCGGCGAGGGGCGGGTTTGGATCATCTTCCGGGAAATCCTGCCGAATGCTCTGTCTCCACTGGTGGCCGAGTTCGGTCTGCGGTTCATCTTCATGGTCCTTTTCATCTCGACCCTGTCCTTCCTGGGTCTGGGTGTGCAGCCGCCACTGGCGGACTGGGGCGGCATCGTGAAGGAGAACAAGGACGGCATCGTTTACGGTATCGGCGCGGCACTGTACCCCGCCGTCGCTATCGCGACGCTGGCAATATCGGTCAACCTTGTGGCTGACTGGGTCCTGAACCGCACCACATCGCTGAAAGGAGGTCGGGGATGAGTGATACCCTTCTCAAGGTCCGCGACCTCAAAATCGGCGCGACCGTCTATCCGCCGGGAGAAAAACCCCATGACATCGAAATCGTGCACGGGGTCAGCTTTGACCTCGAGCGTGGCAAAGTGCTGGGCCTGATCGGTGAATCCGGTGCTGGTAAGTCCACCATTGGTCTAGCCTCGATGGCCTATGGCCGGGGTGGCGTGAAGATCACCGGCGGCGAGGTTTGGGTTAACGGACGCGATATCCTGAAGACCTCACAGGGCGATATTCGCAAGCTGCGCGGGGGGGAAGTCACCTATGTCTCGCAATCCGCTGCGGCGTCCTTCAACCCTGCCAAGAAGATCATGGATCAGGTGGTCGAGGCCGCGGTCGAACAGAAAAAGTTCAGCCGCAAAGAAGCCGAGGGCCGCGCGCGGGAGCTGTTCGCCAAACTAGGTCTGCCCGACCCGGATAATATCGGCGACCGTTACCCGCACCAGGTTTCGGGTGGTCAGTTGCAACGCTGCATGACCGCGCTGGCGCTGTGCCCCGAACCTGATCTGGTTGTGTTCGACGAGCCGACCACGGCACTTGATGTGACCACGCAGATTGATGTTCTGATGGCGATCAAAGAAGCCATCGCTGACACCGGCGTTGCCGCGCTCTACATCACGCACGACCTTGCGGTTGTTGCGCAGGTGAGCGACGACATCATGGTTCTGCGCATGGGCAACACGGTCGAGTACGGCCACACCGACCAGATCATCAACAACCCACAGGAAGAGTATACCAAGGCTCTGGTCTCGGTCCGCTCGATCGAACATGAAGAGAAACAGCCCACACCTGAACCGGTGCTGAGCGTAGACGGCATCACCGCGCGCTACAAAGGGCTGAATTTCGACGTGTTGCACAACGTCAATGTCGAGCTTCATCCGGGGCAGACGCTGGCGGTTGTGGGTGAGTCCGGCTCGGGTAAATCCACGCTGGCGCGGGTAATCACCGGTCTGCTGCCTCCGCGTGACGGTGAGATCACCTTTGCTGGTCGAAAGCTTTCGCCAGACCTCAAGGGCCGCACCCGAGAAGACCTGCGCGAATTGCAGATGATCTACCAGATGGCCGACGTGGCAATGAACCCGCGTCAGACCGTCGGCACGATCATCGGGCGCCCGCTGGAGTTCTACTTCAATATGCGCGGCGCCGAGAAACGCAAGCGGATCGTCGAACTGCTGGATGAGATCGAACTGGGCGAGAAGTTCATCGACCGCTATCCGGCCGAACTCTCAGGTGGTCAGAAACAGCGTGTCTGTATCGCGCGCTCTCTGGCGGCAAAGCCCAAGATGATTATCTGCGATGAGGTCACGTCGGCTCTTGATCCTCTGGTGGCGGATGGCATCCTGAAACTGCTGCTCGATCTGCAGAAGATCGAGGATGTGGCCTATCTGTTCATCACTCACGATCTGGCAACGGTCCGCGCGATCAGCGACAGCATTGCGGTAATGTATCAGGGTCGGGTCGTGCGCTACGGCCCGAAATCACAGGTACTGAGCCCACCGTTTGACGACTATACCGACCTTCTGCTCAGCTCAGTGCCTGAGATGCATCTGGGATGGTTGGAAGAGGTTGTCGCCCATCGCAAAATGGAAAGCGCGGGGAACTGATCGCGCCTGAGACAGTCCTTTGAAAAGGAAAATCCCGGCATTTGTCTGATGACAGGTGTCGGGATTTTGCTATTGGGGGCGCGAACAGGCGACCCCATCGCAGTAAATCCCCTACGGTCGCCAGCAGGAATTAAAGAAAGGGTCAGGGAATGGACCGCAAACTCCTCCTCATCATTCTGGACGGTGTTCCATGGCGTAACTTCCGCCGCCTGTTCGGCAACCTTGAAGGCTGGGTCGACAGCGGCGAGGCGCAGGTCTGGAAACTGCGCGCGGTGCTGCCATCGACCTCGGCAAGCTGTTATGCCTCGATCCACACCGGCGTCACACCGCAGGAACATGGTTGCACCGGTAACGGCAATGTCTTCAGATTGAGCCATAAAGACGTGTTCAGCCAAGTACGTGAGGCAGAAGGCGTCACCGGTGCCGTTACTCACAGCTATTGGTCGCAATTCTTCAACCGTCACCCCTTCGATTACGTCCGTGACATCGAATATGACGAACCAGAGAGCAAGACGATCAACCACGGCCGTTTCCACAGCATGACCGGTTATGGCAAGGCCAATCAAATGACGCCTTCCGATGTTGATCTTTTTGGGACTCTGACCAACCTGTGCCTGCGGTTTGGGTTGGACTATGGCATCCTACACACCTGCACACTGGACAGCATGGGCCATCGTTTCTTCCACGATTGCGAGGAAATGGACCACGCCTGTTTCGTCGCAGACGAAATGCTGGCCCCCTTCATCCCCCGCTGGCGGCAGTTGGGCTATGAGGTCATTGTCACCGCCGACCACGGTCAGGATGAGCGCGGCCACCATGGCGGGCGCGGACCGTTGCAGCAGGAAACGGCCTTGTATTACTTCGGCGACGCCAAAGGGCCCGAGGCCGATGCAGTGATTGACCAGCTACAATTGGCACCCACGATCCTGGATCGCATGGGTGCGCCGATTGCAGAGACGATGAAGGCCAAACCGTTCCTGATTTAATCAGTCGTAGGACCAAATTCCCTGCCCCAATGCCTCAACGGCAATTGAGATTCGCTCAAAACTGTCTGCGGCGCGTTTCACCGATGTACGCGCCCGCAGATAGCCGTGCACGAGCCCCGGTTCATTGATCCAGTGCGCCCGGCCTCCTGCGGCAGTGATCTTGTCACAATAAGCCGCACCATCGTCGCGCAGTGGGTCGCAGTCGGCGGTCACCACCACGGTGGGCGGCAGGCCCGAGAAATCACCATCCTGTAAAGGCGCAAATGTCGGATCATTCTTCGGAACGGAGCCACCACAGCGCACTTTTTCGTAGAAATGGATTTCATCCAACGTCAAAAGCGGTGCTTGGGCGTGTTCAATATACGACCCTGCTGTGGGATCGCCGCCAAGGCCAGGATAAATTAGAACCTGCCCCAGCACGTTCACCAACTTCCCGCGACCATGCTGTGCAACGGCAGCCGCAAGATTGCCACCCGCGCTGTCGCCAGCCAGCACCAGAGGATCACCAAATTCCTCTGCCACCCAGTTCGTGGCGGCCCAACTGTCCTGAAACTGCGCTGGGTGGATGTGTTCGGGGCACAGGCGATAATCCACTGCAACAACCCGATACCCGGTCTGCGCGCAAATCTCGGCACACACGTCATCGTGGCTGTCCAGTCCCCCGACGACGAAACCGCCGCCATGGAAATAGACGACGGTTCGTGTTGGGTCTCCAGCCGTGTAGATGCGGACAGGCACGCCATCGGCGGACCTGTCCTGTACATCCAAACCAGAGGGACGGGGTTGGCGAAAGTCCTGACACATCTTGTTGTAGACACGGCGCTGATCCTCTACCGAGAGGTCGACCGCATCATCAGGGTAGCTTTCAGCCGTTCGCCTTATGAACGCCCATGTTTCTTCATCAATCAGACGTTCATAATCCATTGTCCCTCCGCAGTCAGGCAGCCCATTCCCATGGCCGGGTGAACGATCCCAGCACTTTACTGACATCGTCCTCGGATGAGCCGTTCGCGTCAAGCTGCGCGACAAGCCCGCGCTTTTTGTCGTCGATCACGGACGCGACGCGCGCGTCAATGCCAGCCTCTTCCAGCGCGCCGTTGTAGATGCGCGTGATCGCCTGTTTACGTAACTCGGGTTTGAAAACCTTGCCCACCGCTGTTTTCGGCAGTTCGTCCAAAATGGTCATATGCTTGGGTTGCGCCGCGCGTTCGTGGACATGCACACCGCAATACTCCATCAATTCCTTCTCGGTCACGCTGGCACCGTCGACCAGTTCGACAAAGGCGCAGGGAACCTCGCCCGAATAGGCGTCGGGCTGACCGATGGCACCGGCAAAGGCGACTGCGTCATGTCCCAGTAGAACCTCTTCGATCTCGGCCGGGTCGATGTTGTGACCGCCGCGAATAATCAGGTCCTTGGCGCGTCCGGTAATCCACAGATAGCCATCCTCGTCGAAGCGGCCCAGATCGCCTGTGCGCAGATACTTGTCGAAGTGATATAGATCCACGTTCTTATCGGTTTCAGTATAGGTGTTGCCAGCGTAGACACCGGGGTTCGAGATGCAGATTTCACCGATCTCATCCGCACCACATTCTTTCGGCCCGTCCGGACCGTCCTGTAGGATTTTCACGTCCGTGTACGGGAACGGAATACCGATCGAACCGATCTTCTTCTCACCATCCACCGGATTGCAGGAGACCAAGCAGGTCGCTTCGGTCAGACCATAGCCTTCGACGATGGTCACACCAGTTGCTTCCTCGAACCGGCGGAACAATTCGACGGGCAGTGGGGCCGAACCCGAGAAGGCAGTTTTCACGGTCGAGATATCCGCATCCACCGGGCGTTGCATCTTGGCGGCGATGGCGGTCGGCACGGTGATGATAAAGGTCACCTTCCAACGTTCGATCAGCTTCCAGAAATTGTCGAACACGCCATCGCCCCGATATCCTGCAGGGGTTGGGAAAATCACATGTGCACCCGAGGACACCGCAGCCATCACAATCACATGCACGGCAAAGACGTGGAACATGGGCAGCGGGCACATGATAACGTCTTCGTCAGAGAACAGCAGCGTGTTGCCTAGCCAACCATTGTAAATCAGCCCTGAATATTTATGCTGCGCCACTTTGGGCATGCCGGTCGTTCCGCCAGTATGAAAATAGCAGGCAACGCGATCTTCCTTACTGTCCTCGAAATTCAGTGTGGTTGGCTGTTTGGCCAGCTCTTTGTTGAAGTTCTTGTAATCAGCATGAGCCAAGTGCTCCTTGTCGCCCATCTTGGGGCGCAGGAACGGCACCAGCCATGATTTGGGCGGCGTCAGATAGCGGTTGAGGTCAATCTCAAGGATAGTTTTGACCTTGGGCGCATGACGCACCGCCTCTTCCACCTTTTGCGCCACATCGGCCTTGGGGAAGGATTTCAGCGTCACCACCACCTTGGCCCCGGTCTCACGCAGGATTGCGGCGATCTGTTCGGGCTCCAGCAGCGGGTTGATCGGGTTCACGATCCCGGCAACTGCGCCTCCCATCATAGTGATCAACGTCTCGTTGCTGTTGGGCAGCACATAGGCCACGACATCCTTTTCACCGATACCGAGTGAGCGGAACAGATTTGCGGCCTGATTGACCTTTCCCAGCAGTTCGGACCATGTCAGCGTTTCGGCCTTGTCGGTGGGGCCGGACAAAAGCTGAAAGCTTATCGCATTGTTGTTCGGGAATTTTTCTGCCGTGCGTGATAGCAGATGGTGGAAGGTGACCGGAACGTCCCGATCCTCCCACGGCATTTCCTGCTCCATCCTTGCCTTGTCTTCCAAACCCACAAAGGCCATGTGGTTCCTCCCTTATCTCTCCCGTGTCCGGCACAGGTTTTATCTCCACCGCCAAGATGGAAGCAAAACCGCGCAGGTTCAAGAAAGGCCTTAGCTGTGAAGGCGGCAAAGGGGTAGAATTACGCTGCGGAGCGAAGAGGCTTGTCCCTGCGTCACGTCACTCTGCGGCTATACCGTCGGTGAACTGAAGGCGTGCCAACCGAGCATAAAGCCCGTCCTGCGCCACCAGATCGTCATGGGTACCCTGCGCCACGATGCGCCCGGCCTCCATCACCACAATCCGATCAGCTTTTTTCACGGTCGCCAATCGGTGCGCCACGATTAGAGTGGTGCGACCCGCGCGCATTTGATCGACGGCCCCCTGAACCGCGCGTTCGCTTTCCGCGTCCAGCGCCGAGGTCGCCTCGTCCAGCAGCAGAACCGGCGCATCCCGCAGGATGGCGCGTGCAATGGCGATGCGTTGTTTCTGCCCGCCGGACAGCATCACGCCGCGCTCACCTACAAAGCTGTCATAGCCTTCGGGCAGCGCCGAAATGAACTCATGCGCGGCGGCGGCTTGGGCCGCGGCCTCAACTTCGGCGTCCGTTGCATCAAGGCGACCAAATCGAATGTTTTCGCGTGCCGAGGCAGCAAAGATCACCGGGTCCTGCGGCACCAGCGCCATGTGGCGGCGGAACTCGGCCCGGTCGATGTCACGCAGGTCAACGCCGTCGAGGCTGACCTGCCCCGAAGCCGGATCATAGAACCGCTGGATCATCTGGATGACGGTTGTTTTACCCGCACCCGACGGGCCAACAAAAGCCACGGTCTCACCGGGGTTCACCTTTAAAGTCAAATGCTCCAACGCCACGGCATCGGGGCGCGAAGGATAACGGAATGTTACGTCGTCAAAGCGGATGTCACCGCGCACCGGAGATGGCAGTGCCTTTGATCTGGCCGGATCGGTCACCGTGTCCTGGGCGTTCAACAGTTCGACCAGACGTTCGGTCGCACCAGCAGCACGCTGCAATTCGCTCCAGATTTCCGACAAGGCCGCAACCGATCCCGCCATGATGATCGAGTAGATCACGAACTGGATCAGCACACCCTCGGTCATCACGCCGTTGCGGACATCGTTTGCCCCCATCCACAGCACGCCGACAATGCCCGTGAAAACAAGGAAAATCACAATTACCGTCAGCACCGCTCGGGTCCGAATACGGCGTAGCGAAACCGCGTAAGAAGTCTCTGTCATGTCGCCGAACTGCTTGCGGCTGGCCTGTTCATGGGTAAAGGCCTGAACTGTTTGAACCGCGCCCAGCGCCTCACCCGCGTTTCCAGAAGAGGCCGCGATCCAGTCCTGATTTTCGCGGCTGATCACCCGCAGCCGGCGTCCAAGCACCAGAATTGGCACCACCACCAATGGGATCAGCAACAACACCATGCCGGTCAGCTTGGCCGAAGTCAGAAGCATCAGCGCCAAACCACCAATAAACAAAAGCATATTTCGCAACGCGATGGAGACCGACGAGCCCAGTACCGACTGAATCAACGTTGTGTCGGTAGTAATCCGGCTCAGCACCTCTCCGGTCATGATGCGTTCGTAGAACTCGGGGCTCATGCCGATGACACGGTCAAACACGGCCTTTCGGATATCGGCCACGACGCGCTCACCTAGCCGGGTCACCAGCGCGTAGCGTAGACCCGTCCCTACGGCTAGAACTGCGGCGATACCGAGGGCGGCCAGAAAGTACCACTCCAGCAGGTCACCGTCTTCGATGCGGAAATTATCGACCACACGGCGCACTGCCAACGGTAGCGCAAGGGTCATACTGGCGGTCAGCACCAACGCCACTGTCGCGCCCGCCATCAGCGTCCGATAGGGGCGCATAAAGGGCCACAGCGACTTCAGAACTCCAATTTTCTTGGACTTGGCGCGTTCTTCGCTAGCACCTGGTGCTGGACTGGCTGAGGCGGTTCTTGCCATGCTTGGCCCTTAGTTCATGTTCGTATTCGGATGACCGCTTCTTGGCGACAGTGAACGGCATGGTCAAGCTGTGCTGCACAAATTGCCACCTAGACAGGGCCTTTTGACGCAGAATTTCGGGGCTGACTTGGAGCGGGCGGCGGGAATCGAACCCGCTTCATCAGCTTGGAAGGCAAACGTCTAAAATACTAATTTTCTTTTATTTTTAATGCTTTACCCCGATACAGAAAACTACTTTGCAGGCAATGTGTCGGAGATGAATTTTTGGAGCGGGCGGCGGGAATCGAACCCGCTTCATCAGCTTGGAAGGCTGAGGTAATAGCCAGTATACGACGCCCGCTCAGCTCGAGCGGGTGTATTTCATACCGATTTTGCGGTCAATAGAGGAAATGATTTTTTTCAAGTGCCCGGCTTCGGTTGATCGAAATTTCTGCGGCCAAATCACAGGCCTGAACAAGGCCAGAATTGGGACTTGGCTAGAATATTAGTGAACAGATGCTCAAACAATCTGGCCGATCGATTTGACCGCTCCCGTCCTAAAAGGAAGTTTTTGAATATCCACATTGCGCAGAAAGCGGACTTTGCAAAGTCCGACAATATCTAGTCTCCAATCACTGAGCCACATATGAAAATCATCGGGCTAAAAGCAAAGCCACAAGCGCAACTACACCCGATGTAGTTTCGCTTGCCAGGTTGCATGAATGGTCATAGCGCATGGATATCGAACGGATCGGAGAAACCCTTGATCATTGTTCTACCAAATGTCTCCAACACATTTGCCCCTTCCAACAGATCGAAGGTTTCTTGATCAATCAAAATACGGCTTCCGGTTTTCTGCGTTTCTGCCTCGAGGCGAGCAGCAAGGTTTACGGTCGATCCTATGCAAGTATACGTCGCTCGATTGTCCGTACCGGCATAGCCGGCGACGACTTCGCCAGTCGCTATTCCGATGCCGATTTTTAGGTCACTTTTCCCTTCTGAGCGCCTTTCGAGATTTAATATCTCAATCATGTTGTGCATTTCATGCCCTGCCGCCACCGCACTTTGCGCGGAGTTGGACAGCGGCTGCGGAACTCCGAAAAGAGCCATCAAACCGTCTCCCAGCATCAGGCTGACAATTCCGCCATTGCTAGTAACAGCCTCGAACATCAACGTGTAAAAAGTGTTGAGCAGATCAATTGTTTCCTCGGGAGCGAGATTTTCAGACAAGGTCGTGAAGCCGCGAATGTCGCAGAACAAGACGGAAGCATTGGCGCGCTTGCCGCCTATGGCAAAGCCGGACTCTTGTAAGTCTTGTGCAACCTCAGTAGTTGCAAAGCGCTCTAGCAGGCGCTTCTGCTCGTCCCTGAGCCTTTTCTTTTCAAGGCAGCTGGAGACACGCGCACTAAGTAGTGTCTTATTGACAGGCTTTGGCAGGTAGTCTTCGGCACCCAATTCAATGCAGCGCACGACGTTGTCGAGACCTTCAACAGATGACGTCACTATTACCGGCAGATCGCGCAGATCAATGTCCGATTTGACGGCCTCCAGAACTTGGAAGCCGTCCATTTCTGGCATTTCAATATCCAGTAGCAGCAAGTCAAACGGCTGGTTAGACAACATCTCCATCGCAACCCGGCCGTTTTCCGCGACCGATGCTTGATGACCCAAGAGCTCTACGCTGCGCGACAAAAGCAAGCGGTTCACCTTGTTGTCATCGACGATGAGCAAATGGCCGGGGGCGTCAGACATCAATCAGGCTCCGCAAAGCGGCGGCGGCAGTGGTTAGGGCTGTCTCCAACGCTGTCGCATCTGTTAGGTCTCCGGCCTCGGGCAGTTCTCCCAGCTCGACTTTCCTGGCCAGTTCGGCAAGAGCTGTCGCACCAAATGTGTTGGCATTCGACTTGATAGAATGTGCAGCACGGCGGTATCGGTCTACATCGGCCTCGCCCGCCGCCGTTTTCAATTCGCCAATCATACTTGGCGCTTCGTCGAGAAAGGTGTTTACAAGTTCGGCTGCAAAGTCTTCGCCTGTGGCGTCTTTTAGTTCCATGAAGATTTCATGATCAATTGGGCTGTCTGTCATGGATCACCTTCTTATTCTTGGGGAATTTAACAGGGCTTCGATAAGGACAGGTAAGCGGATTGGTTTGGTGATATAATCGTCCATCCCTGCATCCAGGCACATCTCACGGTCCCCCTGCATGGCGTTCGCGGTCATCGCGATTATACGAGGGCGACTTCCATCCGAATGCGCTTTGTTGATACGGCGAGATGCTTCAAGACCATCCATCTCGGGCATTTGCACATCCATAAAAACGACATCGTAGGTTTGCCGGTTTACGCTTTCGACCGCCTCAGCACCATTGCTGGCCAAATCCGCGCGATATCCCATCTGCTCAAGCAGTCGGAGTGCAAGTTTCTGGTTCACCAAATTGTCCTCGGCCAGCAAAACTCGCAGTGGATGTCGCGTTGCCATATCCGGATCTGATTGGGGTTTGTCCTGTAGTTTGGACGGCTTTACTCGTACTTTTTCAGTCGCGAACAATGTAACCAAGGTATCGAACAGGTGGGATTGGCGCAAAGGTTTGGCAAGGTTGGCAGCAAAGAGCCCTTCCTCCAGATCTACTTCGCGCGGGCCAAGTGAACTGAAAAGGATTAGTGGCAAACCCGGCTTCTTGTCGCGAACCTTTTTGGCGAGCTCTGCTCCATCCATTTCGGGCATATGCATGTCGAGAATGGCCAAATCGAACTCGACGCCTTGTTCAAGTATGCTCAGCGCCTCTGACGGAGATTCACGCGTCGTGGTCTGCGTGCCCCATTTCTCAGTTTGAAGAGCAAGGATTTTACGATTGGTGGCATTGTCGTCCACCATCAAAATTCGCTTACCTTCGAGTTCAGGCTGAACGCCGACAAGATTGCGGGAAGAAGACTTTACTGGCTTTGCAGGTTTTGCCTGGATTTTGAAAACAAAGGTGGAACCGCTCCCCTCGCCATCGCTTTCAGCCCACATGGTCCCACCCATAAGTTCGGCGAGGCGTTTCGAGATCGCAAGACCCAGACCAGTGCCACCATATTTTCTGGTCGTGGAACTATCTGCCTGACTGAAAGATTGAAATAATCGGCTCATGCCCTTTTGGGACAGGCCGATTCCAGTATCTCGGACTTTGAACGTCAGTTCGAGCGATCCCTGGACCTCTGCGGATTGTTCAACAGACAGAACCACTTCGCCGCTTTCGGTAAACTTCACTGCGTTAGAAAGGAGATTCAGCAGAATTTGCCGCAATCTGGTCAGATCTGCGCTAATCGCCAGGGGCAGTGTGTCATCGAACTCATAAGCCAAATCGAGCTGTTTCTCGGCAGCTTTACCGCTGACTAAATCGAGCGCGCTTTCTATGCATTCGCGCAGGTCGAAGGGATGGTTTTCGATATCCATCTGCCCGGCTTCAATTTTCGAGAAGTCGAGGATCTCGTTGATGATGCCCAACAGCGCATCGCCGCTATCGCGGATCGTATTGGCATAGTCACTTTGTTCTGCGTCCAACTCTGTGTCCATCAACAGCCCGCTCATTCCGATTACGGCGTTCATTGGCGTTCGAATTTCGTGGGACATCGTCGCCAGGAAGGCGCTTTTTGCTTCGTTTGCTTCTTCAGCAACCTTTCGCGCCTCTTCGGCCTCACGGAACAGACGCACGTTTTCGATGGCAATCACCGCCTGATCTGCAAATGAGTAGGCGAGGTCTATTTCATCTTTGGTGAACGCGCCGGCTGTTTTCCGAGCGAACACCAACACACCCAGACACGCCTTGCCTTTCATAAGTGGCAGCAACAGAGCTGCGCGCACTCCATGCCGGTCATACGTAATCTGTTCGAACGGTGAGAGTTCGAGCGTATCCCAATCCGGTAGATGGAGCATCTTCTTCTCATGCAGAACCTGCGCGGGAAAGCTGGACATCGGATCCGGGTCGATAGGAAAACTTTGGTTGCCTTCAAGGGTAGCAACACCTTCTGCACTAACCCGCGCAAGCACCTCGAACGTGTTATCTTGCGCGGTCATAGCTGCAACTATATCAGAGGAGACCAACCGCACACCTGCTTCTGCGATTGCCTCGAAGACTGGCTTGATGTCGTCAGGAGATTGGCTGATTACCCGTAGAATGTCCGCACTCGCAGTCTGACGTGCCAGGGAAGCCTGAGTTTCATTAAACAGGCGAACATTTTCCAGCGCGATGATGGCCTGATCGGCGAAAGACTCGGCAATGGCGACTTCATCTTCGCTGAAAACTTTGGCCGTTTTTCGGATGAATACCAAGGCACCGAAACATTCCGTCCCGCGCATCAGAGGCACTGTCAGCGAAGACTTGAACCCTTTCCTGCGGATGATCTCTTGATCGCGCGGGGGTAGCTCATCGTATCGCCATTCGGGCAAATGCAAGGTCTTGCCGTTCTTGATTGCCTTGGACGGCAAATTGTCTTCGGGATCAATCGGCAGGCGCTCGGTCCATGTGATTTCTTCGACGCCATCGGGCGTCGCGGCGGCGATTTGCCAAAGTTCAGTCTTGTTCGCCTGAATAGCAATCGACAGGTCGCAATCTATAAGGGTCGTCGCCAGCGCGACAATCTTCTCGAAAACCGGTTTGGTATCGGTTGGAGATTCAGAAATTACTCTTAACACATCCGCGCTTGCGGTTTGGCGCGCGAGGGCGGTCTGCGTTTCGTTGAAGAGTTGCGAGTTCTGAATTGCGATTATCGCCTGGGACGCGAAGGTCTCCATTTGCTTGATTTGTTTTTCGTCAAAAGCGGCCGCCGTTCGGCTCCCCATGCTGATAACACCAATTGTGTCACCGTCACGGATTAGTGGCACAGAAAGAACGGATCGGTAGCCTTCGAGATTGGACTTGAGCAGCGGATCATAGTTGGTGTCAGCTTGAGTGTCCTCAACGTAGTCGGCCCTTCCATGCAGAAGCGCACGCGCTGTGGCCGATGTTTCTCCGGGTTCAAAAGGATGCGTCTTTAAAAAATCCGCGAATTTGGCCGACACATTGTGTCCGGCAAAATAATGGTACTTTCCATCTTCGGGTGTCTTAAGCGCCACGAAGGCATCCTGTAGGCGGCAAATGCGGGACGAAACGGCCAGCAACGCTTCCAGTACAGGCTCCAACGCATCAGGAGATCGGGAAATAACTTCGAGTACTTCGCTTGTGGCTTTTTGGTACTCCAACGATTCCTCAATTTCCGCGGTTCGCGCTGTCACCTCGTCGAAAAGGTGCGCATTTCCAAGTGCAATTACCGCTTGCGAGGCAAACGTTTCGACCAAGGCTATCTGCTTGTTTGAGAACGCCCCAACTTTTGAATGAGCAAGTGAAATCACGCCGAGCGTGACCCCATCCTTTACGAGCGGAACTCCCAAAGCTGAACGAAACCCGGCGCCCAGTGCTTCTTCTTTCCAAGCATAATCCGGGTCGTGCTCAAAATCTTCAATGTACACCGTTTTGCCTGTCAGTGCGGCACGTCCTGTGGTTGTGCCCTTATCTGGAACATGCACCTGACGGGTTATGATGTCGTAGTGAGCTGCGGCGGAATTGTGGGTCGCAGCAATGTCATAAATTCCAGTGTCTTCATTCAAAAGTGCGACGTAAGACGCTTCGGGTTTGCAGATGCGAACCGCCACCTGCAAAATAGCTTTGAGAACTGGATCGAGTTCATTTGGCGAGCGCGAGATCACTCCCAGCACTTCAGACGTGGCTGTTTGATAGTCGAGCGCTTCTTCAACTTCTGCGGTGCGTGCCTGCACTTCTTTAAACAAACGGGTGTTGTTGATAGCGATCACAGCCTGGGATGCGAATGTCTCTAACAGGTTGACCTGTTTTTCGCTAAACGCCCCGGGCTTCCGGTGCGCCATGACGATAACACCAACGGTCACGCCTTCGCTGACTAAGGGGACGCCGAGGGTGGTAAGGTAATCACCGATCTCCGCCGCCACCTTCCATGTGTAAGTTGGATCTTTACTTGTATCTTTTATGTAAACAGTCTTGCCATGAAGGGCCGTGCGGCCGATGCACGAGCCTTCCTCTGGGGCAATGGGGTTGTCTGACAAATAGTTGAGAAACGCATCACTCACGTTGTGGGACATGGCCACACGGTACAACCCATCGTCAGCATCCCGCATTGCGAAGAATGCATATTCTGGATCGCAAATGCGTGAGGAAACTTCCAGAATTGCATCCAGCACCCGTGGAAGATCGTTGGGCGAACGTGAGATGACATCTAAAACCTCTGACGTGGCAGTCTGGTATTCTAGTGACTGCACGACCTCGGCAGTGCGTTCCTCCACTTCCCGGAACAGGTTGGCATTTGTAATGGCGATTATCGCTTGGTCGGCGAAGGTTTCTAACAACTGAATCTGCTTGGTGGAAAATCCCGAAACCTCGGTTGACCCGACCGAAATTACACCCACAACCTCGCCATTTTTGACCAACGGGACCCCGAGCACTGATCGATATTCCCCGACGCCGCTGTCTTCCATCCAAGTATAAGACGTCTCGGTTTCGACATCTTCGATATAGATGGTGCGTTTCGACAGTATGGCACGCCCGCTTACACCGCTTTCATCAGGCGAAATAGGATGCGCTTTGACATATTCCGCAAAGGTCGTGTCCTGCGTAAGTATTGCAAGAACATGAAAAAGCTGATCGTCGGGGTTCAGCATCGCAACATAGGCATCCTGCAATTCGCAGATACGCGACGCTTCTTTGAGGATAGCATCGAGAACAGGCGCCAACTCATTTGGTGACGCCGAGATCACCCGCAGCACTTCGGATGTAGAGGTCTGGTATTCCAAAGCTTGCGTAACTTCCGCTGTGCGATCCTGAACTTCGCGAAACTGTCGGACGTTTTCCATTGCGATCACGGCTTGAGCCGCGAAGGTTTGGACCAGCGCCACGTCGTCGTCTGAGAATGGCGCAACTTCGCGGCGGTAGAGGACAATTACACCGAGACCCAGGTCATCCTTCATCAACGGAACTGCCAGAACCGAGCGGGCTCCTTCAATCTCAACCATCTGAACCCGTTTTGGGTCACGATCCCTGAAGTAAAGGGGATCGTCCGCGATATCGTCCTGGCGAATGACCTCGCCATCGATCATTGGTTTGATCGCAATTAATTCCGTGCGTGTTAGCGGCTCCATAAAATTTTTGAGCGCTTCGTCAAAATCGGTTCTCGCACCAATATTGGCCGGGATCGTTGCGATCCCGCGTTCGTGATCAGCGATACACAAGAAGGCGAGTGGTGCTTTGCACAGACGGCTGGAGTTTTCGAGAATGCTTTGGAAAACTGGCCTTTCGTCGTCGCGGCTGCGGCTGATGACTTCGAGGATTTCTCGAGACGCTTTTTCCCGCTCGAGCCGTTCCTGAACTTCGCGAAACTGGCGCGTGTTCTCGATGGCAATGACGGCATGTTTGGCGAACTCTTCAATGAATTGTACGTCGGGGTCAGAGAACGGGCGGACTTCGCGGCGGCTAACCGCAATAGCACCTATCGCCTGTTCCCCCTGCATCAACGGGACTACAACCCGCGATCTGATACCTTCGACGTCGACCATTTTAATGGCGGTGGGATCACCCGAACGGTAGAAATCGGTGTCAACAATATCGGCAACGCGTACGACCTTGCAATTTCGTATCGCTGCGGCAGCCGTGATGGAACCGTCAAGCGGCCACTCCTCTCCTAATTGGACGTCGGTTCTATCGTGACCCCATGCTCCTGCCAATCGAATATGGGTTCCAGCAGTGTTGACCAAAAGAAGTGCGGACTGATCTGCATCACAGATTTCCGTGGCCTGCTGAAGCACCGCTTCAAAAACGCGTGCATCGTTGTCCCGGCTTTTGCTGATGACACTCAGTACCTCCTGCGTCGCCGTTTGGCGTTCTAACTGAGTGTGCAGTTCCTTCATTTGACGGGTGTTGTCTATTGCAATCACAGCCTGGGCCGCAAAGCCCTCAACCAAAGAGATCTCATCTTCAGTAAATGGCCGCACTTCACGCCGGTAAATCCCAATGACGCCTACGGGGTCACCATTTGCTGACATCAAAGGAACCGTCAGAAACGAACGAACACCTTCCTCATCAACCAATTGCCGGCGCCAAGGATCCCCGTTGATGTAGTGGTCTGTCTGGCGCAAATCGACATTGTGAATGACCCGTGCTTCCCGCACAGACTCGGCAATTTGTAAATTAGAGTCCAGAGACCAGCGATCCACACCGACCTCGTAAGTCGCCAACTGATCACCAAAATGTGCCGCGTATTCCAAATGAGTTCCTGCCTCATTTAGCAGGCTCAACGTTGCTACATCTGTTTCGCAAAGCCGTGCGGTGTTTTCCAAGATCGTCTGAAACACCGGCGCTTCATCATCCCGAGACCGACTGATCGTCTCCAGAACATCACGCGTGGCACCTTCACGAGCCAGACGCACCTGCAACTCGCCAAACTGTCGAACATTTTCAATTGCAATGACCGCTTGCGCGGCGAAAGTTTCAACTAGCTGCACCTGATCGTCGGAATAAGGTCGTACCTCATCCCGTGCCAACATCAGGCATCCGATTGCGCTACCACCCACTTTCAATGGAACAAAGAGATTGCTCCTGCACCCATGAGTGTCGACAATGAGTTTAAAGCGCTCATCCCCCGATTTATGAAAATCGGTGTCCCCCATATCGACAACACGTTTTGTCTCGCCACTTAGAATAGTGTCAGTCACAATGGAGTTGCCTGGCTCCATCGTGTATTTGCCGTCGAGCCAAAGTTGTTGAATATCCGGGTGTAGATTAACGCTGGCAACCAGTTGCTGACGAGCATCCCCTTCTTGCCCGAGTACCAGACCGGCTAAAAAGGCATCACAGAGATCTTTTGCCAGCGTTACAATCAGGTCGCATACTGGCTGGATGTCATCCTTGGTCTCGGAGATCGCCTGCGTAACCCGCGCGGTGGCTTCAAACCAAGCCTGCTGATCATCCGCGCTGAGCCCCCTGCTTTGCGAGGATGACGACGCTGAATCAGCAGTCTCTCTTGATGCCTTTTTTCCACCCACCTGCGTTCGGGCCCTCCGCGCAAACTAATGAAACACGCAAGACCGGAGTTTAGAGGGCATACGATAGAAGTCACAGAGTTTCTTTGTGGGTTGTGTTCCATGCGGTTCAGGCGATGCCGGTATGGTGTGGCCTTGGGAAGATCCGCAGAGTCATAAAGAAAGCCGCCCTATTTGCCAAAAAGGTGTCCTAAATAGGAGCTGTGTTAAACTTCCCAGAACACTCAAACATCGCTGTTGTATGTCTTCTTTGGGCAGGGACCAGCCAATCATGCTTGCTGCGGAGAACGGCAACACTGAGCCCAAAGCGACGAATACTGCGCCGCGCACGAGCGACATCGAAGCTCTGTTTGCGGCCATGGGTCTGTGCAAGGATCACTCCTTGCGGACGTTGACCAGACTATCTCCACGCTACGGTGCCGTCCGCTTAAGCTGCCATTGATGTACTGCGGCACGATTGCCGAAAGGGAATTTTTTTGCGGCAATTTATGCGAAATATCCTCAGTCGTCCCACAAAGTTAGATCTTTTGACCGTCGTTCGGTTTTCACCTGAAAACCAAAACAGACCCGCCTGACGACGGGTCTGTGTTTCGGCCGAACGATGTATTGGGAGGAACATCGATTGACCGTAGCGGTCTCGCCAGAGGTTCAACCAAAATGCTCTTTGAAGCGATCAATACAGCGGCGGAAACCGTCTTCGAAATTTCCGTTACCGGGGTGGTAGACACTTTCGAATGATATCACCCCATCATAGGCGTCGGTTTTCAGAGCATCCGCCATCGGCTGAAACTGATCGGCCAGTTGGCCTTCGCCCATTTGTTTGACCGTCAATGTCGCGCGGGGCGTATCGACTTGAACGTCCTTGATGTGGATGTGCCCGAGATAGCCATCTTTCACTTCGTCATACCCAGCAGGAAACGCTTGTTCGTGACACCAGCAATTGTTGGCCGGGTCCCAAAGTACCTTCAACGTGTCTTTGGCATCCAGATCATCGATCAGCTTACGGGCGGTGTAATTCGAATTCACCATGGTCCCGTTGCCCGTTTCGACGACCAAAGTCACTCCGCCGTCCTTGGCAACGTCAATCGCCGGTGCAATCAGGGGCAGCATAGCGTCCCATGCACCCTTGGCGACGTTCCACTTTTCGGCACCTCCATACCCCCAAAGGATTTGCTCTTTCTTGGGGGTCATAATGCGAACCAATGGGCTGCCGACCACATGTGCCATGTCGATCACGCGCTTCAGAGCATCCATATGCTTGCTGTGCAGGTCGTCCCCTGGTTTGTTCGCCCCGGTCATCCCAGCAAAGATGTGGCGCGACAGACAGGATACAGGCTTGCCCCGATCCCGAAGCAGAGTGTCAATTTCCTTGATCTCATCAGCAGAGTGATCGCCAACCTCCGTATCCCCGACAAATTGCAGTTCGGCATATTCGAGGTCAAACTCATCCATCACATTGACCGCGTGTTTCAGGTCGCGACTGATGCCATCACAAATAACGCCAAGTTTCATGTTCTTGTCCTTTCTCAGCGATGCAGCTCAGCGCCGACAATGTCTTCGATAACGCGGGTGCAGGCCCAATTGTCGCCTTCAGGGAACTTGGCTTTGCCAGCATGGAAAATCTGCATAGCGGATGAAGCAGTATGCATCGGAACGCCCAGTTCCTCGGCCAGATCCAGAGAGATGGTCAGGTCTTTGTGCATTGTGCCGATGCCCGAACCGGTGTTTTCGAATTTACGGTCGATGATGTTTTCCAGCGCTGTGTTGGTGCATCCGCATCCCGCGCCAGAGGTCGAAAAGACCTTGAACAGGTTTTCGCCCTTCACGCCCGCCTTGGCGGCAAGAACCGACGCCTCAAATGTTGCCGAAAAGATTGAACCGATCAGAGTCTGCAGACATGCTTTTACGGTCTGACCTTGGCCGGGCCCGTCCCCTACGCGGTGAATGGTGGCCGAGACCGCCTCCATCACTGGTTGGAATTCGTCCAGTACGGCATCAGGGGCCGCGGCCATCATGGTCAACGTACCGCCCTGCGCACCCGGAAAGCCGCCAGAGACAGGGCTGTCGATCAGGTGGATGCCCGAACCGGCCATGGCCTCGCCAATCTCGCGGGCCTCACGCGGTTTGATCGTAGCTGTCAAAATGACCGCCCCGCCTTGCGCCATGTGACTGACCAAGCCGTTTTCACCAAGAATGACGGACTTGGCCTGATCACCATTCATGACCATGACATAGATTGCATCCGCGTTGGCCCCCACATCTGCCACGCTGGCAGCGGGCGCTCCGCCCATTTCGGCCAGCGCGTTCAGGCGTGCCTCGCTCAGATCAAAACCGGTGGTTTCGAAACCGTTTCTGATCAGGTTTTTAGCCAGTCCGCTGCCCATATCACCCAATCCTATGACACCTGCACGTTGCATAATTGTCTTCCTATTGTGTCGCCCGGCCTTGCCGGAGTTGAGGTTTGGCGCCCATATTTTTTTGGGCGTCGATGTGTGCGGGGATTTCAGGCTTTGGCTGACCAAGGCCGGGCTGGTCCGGAAGACACCCCGCTGCCCAATTCCGTATCGTTACGGCCCCATGACCGCGTCCGGTATCCACATGACCAGTTGCGGGAAGATCGCGATCAAAAGCAGCACGACCACATTTGCCAGCAGGAACGGTGCCGCCCCGATGAAAATCTTCCCGATTGGCAGACGGCAGATTGCAGCGCAGACATTGAGGCAATTCCCCACCGGCGGTGTGCACGCACCAACCGCCAACCCTGAGACCATCACCACACCAAAATGCACGCCGGAAACGCCCAGCTTTTCAGCAACCGGCAACAGAACCGGTGTCAGTAATAGAATGGCGGGGCTGACGTCGATGAACGTACCCGCCATCAGGATCAAAATGGCTGTCAGAACCATGAAGGCGACTGGGCCAAGTCCGAGCCCCGAAACGAAATCGGCTAATTGATTGGGCACACGTTCCAATGCCAGTACAGTGATGAACACCTGACTGAATGCGATGATCATCATGATCTTGGCCGACATGATGATGGCGTGGCGCATGGCCCCCGGCAAATCTTTCAGAACGCCAAAGCCGACAATGAACAATCCGATTATCAGGCCATACACTACGGCCGCCCCGGCTGTTTCGGTTGGGGTAACGAAACCGAAGACGACGGAACCTACGATCAGGATGGGCATCAGTGCTACGGCGGCAGAACGTCTGGCCTGCCGCCCGGCTTCGGCCAAAGTGAACGGTACGTCTTCGGTCGGGTAATCGTTCCTCTTGGCCAGCAACCAAACGACGATCAGCTGAAGTAAACCAACCATGATGCCAGGAATGATCCCGCCCAGAAAAAGGCGACCGATGCTCTCTTCGGCGGCAACGGCGTAGATAATCATGGGAACAGACGGCGGGATGATCATTCCCATAGTGGACGAGGCAACCGTGATCCCTGCTGCGAAACTCTTGGGGTAACCTCGTTTCTCCATCTCAGGTATCAGCACGGACCCGATTGAAGCAGTATCCGAGGCGGAAGAGCCCGAGATGCCGCCAAAGATCATCGAGCCCACGACGTTGACCAATCCCAGCCCGCCTTTCAACCGACCGACGAAGAACATGGACAGGTCCAGCAGGCGCCGCGTGATGCCTCCGGAATTCATCACCAAGCCCATCAGAATGAAGAAGGGCAGTGAAACCAGCGGGTAATTGTTGATGCCAGAAAAGAAGCGCTGCACAACGAACCCAGTCGCCGCAGGAGCCTCGATCAGGAAATACGCCAGTGACGCCAGCCCCAGAGAATAGGCAATTGGAACTCCACAGACCAACAATATTCCCAGTGTAGTGAACAGGATCAGCATGTCAGTCCTCCGGCATCCAGAGAACATTGATGGAATCCCGACCGCCCAGAGTCAGAACCACCCGAACAAAGCAATAGAACACGGCAATCGAACTGGAGATCGGAACAATGATGAACACATAGGCCTGAGGCATCCCGAAGGGTTGCCACATGTTTTTCCCCGGCCCTGCGATCCAATCGATGGACAGCCAGACCAAAGCCGCGTTCATCACTCCCACGAGGACAAGCCCTGCCACGTAGAAGGCCATTTTGACGTAGTAGGGCATCATGTCGATGAAGAATGTGATCGCGATATGCTCACGCTTCGTAATCGCGACGGCACCACCCAAGGCCGAGGTGCAAAGAAACGCGATCTTGACCTGTTCGTCGACGCCGTAGATCGCCATGTCAAAGGGGCGCATCAGGACTTTGGTGACGACAATCACCAGAAACACCCCGAACAGCACGACCATCAACGCTTCGATAACGCGCGTCAGTACACGGTCAATTGCAGAAAGCGTATCCATAACCCGGTTCCGGTAAGAAGGGACTCCGGACGCAGGATGACCGCGTCCGGAATTGCCGTGTCAGATTAGCCGCAGGACGCCGCTGCAGCACGGGCTGAGTCGATATCATCCATCGTGAAATGACCCGCGTCGATCATCTGTTGATAGACCGGCGCAACGGCTTCCTGAAAACCCGCCAGGGCTTCTGGCGTCAGTTCGTTGATCTCCATGTGCTTGCCGAGTTCGCCGACGATGTTCGTTTCAGCATCGCGATACAGCTTGTCCGACATCGCCATCGCTTCGACCGCAACCTCGTCAAAGGTGGCCTGAAGGTCTTCGGGCAAACCGTCATACCATGCCTTGTTGACGATCAAAGGATCGGGGCCGGTCATGTGGTTCGACAGTGTCAGATACTTCTGCACTTCGTGAATATTGAAGTCCCAGATGTTTTGCGGCGGGTTGTGCTGACCGTCGATCACACCTTGTTTGAACGCCTGATATGCTTCGGAAAACGGCATGGCGACCGGAACAGACCCGATGGCCGTGCCCGTGGCGATCATCAGATCAGATTGCGGTTCGCGAATGCGCAGACCTTGCAGATCACCAACCGAGGTTATTGGCTGAACGTTGTTGGTATAGGCCCGGAACCCTTGGCTGATACCGGTAGCAGGGATGTGATATCCGTTCGCCTCAGCACGGGCCTGAACGCCCTTGGTAAAGTCCGAACCGACCAGACATTCCATCTCATCCCAATTCGCGACGAGGAACGGCAACTGGTACAGGTTGAATGCCCCGGACGCGTCGGCAAAGAAACCGCCACGCGTGCCCTGCAACAAACCGGCCGTCACCTGATCCATCATTTCGCGCTCATTACCAAGGGCGGCACCAAAGAAGTTCTCGACTTCGATGCGACCGTCCGTACGTTTTTCAAGTTCGGTCTTGAACCAGTCCATGGACTGCGAACGGATTGAGGTTTCTGGTTGCTCGTTGCCATATTTAAAGGTGAAGTCCGCCGCCAGTGTTGTACTGGCCGTCATTATTAGGCCGGCAACCCCGGCCAGTAATTTAGCTGTATTGGTCATGTTATCCTCCCTGAACGGGACTCGATCCCGTTGCATGACGTTGGGATAAGCCCCCTCACAATTCCGTGGCAAGAAAAATTGCATCAAATGACGGTATTGATGTGTTTTGATGTATTATTTGAGTAATTTGAGGGTGATTTTGATCTACTTTGATGGTAACCCATGCCCATGAGCGATGAAGTTCCAATAATCCCAAAGAAGGCACGCGTATCGGAGATTGCCAAGATTGCGGGGGTAGGCACTGCCACGGTTGACCGGGTTCTGAACAACAGATCAAACGTTAAATCTGAGACCCGCCAGCGCGTATTGCAGGCAAAGCACGCAATCGAATCCGGCGCTCAATTGGACCAGCCTACGCGACCCTGGCGACTGAAGATATTTCTGCCAGAGGAAGCCGGGCCATCGACAGAATTTTTGGGTGATTGCTTTCAGAATGTTTTTACCAATGGCCGCGCTACGGTCGAATGCGTGTTTTCCACGAAACTGGAACCGTCCGTGTTAGCACGAAAGCTAAGAGCTTGCGCCGGGCAGGGAATTGACGCAGTGGGTTTTCAGGCTTTGGATGATCCGCGGGTTCGCGACGCTGTAGAAGAGCTGCACGGTTTGAATATTCCGTGCATTCCCGTCGTGTCCGATCTGGTCAGCCCTGTGTTGGGTCAGTTCGTCGGAACGGACAACATGGCCGCAGGACGAACAGCGGCCTATTTTATGGGTCGGATGCTACGGCAATCCGGAACCGTCGGCGTGATTTCCGGCGAGCAACTGTATCGCAATCATTCGGATCGAGAGATGGGGTTTCGGTCAGCCTTGCGAAGGGATTTCAGCCATCTTCGCGTTGTGGGCACCTATATCGGCCACGATGATGTGCAGGAAAATCGCGTGGTGGTGGGCCAGATGCTGGACGAACATCCTGGTCTGCTGGGCATTTACAACGTTGGCGGCGGCAACGAAGGCATTGTTGCGGCTCTGGCTGATCGCGATTTGACGGGAGAAATCATGCTGATCGGCCACAACCTTACGCCGAAAACGAGAAACTACCTGCTGGACGGATCAATGGATCTTGTCATCCATCAGAATATGCAACGGATCGCTGAACAAGCCGTTCAGACCCTGATCGCGACACTGGAAAACCGGCCCCATCAGGCTGAGGTCGTTCCGGTTGAAGTCATCACCCGTGAAAACATCAACGGCGCCACCTTCGGTTGATGCTCACAGGTTTTCAGATATGCAGAGATCAAACGGAATAACTCCAACCTGTTCCTGAATTGGTTTTCCGGTCAGACACCGGGACATCATCTGAGTCACTCGATCTGCAACCTGATCCAGCGGGTTGTTAATCACCAAATCGATGCTGCCATCGGCAAGCGCGGCTTCGGTAACCGGTGTCCGTTCATGGCAGATGTAGACAACTTCGCGCGCTTGCCCTGCCTCGCGCAGCGCTTTCAATGCTCCGGTCACCCCGCCTCCGCAATGATAGATGCCGGAGAGGTCTTTGTTGGCCCGCAGCAATTCTGCTGTCGCTTCATATGCGACTGCGGCGTCATCCAGATACACCACAGAGTCTCGAAGAGGTTTCTGCGGTGCAAATTCGCGCATGTAGCTTCTGAACCCACTCTCAAGCGCTTCGTGCCCCAGATACCTGTGCGACCCGATAAGGATGCCAACCACGCCTTCGGTTCGATCAAGACGCGCCATCGCCCAACCTGCCGTTCGCCCCGCTTTTCGACTGTCGATCCCGACATAGGCAGTAACGTGAGGCGAAGACAGCGGCGAGAGCAATGCAATGACAGGGACATCGGCGCTGGCGATCGCACGATTGATCTCTGGATGATCAATCGCAACCAAGCCTATGGCGTCTACTTTGCCGCGCATTTCGTCAATCGCAGTTGCAAGCTCGGACGGCGACAGGCTTTCTACATACCGGACCACAACATTTGCCCGGATACTGCGCAACTGCTCTGCTTTTTGCTGCAACTCGATTGCCAATTCGCGATAAAACCACTTGCTTTCCTTTTGAAGAATAAAGCCCAGCCGTTTTGCTGGAGCCATCTCCTCAACCCGGCGCCGCAACAATCCTGCCGAGCGATACCCCAACGCTTCTGCCGCTGAAAGAACCCGCGCAGATGTCGCTGCAGTAACCGGCGCGCGTGCATTCAGAACGCGGTCTACTGTTGCGACGCCTACCCCCGCCTTGTCTGCGACGTCTTTGAGTGTGACACGGGCCATAGGGCGCTCCATGATAAAACATATCATCGATTTTACGGAATATTCTGAGAGAAATGATAGAAAATATCACGACAGGTTTGACGTTTCAGGCGCTCCTCGGTTCTGCTCGGCAATAGCAATGTAGAAAAGGAACCTGATGTGCTGAAGGACAATACCCTTCCTTGGCGGGATTATTCGCTGACGGGCCGGGACAGCGGTCCAAGCTTCGCACCCAAACAGTGGTATTCTACTCCGGTCCTCCGGAAACGGATGAAGGAACTGATGAAGCGCCGCGATGCTCCAGCCCTGATCGACTATGGGATCTGGCTGGGATTGGTGTTGGCAACCGGTGCTCTGGTCGTTCTGACCTGGGGTACATGGTGGGCAGTGCCTTCTGTCATTCTTTATGGGGTGTTTTATGGATCCTGCGCCGACAGCCGTTGGCATGAATGCTGCCATGGGACTGTTTTCAAAACGCCTTGGCTCAACACCGCAGCCTATCAGCTGGCCTCATTCATGTCGCTGAAAAACCCCTATCTTTGGCGGTGGAGCCATACACGCCATCACACGGATACTGTGATTGTCGGAAAAGACCCCGAGATTGCGTTTCCCCGGCCTCCGCATCCACTCAACATCCTGTGGAACATGCTGCATCTGCAATCTGGTTGGAATGAGTTGAAGAAGATGTTTTGGCTGTCGGCTGGTCGTTTGACCAAAGATCAGAAAACCTTCCTCATCGAAGCCGACCGTTCTAAGGCGTTCTTGGCGTCGCGTGTTCATCTCGCAATCTTCGCAATGACATTTGCTTTGGCAATGGTGCTGCAATCATGGCTGCCCATTGTGCTGATCGGCGGACCGACGTTTTATGGTTCGTGGCTGCATCACTTGCTTGCATCACTGCAGCATGCCGGGCTGGCAGAAGACGTCCCGGATCACCGATTGAACTCGCGAACCGTCTACATGAACCGGTTCTTCCGCTTCGTATATTCGAACATGAACTACCATGTCGAACACCACATGTTTCCCATGGTTCCATTCTACAATCTCCCGGCCTTGCACGAAGAAATCAAAGGCGATTGCCCACCAGCGTACGCGGGAACACTGACCGCGTTTCGCGAAATGCTCCCAGCCATTCTGATCCAGCGGCGCGATCCGTTCTACTTTGTCGACCGCAAGCCGTTGCTGCCCAAGGACGCTAACCCCAGCCCAGAATACACTCGACCAACAGCCATAGCGGCCGAGTGACCCACTCCCCTGAATACAGGAAAGCCCATGACGAACTGGACCCGCGCCTGCGCTTGCGATGACATCGAAACCGAAGATCTAGTCCGTTACGACAATGGCGATCGTACCTTTGCCATCTACCGAAGCCCCGAAGACGAATTTTTCTGCACCGACGGCTTGTGCACCCATGAAGAAGTGCATCTGGAAGACGGTCTGGTGATCGATCATCTGATCGAATGCCCCATGCACAACGGCCAATTCGATTATCGCACCGGCGAGGCAAAGCGCTCACCGGTCTGTGTGAATCTGAAAACTTACCCGGTGAAAGTCGAAGGCGGAGATGTCTTCATCGATATTGGGTGATGCCATGAAACGGATCTATGACTGGGACGCGAAGTTCTCACTTAGAAACTACACGGCATCAGACCTGCGTGCTTTGAAGGGCATTCGCAAGCTGGTGCAGACAACAGCCAATACAATCGAAGAGGCAGCCGCAGCACAGGATGCCGGAATTGACTTGATCATGGGCAATGCCCAGAACACGTCTGCCGTGCGTCTAGGCGCGCCTGAATTGTTCTTCACAGCTGCACTCGGTCTCCCGGACTTTGCAACCGAAAGTGACGTGCTGACCGCCGCGTTTGCGGCCATGAAGGATGGTGCCGACAGCATCTACACGGCAAGAGGGCCGCACATTGTTGAACTTTTAGCGCGCGAAGATATCCCCGTGATGTGTCATCTTGGCCTGGTTCCTCGCAAATCCACTTGGCGGGGCGGCCTGCGCGCCGTTGGTAAGACTGCAAAAGAGGCTATCGCGCTTTGGAATGCGTTTCGCACAATGGAAGATGCCGGAGCCTTTTCGGTAGAGGCTGAAGTTATTTGTGGCAGAGTAATGGCTGAGATTTCCGCCCGCACATCTCTGATAACGTCATCGCTCGGTTCGGGTCCCGGCGCAGACATCATCTACCTTTTTCAAAATGACATATGCGGAGAGCAACCCGAAAGCCCGCGCCACGCACGCGCCTTTGGTGATCTCAATTCGCTATATGAACAGATAAAACACCAACGCCGAGTTGCACTTTCAGCGTTCAGGGCATCTGTTGAAGAGGAGCAATTTCCAGGCCCATACGAGTGCGCAACAATCTCGGACGCGGAGTTTGAGAGTTTTTTTGAGCGACTAAAATGATTTTTTTGGTCAAGGAATGCTGCACCCAGATCCACATTTTGAAAGCCGGAATTATTACCCATCGGTGATAGATGTACGTTGGTCCCCTTTGGCGACGAGTAGTAAAGAAGTTTGCAATTGCAGTGAAAGTCCCTTTCCCGCCCGACCTGCGGGGGGGGGGGGGGCGCCGTCGCGATCCGTCAGCAGCCGTCGTTCGAGCAACCGCAGCGAATTCAGACTTTGTCCGCAAAGTTGGAATTGCAGAGTTTGGTTTTGAAGGTCTGCTTAGGGCTGGAAGCGGATACTGAACTATTAGGTCCGAAATCAGGCCCACGCCCTTTAACTTGGCATAATTTCGCTTCTGCGCTTTTGGTTACTTTTTTGGTGTGCGCTTCTTACAAGTGCGATGATGTGGATGCTCTACCCAACCCGACGGCATCGAATTTTGCGAATATGCACTGATGTTTCTTCCTCAGGAGAAACAGCGTGTGGGAAATCAGTGCCTTGGCCATTGATCTTACCAAAAACAGTTTTGGTTGGTGCAAAAAGGCAGTAGTCCACGTTGAACAGACCCAAGTTCACCAACCTTAAGATCAGCCTGCCTGCGGCAAACCAGCGAGGTCGCGCGGTATGCAGTCTCGATCATTTGGGCGGCTTTGTGCAGATCGATATTAGCTTCGAGTTGTGACCGGGTCAGGCTGATCATACGGGGGGCTCCGATTGTGCACTGAGAACAATCACTCATTTATGATGGCAGCATAGATTTCGGGATCGGTGACACCTTCGGTTCCCAGAACTAGAACGTGCGAGTCTTCGCTTAACCCCAACCGGTCGCGCAGATCAGCTTGCATGGCACAAGTGAGTACGGCGCAGAGGCCTGAAACTCCGGTTTCACCAGCTTCCACTTTTGGATCCCCAAATTCTTGCGACGCCAAAAGCCTCATGGCGGGTTTGACCACGTCATCGGGAACCGTGACGAAGTGTTGCGCGATCTCAGACAGGATGCTCCATGCCTTTGTGGATACCTCTCCGCAAGACAGACCACCCATGATGCTTTCAATCTCCACAGGCAATTCAACCGGTTCACCTTTGCGCGCGCTGGCAATGAGGTTGGGGGCGTGTTCAGTTTCCATCACCACGATCTTAGGGGCCCTGTCACCCCAGTGCTGCACCAAGGCCGAGGAAACGGCAGAGGCCATGCCGCCAACTGAAGCCTGAAGGAAGATATGGGTGGGCGGTGCAGACAATTGTTGCGTGATCTCACGCCCGATCAGGCCGTAACCCGCCAGTATGTCCCCTGGGATCTTCTCATATCCGCGCGACGCCGTGTCGATGACCGCGAACCAGCCGTTTTCCTTGACCTCTTTGCGTACACGCGCAACTGCTTCGGCATATTCGCCTTCGGTACGCACAACCTCGGCACCAAGAGCACGCATGGCCTCGGCCCGCCCCTCGGACACCGCGTTGCCGATATAGATGCGGGCTTGGGCACCACAGCGAGCCGCGCCCCATGCGACGGAGCGCCCGTGATTACCATCGGTCGAAGCGGCAAAGGTGAATTCTGCCGTATAGGTGTTGTACTTGCCCGCCAGAATATCGGCGGTATTGACGCCATGCCCTAGCTTCTTAGACAACTCGCGCTGCAAAACACGCAGTATAGCATAGGCCCCGCCGCAGACCTTGAAGCTGCGCAAATGAAATCGTTGCCCCTCGTCTTTGTATGACAGCCGCCCGATACCGGCCTGACGGGCGATGCCGTTAAGCTCGACCAGTGGTGTTTCACTGTATCCATCCCAGGATGTGATTTCCTTTTCTGCTGCGTCAAAGGCTGCCGCTGTGAGTTCGGTGTTCACGGCGTTGCCGGATTTTGGGGCATGGGTGTGGTGCTGAATTTTGGCGTGGGTGAATGGTGTAAGCATGGGCGCCTCTCGATCGAGTTGGTACGTTGTTGGCCAAGGCATAGCATTCGCCCAATGAAATAGGTGATTGAATATTCTGAAATATTGGAACAAAATTCGATCGTCACGCAACATTATTCGGAAAGCTCTATGGACCGAATAGACCAAAAAATCATGGATATCCTGCAGAAAGACGCCTCCATTTCGAATGTGCGCCTTGCTGGCAAGGTCGGGCTTGCCCCATCAAGCTGCCTCAGGCGTGTGGCGGCATTGAAGAAGAAGGGAGTCATTCGGCGGATCGTCGCCCTGCCTGATGCCGAAAAAGTTGGGCGGGGCCTCAAGGTGATCGTGACGGTCAAACTAAAGGAGCATGACGACGCTTCGCTTCAATCGGTGATCCAACGTTTCAATGACAGCGGTGCCGTTTCGCAGGTCTATACCGTTTCGGGCGAGACCGATCTGATTGTCGTGATGTCTGCACCGACCATGTCCGCGTTTCAGGGCGCAATCAAAGAGATCCTGTCCGAGGTGGGTATTGTCGAACAGTATTTCTCACACTTCATCCTTGAGGAGCACAAGTTCGAACCGTCGCTTTGAGGTGGATAGGCAACTCGCAGGACATAGGACAGTCAACGATCGCAGTTTTTTACCGCGTCAGCCTCTCAGTGAGTTCATTGCAATTTCGAAAGTCGCCTGGATGGAATTAGGCTCGCTGCCCTTGATCCAGCGATCACCCGTTCGTTCGTCTGTATTTCTCAGGTCTAAGTGAATAAGCCTTGAGGAAGCAGTAGGAAAACTGCGCGGCACTACGGTAGCCGCTTGCCTCTGCAACTTCCTGAAGACCATATTTTGTCGTTCGAAGAAGGTCGGCCACATGGACAAGCCTGATGCGCGTAGAGAGCCCATCGGGCATGCATCCGATTTATGCTAACAAACAAGTGCACATCGTTCTGTAGGTTGTTGGCTATGCGCTAGATTGCCCATTCAGACATGTCCATCTCGCCGACATTCGGAGCGACGGAAAAACTGGCCTCAGTCTTTGCCTCTACCTCTTCGATGGATACACGCGGTGCGAGTTCCGAAAGGACGAGCCCCTCCTGCGTCGGAACAAAAACCGCCAGTTCGGTGACCACAAGATCCACGGGTCGGGTCGAAGTTAACGGTAGGTCACACTGCGAAACAATCTTAGATTTGCCTTTCGCCGAATGCTGCATCGCGACGATTACGCGACGCGCGCCGGTGACCAAATCCATGGCGCCGCCCATCCCCGGTATCAGCTTGCCTGGAACCATCCAGTTTGCCAACCTCCCCAAAGCATCCACCTGCAGACCACCCAGAACCGTCATATCCAGATGGCCGCCACGAATGATGCCGAAACTCATCGCACTGTCGATGGACGCGGCTCCGGGTACTGCGGAAACAAATCCACCACCTGCATCTGTCAGGTTTTCGTCCTCCATCCCTTCGGGCGGGCGCGCACCCAAACCGATGACGCCATTCTCGGCCTGAAAGAACACGCCGGCATCCAGAGGCAGATGATTGGCGACCAGGCTTGGCAGTCCGATGCCCAGATTGACAAGCATTCCCGTTTTGACCTCTTGAGCCACGCGCCGGGCAATAATGTCCTTGGGGCTGGTTGGCTGGGTCATTTGCGCGCCCTTTCAAGTATGTGATCAACCAGAATGCCCGGCGTCTTGACGCTGTCGGGCGGGATTGCGCCAACTGGCAGGATATGCTCAGGCTCAGCAATCACAGTCTTTCCTGCAAGCGCCATGACGGGATTGAAGTTATGCGCCGTCAGCGAATACTCGAGATTGCCGACATAGTCGCAGTTTTTAGCTGAGATCAGAGCAAATTCGGCAGATATGGCCTGTTCTAGCAAGTAATCTTGATCGCCGACAGTCACGATCTCTTTCCCTTCAGCGACCCTGGTGCCTAACCCCGTCGGCGTGAGGATTCCCCCAAGACCGACACCGGCAGCGCGTATCTGTTCAACCAGCGTGCCTTGTGGCACAAGTTCAACCTCGATCTCGCCAGACATCATCTTTTCCTGTGTTTGCGGGTTAAGCCCGATATGGCTCGCCACAACACGACGTACAGCATTTGCCGCGATCAGTTTGCCGATACCGACATTTGGCATCGCGGTGTCATTTGCGATGATTTCCAGATCTTTAGCACCGCGTGCAACAAGAGCATCGATAACCCGATTTGGAGTGCCTACACCCATAAAACCACCGATCATAAGGCTTGCACCATCGGGGATCAGTTTAGCGGCGTCTTCGGATTTTATGGCTTTTTTCATTTTTTCGCATCCGTTCCGATCACCCTGGATTACACCCGGGCGGGTCTTGGAATCCTCGCCTCAAATTGCAGAGACTTGCAACTTATTATTTGCGAGGGGGTTACCTAAAGCAGCACGCTTAGATGGCGGTTGCTGAATTTGTACGGCAGGTTTCACTTGCAATCTCTGGCGGGATGGAATGTCACGCCCGACTTAGCGGGCGTGACGTGCTTTATTTCGCGAATTCGATCGCTTCTTTCAGATCGCTCAGTGATCCGATTTGGTTGGCGAGGATCAGAACTAGACGCGCGTTCATGTCATTGGCGTCTTCGTCCGACAGGTCGCGCTGCGCATCTGTGAGCAGTTGATAGAAATCGTCCGGAGACTCTATATTGGGTTTCAGGTTCAGACTCATCAGATTGCTCCTGCTGTAGCTTTGGATATAGCGGATTTCACGGCGTCCGCATCGAAACTACGCCAGCGGGCTGCGATATGTTGATCAGGACGGATCAGATACAGCGCGCCGTCCGCTGCGTCATAACGCTCGGACACCAGCCCCTGTGAATCGTCAAAGCTGCTACCCAAAGTGACCACCTTCGGTGTAAAAGCACCGGCCGGGACCGGTTCCGCCTCAACGCCTAAGGCAAGCAGAACAAAGCCGCCAGAGAGCTGTTCCAGCAGCCAATCTTCCTTGCCGTTCACGACAATCGGTGCGTCAGAGGCGCAGGTGCCTGGCACCATTCGCCCCTTCCACGCGCCCTCATCGGCCGTGTTCAACTCGCTGTCCAGATACGGCGTAGGCGTGGACAACCGGCCCGAATTGACCAGCGGTCGGGCGAACTCGGTCTTGTTTGCAAGGTCCAGAACAGCGTTGCGGAAACGTTTCGATGCGCCGTTCTTTGGCGTGATAAAATCTGTTGAACGAGTTGAGTTCAGCAGGTTGTCATCGGCGGCATAAGCTCGTTCACCGTGGTACGTGTCCAACAAGGCCAACGGGGCTTCGCCGCGCAAAACGGCAGCCAGTTTCCACGACAAATTGTCGATGTCCTGAACCCCGGTATTGGCACCGCGCGCACCGAATGGTGAAACCTGATGTGCCGCATCGCCAGCGAACAGAACGCGTCCGTGGCGGAACTGATCGACCCGGCGACAGGCAAACTGATAGACGGACGCCCATTCCAGTTCGAACTCCACATCTTCACCAATCATCGCTTTGACGCGGGGGATGATGTTTTCGGGGCGCTTCTCGACCTCTGGGTCAGTATCCCAGCCCAACTGGAAGTCCAAACGCCAGACGTCATCGGATTGCTTATGCAACAGCGCCGACTGTCCCCGGTGAAAGTTGGGATCGAACCAGAACCAGCGTTCGGCCGGGAAATCCGCCTTCATCACGATGTCGGCAATCAGGAAACGGTCCTGAAAGAATTGGCCGGTGAACTCGGCCCCGACCATGCGACGGGTATCCGAATTTGCCCCATCGCAGGCCAACAGCCAGTCCGCTTCGAGGTTGAATATCCCGTCCGGCGTTTCAACGGCCATCTCGACATGGTCATCCTGCTGGCGCAGCGACACGACTTTGTGTTTCCAGCGGATGTCGATCAGAGGGTTCCTATCACAGGCTTCAACCATGTACTCTTCAAGATAGTATTGCTGAAGATTGATGAAGGCCGGGATTTTGTGCCCGTCTTCCGGCAGCAGATCGAAGGTGTAGACCTCTTTATCGCGCAGGAACACGCGCCCCAACTTCCAGTCGACGCCTTTTTCGATCATCCGCTCGCCCACACCCAGGCGATCCCAGATTTCAAGCGGACGCTTGGCATAGCAGACGGCCCGAGAACCGACCGAAACCGTGTTGTTGTCGTCCAGCACAACAACCTTGATCCCTTGCGCTGCTAGATCCAGCGCGGCGGTCAACCCGACCGGACCACCCCCGATGATCACGACAGGGTGGCGAAGCGTCTGGCCGGATTTCTGCTCCTTTGACTGTACATAAGGGAATTCGGGAAAATCGTAGGTGTTCAGCATCACTTCTTCCCCAACTCTTTGGCGTGAAGCCAATCCGCATGTTGAGGCGCCTTTTTAGTGCGCGACCACTCTTCCAGCATGTCCCATTTCACCGCGTCCAGCCGCTTGATCATTTCTTCTTCCTCTGGATCGGGACAAGCCAACTCCACACGGTGGCCGTTGGGATCGAAGAAATAGATCGAATGGAAGATCGAGTGATCGGTGACGCCCAGCACATCGACGCCGTTGGCTTCAAGATGTTCCTTGAACCCGATCAGCGTTTCGCGATCCTTGACCTTAAACGCGATGTGCTGGACCCATTTCGGGGTATTCGGATCGCGCCCCATTTCAGGCTTGGTCGGCAGTTCAAAGAATGCCAGCACATTGCCGTTACCGGCATCCAGAAACAGGTGCATATAGGGATCAGGTTCATGTGTAGAAGGAACGTAGTCTTCGGCAATTGCCAGGACAAAGCCCATATTCAGCATTTTAGTGTAGAACTCGACGGTTTCCTTCGCATCTTTGCACCGATATGCGACGTGATGAATTTGATCGAGCTTGAGATTCTGAGCATTCATTGCAGCCTCCTCCGGAATCGTTGCATTTGCAATGATTAGCCGGGTTCGGCATCACGCAATTTGATCTAGATCAAATCGTTGCATTTGCAACGAACTACATTAACTGCAAATGAGGCGATCCTATGAACCTTGAAACATATTTTCCCTATCAGCTTGCATCGACCGCCGAAGCGTTTTCGCGCCAACTTGTACAGGTCTATGGCCGCACTTATGGCTTGTCGCGGGAGGAATGGCGCTTGCTTTTTCTTTTGGCCAGTGCGGGACAGTTAAACTCGCTGCAGTTGGCGCAGCGCACCACATTAGACAAGGTTCAGGTCAGCCGCGCAGCCACCCGGCTCGAGAACAAAGGTCTGATCGGTCGCGCCGTTGCGGATAGTGATCGACGGTTGCGCCAATACACCTGCACTGAGGCGGGAAAGTCCTTGTTTAACGAAGTTTTTCCGGCCGTTCAGAGCTGTGCTAACTCAATTCTGGGACACATGAGCGATGATGACATGAACAAGCTCAAGGACGGGCTTCGCGCACTTGAACGAGCTGTGGCTCAATATGGGCAGGATCAGGTGAACGAAAACAGTTAATGCGGGCTGCTGTCCGGATGGGCATCTTGAAAGGCCGGAATCAGATCCAGACTGTCTTTGATCCGAGCGATCTTGGGGAGGTCAGCCAGCTTAACGCCCCACCTTTGCGCATTGTAAAGTTGCGGCATCAGGCAAATATCGGCAAGCGTTACACGGTTACCGTAAGAATACGGGCCGCCCTGAATCATGCCTTCATAAGCCGCCAGCCCTTCACCGAAAAAGTGCTGCATCCAGCCTTCCATCGAAATCTGTTTCCCTGATTGTTCGACGACCCATTTCGCAACACGAAGATTGCAAACCGGGTGGATTTACATCGCCACGGCATAAGACAGAGCGCGCACCTCGGCACGGCTCACCGGGTCCGACGGCAGAAGGCCGAGGCATCTGGTTTCGACAATATATTCGATCTGCGCGAGAGACTGAGTTAGACTGTGCCCATCTATTTCCAGCACCGGCACCAGACCCTGTGGGTTCCTCGACAAGTGCGCTTCGGAACGTGGCTCGGTCTTCAGCAGGTTCACAATTACGGTTTCTCAGTTTTCCCGGGCAAGGCCAAGGGTGATCCGAACCCTATAGCTGGCCGAAGAGCGCCAATAGTCATAGAGTTTCATCAATTATTCTTCCGAAAGCAAATCGAGGGCGGCGATCAAAGCCTCCTCAGCTTCCCCAAGTTTAGCTTCCAGGCTGGATTGAAACGACATTGCGATTGGAACCAGTTGGCTGAGCAGATCGGCGCCCTTTTCTGTCAGGTCGAGCTTGACCAATCGTCGGTCATTGGGATCTACAACCTTGGTGATCAGGCCGCGGGCTTTGAGGCGTGCTGCCGCCCGGCTGACTTTTGACTTTTCCAGGCTGACCCGTCTCTCGATGTCTCGAACCGACGGGTTTTCAGCATATCCAACATTCACAAGAACGCGCCATTCGGGGTTCGAAACACCAAACTCATGTTTATATTGTTGAGCCATTTTTGCGCTCAAATGCGTTGCCAGTACCGTAAGGCGGTACGGCAAGAACCCTTCCAAATCGAACTCTGGCAAGTCTCTAGTGGTCATGTATTGAATTCCTTTCAAAGCTATTGAAGTCAGGCTTTCGTTGCATTTGCAACAAAAATATTGACATCGTTGCATTTGCAACGAATATTGATGGCAAGCTCAAAGCCTACTCGAATCGTTTTAACAGGAGATCCAGATGAACGACCTCGTGAAGCATAGCGGATTGACTGTTGCCGATGACGGAGCCGCTATTTCTAAGGGTTACATGCCCGGTTGGGCGAATGACTTTGAGACCGAGGCTTTGCCGGGGGCGCTACCGCAAGGCCTGAACAGCCCTCAGCGTTGCAACTACGGTCTTTATGGCGAACAGCTGAGCGGAACGGCCTTTACCGCGAACCCGCCGGAACGGACGTGGTGTTATCGTATCCGCCCGTCGGTCAAGCATTCTCACCGCTACAAAAGGATTGATCTGCCCTACTGGAAATCGGCCCCCTGCGTCGATCCGGATGTCATTTCTCTGGGCCAGTATCGCTGGGACGCGGTCGCTCATACCGATGAGCAACTGACCTGGGTTACCGGTATGCGGACAATGACCACTGCGGGCGATGTGAACACGCAGGTTGGCATGGCCAGCCATGTCTATCTGGTAAACGAGTCGATGGTAGACGATTATTTCTTCTCGGCAGATTCCGAGCTGTTGGTGGTTCCTCAGGAAGGCCGTCTCCGGTTCGCGACCGAGTTGGGGATCATCGACGTTGAACCCAAGGAAATCGCGATCATCCCGCGCGGTCTGGTCTATCGGGTCGAGGTACTGGAAGGCCCCTGTCGTGGATTTGTCTGCGAGAATTACGGTCAGAAATTCGAACTGCCGGGGCGCGGCCCGATCGGTGCGAACTGCATGGCCAACCCGCGCGATTTCAAGGCGCCTGTGGCCGCATTCGAGGATCGCGAGGTGCCGTCAACCGTGACGATGAAGTGGTGTGGCCAGTTCCACGCCACCAAGATTGATCAAAGCCCGCTGGACGTTGTCGCTTGGCATGGCAACTACACGCCCTACAAATACGATCTACGCGCATATTGCCCGGTTGGCGCGATCCTTTTTGACCACCCGGACCCGTCGATCTTTACCGTTCTGACAGCGCCTTCGGGCCATCCGGGCACGGCCAATATCGACTTTGTCCTATTCCGTGAGCGCTGGATGGTGATGGAGGATACATTCCGCCCGCCCTGGTACCACAAAAACATCATGTCTGAGCTGATGGGCAACATTTACGGCCAGTATGATGCCAAGCCACAGGGCTTTGTTCCGGGCGGCATGAGCTTGCATAACATGATGCTGCCGCATGGGCCGGACAAGGAAGCCTTTGAGAAGGCGTCGAATGCAAACCTCGGGCCGGACAAGCTCGACAACACCATGTCGTTCATGTTCGAAACGCGCTTCCCGCAGCACCTGACGGGGTTTGCCGCCAACGAGGCGCCGCTGCAGGACGATTACATCGACTGCTGGACGGATATCGAAAAGAAATTCGACGGCACACCCGGCAAAAAGTGACGCAACAGAAAAACCTGGGATTTTCCCTTAAATCCCGGGCCTTTAACAGAGGTTTGGAGAAGCAATGCCTTTGATGAACTCCTGGGTGGCCTCGGCCAATGATGCGGCCCACCCGTTTTCCCTGAACAACCTGCCCTACGGCGTGTTTTCGACTAAGGGTGAGGACCCCCGCTGTGGCGTTGCGATTGGCGACATGATCCTGGACGTCACAGCCGCCGAGGCTGAGGGTCTGATTGAACTGGCAGACGAGCCGCTGTTCGATCTGCCTTTCTGGAACCCGCTGATGGAGTCAGGTCCCGCCGTCTGGGCCGCTCTGCGCAACCGGCTGACAGCCCTGCTGGCCGAAGGCGCTGAGGAGCAGGCCAAAGTCGAACCCCTGCTCGTCGCACAGGATGATGCCGAGATGCATATGCCTTTCGCCGTCAGCGAATACACCGATTTCTACGCGGGCAAGCACCACGCCTTCAACGTCGGCACCATGTTCCGCGGGCCGGAAAACGCGCTGCCGCCGAACTGGCTGCACATCCCGATCGGTTACAATGGCCGCGCTTCGTCGGTTGTCGTTTCAAACACAGACATCCGCCGCCCATGGGGGCAGCTCAAGGGCCCGAACGACGCCTTGCCACGTTTCGCACCGTCACAACGGTTCGATATCGAGCTTGAGATGGGCGCCATCGTCGGCACCCCGTCTGATGGCCCGATCTCGGTCCAGGAGGCGGATGACAACATCTTTGGCTACGTCCTGCTGAACGACTGGTCCGCGCGCGACATGCAGGCCTGGGAATACCAGCCGCTTGGACCGTTTCAGGCCAAGGCCACCGCAACTTCGATCAGCCCGTGGATCGTCACCAAAGCGGCGTTGGAGCCGTTCCGCTGTGACACCCCCGTGCGTGAATTCGAATTGCTGGATCATCTCAAGGACGTCGGGCCGATGCTTTATGACATCGACCTGTCGGTCACGTTGGCCCCCGAAGGCAAGGCGGCCACGACGATTGCCCGGACCAATTACAACGTGATGTATTATTCGGCGGCGCAGCAACTGGCGCATCACACCACGTCCGGCTGCGCGATGAACACAGGCGATCTGCTGGGTTCGGGTACGATTTCCGGTCCAGAAAAGGAAAACCGCGGGTCGCTGCTGGAACTGAGTTGGGGTGCCAAGGAACCGTTCACCCTCGCCACCGGCGAGACCCGCAGCTTTATCGAGGACGGCGACACGCTGACCCTGCGTGGCGCGGCCAAGGGCGACGGCTATCATATCGGCTTCGGCGACTGCATAGGGCAAGTCCTGCCCGCGCTTGACGATCCTTACAAACGCAACTGACACATCAAATCGCCCGCAAGGGCACCGGAGGACACCCATGGCTAAAGCATTCGCGTCGCAAGGCGACCTGACTGAAAAGAAAATCACCTTTGATGAGATCGGCGACGGGCTTTACGCCTTTACCGCCGAGGGCGATCCGAACTCGGGCGTCATTATCGGCGACGACAGCGTCATGATTGTCGAGGCGCAGGCGACCCCACGCCTGGCCAACAAAGTGATCGAATGCGTGCGTTCGGTGACCGATAAACCGATCAGCCACGTGGTCCTCACCCATTATCACGCCGTGCGTGTGCTGGGCGCCAGCGCCTTCAACGCGCAGCAAGTCATCATGTCCGACGTGGCGCGCTCGATGGTCGTGGAGCGCGGTCAGGAGGACTGGGACAGCGAATTCCAGCGCTTTCCGCGCTTGTTCGAAGGCCATGAAAGCATCCCCGGCCTGACCTGGCCCACCACCACCTTCAGCGACAGCATGACTGTGTATCTGGGCAACCGTCGAGTGGACATCAAACAAATCGGCCGCGCCCATACAGCGGGCGATGCAGTGATTCATGTGCCGGACCAGAACGTGATGTTCACCGGCGACATCGTCGAGGACCATTCGGCGTGCTATTGCGGCGACGGCCATTTCGAGGACTGGGGCGGCACGCTGGACGCGATCAAGGCATATGACGTCGATGCCATTGCACCAGGCCGCGGCGCCGCACTGGTCGGCAAGGATGCCGTCGAGCGCGCCATCGAAAGCACCCGTGACTTCGTGAACTCGACCTACGGCCCTGCCAAACGCGTTGCAATGAAGGGCGGTTCGCTCAAGGACGCTTGGGACGCGGTCCGCGACGCCTGCGACCCCAAGTTCAAGGACTACGCAATCTACGAGCACTGCCTGCCGTTCAACGTCAGCCGTGCCTATGACGAGGCCCGCGGGATCACCCATCCCCGTATCTGGACCGACAAACGTGACCTGGAAATGTGGGAACAGCTGCAAGGCTGATCCCGACCCATCTCACCCCAACTCTGCAAGTTAGGTATTACGATGCTCCAGGACCGATATTCCCTCGCTTTCAAGCTTTACCCGTATGAAAAGTCCAAAGACCAGGACGCACCCGAAGCGGTACGTCACCCGGTCGTCATTGTCGGAGGCGGTCCAATTGGTCTCGCTACCGCGCTGGACCTGGGTCGGCAGGGCATTCCGGCGTTGGTTCTGGACGATCACGAAGGAATCGGCATGGGCAGCCGTGCCATCTGCTTTGCCAAGCGGACGCTTGAAATCGCGGACCGCTATGGCTGCGGCGCGCCGATGCTCGATAAGGGTGTAGTCTGGAATGTCGGCAAAGTGTTTCAGGATGACCGGCAGGTCTTTGAATTCAACCTTCTGCCCGAATCCGGTCATCGCAACCCCGCCTTCATCAACCTGCAGCAGCCCTATTTCGAAAAGTTCATATTCGAAGCCATCTGCGCAGAACAGGAACGCGGCGCTCCGATTGAGATCCGGGGCAAGAACCGGGTCGATGCGGTGGACGTGAAGGACGACCATGTCGTTCTGTCCGTCACAACGCCGGATGGGCCATATCAGGTTGAAGCGGATTGGATGATCGCCTGCGATGGCGCAAATTCACCAACGCGGGACATGCTGGATCTGGGCTTCGAAGGCCGGGTGTTTCAGGACAGCTTCCTGATCGCCGATATCAAGATGAAGAACAACGAGTTCCCGACGGAACGTTGGTTCTGGTTCGAGCCATACTTCAAATCCGGGGCCTCGACTTTGTTGCACAAACAGCCTGATGACGTTTGGCGCGTCGACTTCCAGATCGGCTGGGATGTAGACCGCAAAGAGGAACTGAAAGAGGAAAACATCCGCAAACGTCTGGATGCGATGCTGGGCGATGAATTTGACTATGAAATGGTTTGGTCGTCAATCTACACATTCCAGTGCCGTCGCATGAACAAGTTCCGCCATGGGCGCGTCGTCTTCGCGGGCGATGCGGCGCATCAAGTGTCGCCCTTTGGAGCACGCGGCGCGAATTCCGGGTTTCAGGACGTCGACAACCTTGGTTGGAAACTTGGCCTTGTGATCTCGGGCAAGGCACCTGAAAGCCTCCTGGACACCTATGATGACGAACGGGTTTTCGGTGCGGATGAAAACATTATGAATTCGACCCGGTCGACGGATTTCATCACGCCGAAATCGAAAGTGAGCAAGAACTTCCGAGATGCCGTACTCAAACTGGCGGAACGCCATGAATTCGCCCGCCCTTTGGTGAATTCGGGTCGTCTGTCGGTGCCTTGTACCTATGATCACTCGTCGCTGAACGGGGCGGATGATCTGCCGGGCGGTCCTGCTGCATCGAGGGTTGGATCTCCTTGCAAGGATGCACCGATTGGTGATGGCTTCCTGCTCGATCAACTCGGAAACGACTTCGTGCTTCTGGCGATCAACTCCGAAGTCCCAAACAGCGTCGATATTGAAGGTATCAAGGTCAGAAGCGTGTCCCTAAATGCCTCGGATGATGTCTCCGGCGCATTGGCACAACGTTACCTGGGATTGGAAAGCCAAGCGGTCTACCTGATCCGCCCGGATCAGCATGTCACCGCGCGGTGGCGCGATTATGACGAAGACGCGCTGCGTTCAGCAGTCCTGAATGCCTGTGGAAAGGAATAAGCCGATGCCCCTGATTACTGAACCGAACCTTTATTCTCCGGATGACTTTTATGCCGACCTCCTCGCAGCGCATGAAGGGCTATCGGATGAGGAAAGCGACGCGCTGAACTCTCGGTTCATTCTCGTGTTGGCCAATCACATTGGTGATCGGGAAACACTTAAGCAGGCTCTCGAAGCTTCTAAGTAGAGGCTTCTGTAACGCCGATGCGCCGTTAATCATATTCGGTAGCAGCCTGACTTGGGTCAAGTACGTGCACAATCCGAGTGATAGGATTGCAGCGACTAATGGCTTCATTAATTTCCCAGGCAGGCCTAAAGAACAAGGGAAAACACTATGGCAATCAAAAGTATACTCTGCCCTTATTCCGGTGAAAAAAACAGTGCTGCGGTATTGCGCTATGCACTTGCCGCCGCAAGGCACCACGATGCGTGGTTAACCGGGGTTGTCGCGCACAGCCCCATGAACCTCGAAAGACGATTTGGCGGAGTAGTCAGTCAACAGATTCTTTCCATACTGCGCGAAAAGGAAGACGAACGCTCCGCTACAATAAAACGGCAGTTTCAAAGTGAGGTAGAGTCGGCTGGCTGGTTGGAAAAGGCCGAGTTTGCGGAATTCGACGACAACGATGATTATGTCCTGTCTGCATTTGCTCGCGGGTTTGACGTTGTAATGATCGGCGCACATTCCGAAGACTCTAGTGACACGCATTTATCACCTCACCCAGACGTGTTGACGCTGCAAAGTGGACGACCGGTTTTGATGATCCCGGATGGATTTGAGAGTGATCGGCTGGCCAACCATGTCCTTGTTGCCTGGGATGGGAAACGCGCTGCTGCCCGTGCCGTGGGCGAGGCGATGGTCATGCTGGAACAGAAAGGTAAGGTTACCTTGGTCACGGTTGGAAAAAAAGCCGTCAAAGGTATTGATGGTATCGGTGGCATTAAAACACTGATGGAACGGCATGGCGTGGTCTGCGAGCATGTCCACTGCGCGACTGCTCCGAAAGGGGTCGGATATCAAATTCTGTCCACAGCGGATGAGATCGGAGCTGAGATGATCGTCATGGGTGCATACGAACACAGCAAGTTTTCTCACGAACTTTTCGGAGGCGCGACTACAGATGTAATGGCACATTCCGAGGTGCCAGTAATGCTGGTTCACTGAGCGATAACTTGTCCTCAGGAATCAAGATCCATGCTTCCTGAGAACTTGCTTGGCGAAACCCCGTATTTGCGTTTGAACGATGCGCTGAAATTTCCGGTGGAATTGAAACCAATGGCTGCGGCAACTTCGGCCACAGTCATTTCCGTCTGGCTCAAAAGGTATCTTCCGTGCCTTAGACGTGTGTCTTTGATGTATTGCCCTGGCGGCATTCCAGTGTCGCGCAGGAACAGTCGTTCCAGCTGGCGGCGTGAAATAGAATGCCGCTCGCAAAGTGCTTCAATGGACAAGTCTTCGTAAATGCCTTCTCTGATTTCGGATAAAACATTCAGCAAAACACTGTTGCGCGTGTTAAACCGAGCGCTGTAGGTCATTTTCGGACAATCTGTTCCATCGCGTATACGGCCACTTAAGAGCTGGTCGCTAACTTTTTTGGCAAACTCGAGACTGATTTCTCGCGCCAGAATAGTTAAAAACAAGTCGATAACCGCGCTCCCTCCACCACAGGTCAACAAACGGCCATCGAAACAAAAAAGCTCTTCGGAAGGATAAAGATTGCCGTATTTCTCGGGAAACGAAAGTGCGTGTTCCCAATGACTGGTAAAGTCTTTGCCTTCCAGTAAGCCTGCCTGGGCTAGAATATGAATGCCGTCCCCGGCAGCCCCTATCACATAACCACTTCGCCACGCCCTTCGTAGCCAACCGGACATTTTGGCTCGCGTCTCTTGCGAAGATGCCTCCTGGCCAATGCAAAAAATCATCTGCTTACCAGACATCTCAGACGGCAACGGGCTGGTACTCACGCTTAAGCCAGTTTCCGTGGTGGCATCTTGTCCTTCTACTGAAAGGAACTCCCAATCGAACACTTCGCTTTCTTGAATCTTATTCGCCGCATGCAGCACTGCAATGACGGCAGAAATTTCGAAAAGCGATTCTGGCGAAGACAAAAGGAACGAGACCTTTCGAAAGTCGGTAGGTTTTCTCCATTTTTCCAATGCTTTCCCTCCACAAACATGTGCGCCACTGCCGTACGTATTCGCGATCTGGTGCTCGTTAGGTGCGATTTTCGCACCTTTGGTGCGTTATTTGCTAGTGCTTAAGTATGGTTCATGTCAAGTTGACAATAGGAAACAACTGGAAACCTCCTGTTCTGATCATCTCTGAACGACATTCAAAAGAAATGGGCCTTTATGAAAACCGTCGACAAAGCCATGAGCTTATTGCGTCAATTCTCGCTGGAAAATCTGGAAATCGGCTTGAACGAATTTGCGCGTGCCACAGGCGAGGACAAAGCTGTCATTCGCAGGTTGCTGATTTCTCTCACCAAGCATGGGTTTGTCGAACAAAACCCTGACAATCGAAAGTACCGGCTGGGGCACGGATTCCTTTCATTGGCGCGACTGCGAGAAGCCACCGTTCCAATGTTCAAGGCAACGCAAATCGTTTCGCAGTGGCTTTCAACACAAGCAAATGAAACTGTTCACGTTGGCATTCCAGGAGCAACTGGTATGGCAACTGCATCATTTACCCTGCCCCCACGCGGTAACGTCATCAATTTGCGACCGGCTGAATCTTACCCTTACCATTCCTCCGCCTCTGGGCTCGCCTTCCTGTCATTCTGTTCCGACGAAACAAGAGAACGGCTTCTGGCAGAAAAACGCGAGAAGCTAACCCAATATACGGTTACGGAGGAAGATGAACTCAACGAACTGATAGCGCAGACCCGCAGCCGAGGATTCGCTGCGACGCGCAACACTGTTGAAATGGGCGTTGCAAGTGTCGCGATGCCATTTTTCACAGACGACAAAGACCCTGCAGGAACAATTGCAATAGCTGTTCCCGATTTGAATATGGATGATGCGCGTCGCGACGAACTGGCTAAGTTTCTGAAAACAGCCGTCGAAAAACTGGAAACTGCGCTAACGGGATCATCCTCACACACGGTGATGGGATAAATCCCATCTAACTTAACAAAACCTGTCGGTGCTATAATCGCACCATTAGTGCGTTTTTCTTTTCACAAACCATCCGGTCTGTCACAAATTACCCATTCGAGCGAATGAGGCCTGTGTCGAACGAGCCTGATTTGCACCCAGTTGGAAACCTGCGGATAGCCTGCACGAGTGGGCTGAAAGGTAGTTTGATGGCTCACTCTATTCCTGAACAGGCACCTGTGGTGATTGTCGGCGGCGGTATCATCGGTGTGTCGACCCTGTATCATCTGGCAAAGCGAGGCACGCCGGCAGTACTGATTGAGCGTCGTAAAATTGCCAGCGGTACTACCTGGCATGCGGCCGGGATTGTGGGGCAGTTGCGCGACAGCACTGCGCAGACCGAATTGGGCAAATACACTGCGCGCCTGTTCCGCGACCTGGAAGAAGAAACCGGGCAGGCCACGGGCTATAAGCCCAACGGAACAATCAATCTGGCCATCGGCGACGTTCGACACGAACAGCTTCTGCGCAGCCACGACCACGCAGTGCGCATGGGGATTGAAAGCTTCATGCTTTCGCCAGAGGAGCTGAAGGAAAAATGGCCGCTGATCGAAACGGACGATGTGAAATCGGCCTTCTTTGTACCTTCCAACGGTCAAGTAAACCCTCTGGACGTCACGGTTGCGCTTAGCAAGGGTGCCCGCGCCTTGGGGGCGCAAGTGTTTGAGGACACCAAGGTCAACCAGCTGGTTATCCGCGATGGCAAGATTGCTGGTGTCGAGACAGATAAAGGCGTGATCGCCACGGACAAAGTGCTTCTGGCAGGTGGCATGTGGAGCCACCTGTTTGCCAAGGCGCATGGCGTTACCGTGCCGCTGCATGCGACCGAGCATTTCTACATAGTCACCGAGCCGGTGGATGGCCTGCCGAAAACTCAGCCGATCCTCAACATCGCTGAAGAGCGGACCTATTGGAAAGAAGATACCGGCAAACTTCTGATCGGCTCGTTCGAAAAACACGGCAAGCCTTATGGCAAGGACGGTATCCCTGAGGATTTCGAGTTCGACGAACTGCCCTTTGACATGGAACATGTCGAGCCAAACCTCGAAAGGATGTTCGAGCGCATGCCTGCCCTGGGTGAGATGGGTATTCAAACCTTCTTTAATGGTCCCGAGAGCTTTACTCCGGACGGGCGTCCCTATCTGGGCCCGACCAGCGAGATCAAAGGGCTGTTTGTCGCTACCGGCATGAACTCGAACGGTATATTGAACTCTGGTGGTGTTGGTCTGACGATGGCCGAATGGATGACCGACGGTGCCCCGTCGCGCGGGATGGGCCCGATGCTGGCCCGCCGGGCGCATCCGTTCCAACGAAACACCAAATACAACCACGATCGCAGCGCAGAATCGGTAGGCTTCCACTATGGTGTCAGCTGGGTTGGGCGCCAGATCAACTCGGCCCGTGGGGTGCGCCGTGTACCTCTGCATGATCGCCTGACAGAAGCGGGTGCAACCTTTGCCGAGCGGATCGGTTGGGAAATGCCCATGTATTTCGACCCCGAGAAAAAGGGTTGGAACGAAGAACCCAACCTGTGGTGGAAAGACTGGGCTCCTCATGTGCAGGCCGAATGTCTGGCCGCACGGGATGCTGCGGTATTGATCGACCAGTCGATGTACTCGAAAATTCAGGTGCAGGGTCCGGACGCGGTCAAAGCGTTGAACAAGGTCTGCGGTGCACAAATGGATGTTGAGGTCGGAACCTCGATCTACACCCAGTTCCTGAACAAGCGTGGCGGGATTGAGGCCGATGTGACCGTGACCCGCACTGCCCACGATTGCTTTATGGTCATCACCGGTCACCCCAGCCAGATGCGCGATCAGGGTTGGATCAAGGACCATGCCGATCCGGGTTGGCGCTTTGAAGTGTTCGACGCCACCTCAGGCTATGGCCTAATCACAATCCACGGCCCCAAGTCACGCGAGATACTGGCGGCCATCTCAGGCGATGACCTGTCGAATGAAGCCTTCCCATTTGGAGCCGCGCGCGAGATCGATATGGCTTATGCCCGCGGTTGGGCCATCCGTCGGTCATTCCTGGGAGAGCTTGGTTATGAACTTATGATGCCTACCGAGTTTGTGGCTGGTGTATATGAGGCGCTGATGAAAGCTGGCAAGCCGCACGGCCTGCGCCACATGGGCATGTTTGCGATGAACGCCTGCCGTTTGGAAAAGGGCTTCCGTCATTTTGGCCACGACATCGCCGAAGATGATACACCGTATGAGACGGGGTTGGGCTTTGCCGTAGCTCTGGGCAAAGAGGACGATTTTCTTGGCAAGGCGGTTCTGACTGAGCAGAAGGCAGGCGGCGCGGCTACCGACTTCCGCACTGTGTCCTGTGTTGTTGAGGGCGTGGACGCCAAATCTGGCCCGTATCTGATTCACAACGAACCCGTATGGAAAGACGGTCAGATCGTGGGTCACGTAACGTCGGGCGACTGGGGCTTCCGGCTTGAGGCCATGGTTGGCTTGGCCAGTCTGCACCGCGACGAAGGCGTGTCAAAAACATGGATCGACGAAGGCGGATTCGACGTTCAGATCGCCGGTAAAATGTATCCGCTGCAGGTGCAGTTGGCTCCGTTCTACGACCCCAAGGGTGAAATAATGCGCGGATAAAGAACGAAAAAAGGGAGGAACTTGTGGTGGAAAAGACCATCCTGGTCATTGGTACCTACGACACAAAAAATGACGAGCTGGAATTCATGGCCAGCAAGATCTGTGCTCTGGGCGGCAATGTAAAAACACTGGATGTCAGCGTGCTGGGAGACCCTGCCCAGCCCACCGACTTCTCGAAGCATGACGTGGCCGAAGCTGGTGGAAGTACCATCAAGGAGGCTATCGACAGCGGCAGCGAACATGTGGCGATGCAAATCATGTCGGCAGGCGCCTGTGCGCTTGCCCGGCAGCTGAACAACGAAAGCCGTATCGACGGGGTGATCATCTTGGGCGGTACGATGGGTACGGACTTGGCGCTGGACGTCTGTCATGCCTTGCCAATCGGGGTGCCTAAATACGTCGTCTCAACTGTGTCTTTTTCGGCCCTAATCCCGGCAGAACGGTTGTCGCCCGACATTCAGATGATCCTGTGGGCCGGGGGACTCTATGGATTAAATGCAATCTGTAGATCCTCGCTGGCTCAGGCAGCTGGCGCTGTCCTGGGTGCAGCATGCGCTGCAGAACCTGCGGTCAGTGGGCGGCCCGTGGTGGGGATGACATCGCTTGGAACGTCTTGCCTGAAATACGTCAAGACGCTCAAACCGGCTCTTGAAGCACGCGGTTATGAAGTAGCGGTGTTTCACGCCATGGGTATGGGCGGCATGGCTTTTGAGCAGATCTCAAGCCAAAAGGGTTTTGTTTGCGTAATGGACTTTGCCGGGTGCGAGTTGGGCAACCTGTTGGCTGGATCCGTCGTAAATGCAGGCAAGGATCGGCATCGGGCGGCAGGAAGAGCGGGCATCCCGCAAATCGTGGCTCCAGGCTGCATGGACCTGATCGATTTTGCAGGCTGGCAGGAGATCCCTGAGCAGTTCAAGGACCGCCCGATCCACACCCACAACAAGCTCGTCAAGAACACCTATTACAACGCCGATGAACGGCGCGAGATTGCTCGCGAGCTAAACAAGCGCCTCGGTGAAAGCTCTGCCCCGACGCATCTGATCATCCCGCGTGAAGGGATCGAGGAATGGGATCGGCCGGGCGGTGATTGCCACGATGCCGAAGGGCTGGCGGCCTTTATTGGGGAACTGAGCACGACAGTCGCACCCTCGGTGCAGGTCACCGAACTGGACGCCCACATCAACGACCCCGATTTCTGCGCCACGGCACTGGAAATATTCGACCAATGGGTTGCCGTCGGAAAGGTCCCGGCAGGCGCCTCTTGAACCAACAATCACAAGAAAATTCGTCACAAGGGAGGAAAACCATGACGAACGTTTTCAAAATGGCATGCGCGGCCACTGTACTTAGCGCAACAGCGGCTATCGCCGAGTACCCGGAAAAGCCGGTCTCATTTGTTGTGCCCTTCCCGCCGGGTGATCTGGAAGACGTATTGACCCGCATCATCGCGGACAAGTTCCAGGAAATGTACGGGGTTCCGGCTGCGGTCGTGAACAAACCTGGCGGTGGCGGTGGCCCGTTCCCGGGTGCGGTGGAAGTGGCAGGTGCGCCTGCGGACGGTTACACGGTCGGGTCCTTCGTGATCGATGTGCCTGTCGTTGGCCCGGAAATTGGCGTCCCCGAGCTGAACCCGAACCCGTTCGAACCGGTCGGAATCTTCATGACCTACCCCTTCGTAATCGCCACTCTGAAAAGCCAGCCCTATAGCAGCTGGGAAGAACTGGCCGAATACGGCAAAGAGAACGACGTCGCGCTTGGACATTACGGATCATTCCTTGCGCCAACTCAGGTGACTTTCGCCGCAGCGCAAAAGACCGGGTGGGATTTCGGTTCTGAAGCTGCTTTCGATCTGTTGGACTGCAACGTTCTGGCTTCTGGCGATGTGGATATTGTCAACGCCACGATCCAGACCCTGTTACCGTGCATTGACGATCTGACGATCCTTGCGTCGATCGGCGAAGAGCGCACTCCGCTGACACCGGATGCACGGACGGTGGGTGAAATCGTTCCGGAACTGCCCCTGTCGTTGTGGAATGGCCTATTCGTGCCCAAAGGTACGCCGGATGATGTGAAAGCCAAGATCGAAGCGGCCGCCACCGCCGCGCTGGACAGCGATGCTGCCAAGACCCTGTCGCAGGAGACCGGCGTGCTGATCTATTGGAAAGACGCCGCCGAGTCGAACGCCCAAATCGAGGCAGATATCAAGGTCAACGGCGTAATCGCAGAACTGCTTGAATAATAGACATTGTGTGAGGGGTAGCGAACCCCTCACACGCTTCCGAACCGATAAATCAGTTCGCTGCCAGATCAGGGAGGAGGTCCCGTCGTGACACGCATCAAGTTTTTCCAGGAACTGTTTCAAAGATACCGCCGTCCAGGCGACAAGGTCTTTGCTATTGCGTTTCTGTTGTTTGCTCTCTTCCTGCTCAGCCAACTGGGTGAACAGACCCAATGGGTCAAACGCACAAAATGGTTTGCGCAGCCATCGCTGTGGCCCACCATTGCTGTCTGCGGGATGGCTGTTTTTGGCGCGTTTCATGCATTGGGTTCGTTTGTCTCTCCGCGCATTCCCGGGCGCTGGACCGAGGTCGTATTCTGGCTTCGGTCGCTGGAATATGTGCTCTACTTCCTGATCTATGTGGTTTTGGTACCGCTCTGCGGCTACTTGCCTACAACGCTGGTTTTCGCTCTGTTTTTGGCGCTTCGGGCTGGGTTTCGCAGCAAACAGGCATTGGGACTGGTTGTGCTGTTCGCTTTCAGTGTCGCGATTATCTTCCGTGGCTTTTTGCAGGTCAAAATCCCCGCGGGGCAAATCTACAACCACCTTCCCGACGCGCTGCGAGCCTTTGCGCTAACCTATCTCTGAGGCTGACATGGACACTCTTCTTTCCGGTATTTCCCTTCTCGCGCAATGGGACGTTATGATCGCCTTGGTTATCGGCTCCATAGGTGGCGTCATAATCGGCGCTCTGCCTGGTGTCGGCCCTGCGGTGGCCATTGCCATTCTGTTGCCCGCCACCTTCGCGTTTGAGCCAATCGTTGGCCTGACCTTGCTCTTGGGAATTTATGGCTCGTCTATGTACGGCGGTGCCATTCCAGCAATTCTGATCAATACGCCCGGTACGCCGGTGAATGCACTGACGACGTATGACGGCTATCCGATGACCAAACGCGGTCAGGGGCACCGGGCATTGTCACTGGCCTATTCAGCGTCTTTCTTCGGCGGCATCTTTTCCGTCGTCTGCCTGATCGTATTGTCGCCCCTTCTGGCGTTGATCGCACCGCATTTCGGCAGCCGGGAGATATTCTTGGCGGCCTTCATGGGCATTCTGTTGGTCGTGGTGGCGCATCGCGGACAAACTTTTGCGGCCGGTATGCTCGCCTGTTTCGGTATCTTTCTGAACACGGTCGGCCTGGAGCCCGTCAAATACACGCGGCGCTTCACGTTTGAGCAAAGCTGGCTGACTTCGGGCTTCGATCTGATCGTGGTGGTGCTGGGCCTGTTTGCGATCAGCCAGGCGTTTCTTCTACTGATTGAAAAGGATCACGCGCCCGGCGATACACATGTCGACGGCAACATGTTTTCAGGCATGAAAGAGTTGCTGGGGATCAAACGCATCGCAGGCGTCTCCTCCTCCCTGGGCGTCTTGATGGGTATGATCCCCGGCGTCGGTGAATTCACCGCGCAGTTCCTGTCATACACTTACGCACAAAAGACATCGAAAGAACCAGAGGCTTTCGGAAACGGCTCTCCCGAAGGTCTTGTTGCATCCGAGGCCGCCAACAATGCGGTTCCGGGTGCGGCGATGATTCCATTGCTAGCGTTAGGTATTCCGGGCGAGGCGCTGACTGCGATGATGCTGTCGGTGTTCTATGTGCACAACGTGATCCCCGGCCCACAGCTGTTCGAAACCCAGCTTGATTTTGTGATGGCACTATATGTGGCACTGATCCTGTTGAACGTTATCGTTCTGGTGTTCCTGCTGTTTTCGACCAATCTGCTTTTGAAGATCATCCAGATTCCGACCCGGTTCCTGGGCATCATGATCCTGACTCTGTCCTTCATTGGTGTCTATTCCCTACGCAACTCCATTACCGACTGCGCCGTTGCGGCCGGGTTCGGGGTGTTTGGTTTGATCCTCAAAAGGCTCAACCTGCCGATCGTTCCTATCATTCTGGGCATGGTTCTGGGTGGCATCATGGAGGTTAAGCTGCGCAGCGCCATGGCGGCAGTCAAAACACCTATTGATTTCATCAGCCGTCCGATTGCTGCGGTCATTTTCATCATGATTATCGGGATCCTGATCCTGCACATTCGCACTCTGATCAATGAACACATGGCTAAGCGCAAGCCGGATCCGGTTGGGCCGGATACGGAACATTCAAGCCAACAAAGGTGACGATATGCTGAATCAGGAAAAAATCGACGCTTTGCGATATGCCGACATATCCCGGCAGGGGCATTTCATCGATGGGCAGACGGTTACTTCGGCCTCCGGCAAAACGCTGGACGTTCTGTCACCGATCAACGGGCAGGTCATAGCCCAGATCGCCGAGGGAGAACCCGAGGACATGAACCGGGCCGTGGCTTCGGCTCGGGCGGCCTTCGAGGACGGTCGCTGGTCGCGCATGGCCCCTGCGGCCCGGAAAAAAGTACTGCTGCGTCTGGCCGACCTGATTGAGGAACGGGCGCTCGAAATCGCGGTTCTGGGGGTTCGGGACAACGGGACCGAGATCAACATGGCTGTGAACGCCGAAGCCCTGTCCGCGGCCCAGACATTTCAGTATTATGGCGAGGCGATCGACAAGGTCTATGGTCAGATCGCCCCGACCACGCATAACATCCTGGGCTTGGTGCATCACGCGCCTGTCGGGGTCGTCGGCGCGATTGTTCCGTGGAACTTCCCCTTAATGATCGGCACCTGGAAGATTGCTCCGGCTCTGGCCGCTGGCAATTCCATCGTCCTCAAACCGGCAGAAAGCGCCTCCCTGTCTCTGTTGAAGATCGCCGAGCTGGCGGTAGAAGCGGGCTTGCCCGAAGGTGTCTTCAACGTGGTAACTGGCAAAGGCAGCGTCGTGGGCGAGGCCTTGGCACTGAGCGTGGATGTGGACATCATGGTGTTCACCGGCTCCGGTGCGACCGGGCGTCGTTTGCTGGAGTATTCGGCGTGCTCCAACCTCAAACGCTGCTATCTGGAACTAGGCGGCAAGTCCCCCAACATCGTGTTCAACGATGCAAAGAATCTGGCCGAGGCGGCCAAAGTGTCGGCAGCGGGAATCTTCCGCAACTCAGGTCAGGTCTGCATCGCCGGGTCGCGCCTGCTGGTGCAGGAAGACATTGCCGAGGATTTCATCGCGGAAATGGCCCGCCATGCACAAGCCTACCGCATTGGTGACCCGCTGGATCTGAACAGCCAGATTGGTGCCGTGCATTCCCTGCCCGAGCTCGAGGCCAATCTGGGCTTCGTCACCCGCGCTCAAGCCGAAGGAGCCGAATGCCGGTCCGGTGGCCAGCGTATCCTGGAAGAAACCGGTGGCTACTACATGCAGCCTACAATCATGGCCGGGGTCAAACCGGACAGCGATCTGTTTCAGAATGAAGTGTTCGGTCCGGTTCTAGCCGTCACCACGTTCCAGGACGAGGAGGAAGCCGTCGCGCTGGCCAATTCCACGGTCTATGGCCTGTCCTCGGGCGTCTGGACGGCCGACCTCAGCCGCGCCCACCGTATGGTTGACCGCATCCGTGCCGGTATCGTGCACGTTAACACCTATGGCGGTTCCGATCTTACCATGCCGCTTGGGGGTGTACGTCAGTCCGGCAATGGTCACGACAAATCGCTGCACGCGATGGAAAAATACTTCGACCTGAAATCCGCCTGGATCCAACTCTAAAATCAGGAACGACCGCGATGACACTCTCTCCCAAATCCGCAGAGCTGATTGAACGGCGCAGCAAGCTGCTGGGTCCCAATGTCTCAACCTTTTATGACGAACCCGTTCATGTCGTGAAGGGAGAGGGCGTCTGGCTGTGGGATGCCGACGGGCGCAAATATCTGGATTGCTATAACAACGTGCCGCACGTCGGGCACTGCAACCCACGCGTGGTCGATGCGATCTGCCGTCAGGCTTCGACTCTCAACACTCACACTCGTTATTTGCATGACGGTATTCTGGACTACGTCGAGAAACTGACTGGCACCATGGATGCGTCGCTGGACACCGCGATCCTGACCTGTACCGGATCCGAAGCCAACGACATCGCCCTGCGCATGGCTGAAGGCATGACCGGCAAACGCGGCATCATCGCCACTGATGCGACCTATCACGGCAACACCTCGCTGGTCAGCCAATTGAGCAAGTCGAACGTGCCGACCGTGGGCTATGGGCTGGGTCAGTATTTCCGCTTTGTCGAAGCGCCCGACAGCTATCGCAACCCTGACCCGGACGGCACCAAATTCGCCGATGCCGTGGCCGAGCAAATTGCGGAACATGAGAAATCCGGCATCGGCTTTGCCGCGTTGGTAGTCTGCCCGTATTTCCTGAACGAAGGTTTCCCGGACAATCCTGACGGCTGGCTGAAACCGGCGGCAGACGTAGTGCACAAGGCCGGGGGTCTGCTGATCTGCGACGAGGTTCAATCGGGCTTTGGCCGCACCGGCACCCACATGTGGGCACACCAGAAGATGGGCGTTGTGCCCGACGTGATGACTCTGGGTAAACCGATGGCCAATGGCCATCCAGTGGGGGCCGTGGTGACACGATCCGAAATTCTGGTGACCTTCCGCAAAGGCTACCGCTATTTCAACACTTTCGGCGGCAACCCGGTTTCCTGCGCGGCAGCTATGGCGGTACTGGAAGAGATTGAGGAAAAACAACTTCTGGCAAACGCCAAAACCGTGGGCGACCACGCTCGCACTCGGATGCAGGCATTGCAGCAGAAGTACGACTTCATTGGTGATGTGCGTGGGTCGGGCCTGATCTTCGGGGCCGAAATGGTACTGGACCGAGAAAGCAAGGAACCGGCCAGTGAATTCACCGATCGGGTGATCAACGAAATGCGCCAGCGTGGCATCATCCACTCCAAGCTGGGGCGTCACAAGAACACGCTGAAAATCCGCCCGCCGATGCCATTCTCGAAAGAAAATGCCGATCTGCTATTCGACACGTTGGACGAAGTATTGGCGGAAACATCGCTATGACCGTGGCGGAAACAACTGAAAAGGCGCTGTCGCTCTGGGGATTCGAGGGGGCATCCTGCCAACTGATCGCGGAGCGCGAAAACCGGGTTTTCCGGGTTGATCATCAGGGCAAGGCCTTTGCCCTCCGCCTGCATCGTCTGGGTTATCGCACCGATGCCGAGCTGTGGTCGGAACTGGAATGGATGGGTGCCCTGGCGAAAGGCGGGCTGCATGTCCCTGCCCCGATCGCTTCGGCTTCGGGCAAGTTCCTGCACGTGGTGGACGGGATTCAGATCGACATTCTGTCATGGCTGTCCGGTGCTCCGGTCGGCAAGACCGGGGAGTTTCTGGAAATCGCTGACCGCGCCGGACTGTTCCGTGGCATCGGGCGCGAGATGGCACGGATGCATGTGCTGACCGACGCCTGGACGCCTCCCGAGGGTTTTACCCGCTGCGCCTGGGATCGTGCGGGGCTTGTCGGTGAGATCCCCGTCTGGGATCGTTTCTGGGACAACCCGACCCTTTCCGACGAAGACCGGGCCCTGTTCCTGAAAGTTCGTGAGGTTGCGGATCAGGAATTGCTTCGGCTCGAATCCGAACTGGATTACGGCCTGATCCACGCCGATCTTGTCCGTGAAAACGTTATGTTTGACGGCGACAAACTACAACTGATCGACTTCGACGACAGCGGCTTCGGGTTCCGGCTGTTCGATCTCGCAACGACCCTTCTCAAAAATCTTGATGAGCCTGACTACCCCGAATTGCGCGCCGCTTTGATCGAGGGGTACAAATCAGTGCGCGACATTGACACCGCAGCGCTTGACCTGTTCGTGCTGCTCAGATCCGCTACTTACGTGGGTTGGATCATCACCCGCATGGAAGAAGACGGATCAGAAATCCGCAACGAGAGGTTCACACGCAATACCCGTAAACTGGCATTGGCCTATCTGGCTAGACAGGAAGATCCATCATGAAACGCTTCGACGGAAAAACCGCCATCATCACTGGTGCCGGAACGGGCATCGGCGCCGCAACCGCCTGCCGTATTGCCAAAGAAGGCGGCAGTGTCATATTGACTGGGCGTCGAGCCGAGCCGATCGAGGCGGTAGCCGCCCGCTGTGGTGGCATTGCAATTGCTGGTGATGCCACTTCATCCGATCACATGGACCATCTTGTCACTATTGCATGTGAGAAATTCGGTGGGTTGGACGTGATGATCTGCAATGCTGGGGGCTTCGGGTTCGGCACATTGTCGGATATAACAGATGAAGATTGGGCCAAGGCCGTACAAGCCAACCTGAACACGGCTATGGTGGCCTCGCGATCCGTAATGCCAGCGCTGATCAAGCGGCGTGGGAATCTGCTCATGATGGCATCGATTGCCGCATTGGCGGCAGGCCCCGAGGCGTGTGGTTACGTCACGATGAAACATGGGTTGCTAGGACTGACCCGGTCGATTGCCAGAGATTTTGGCCAACAGGGTGTTCGCTGTAACGCGATTTGCCCGGGTTGGGTACGCACCGAAATGGCCGACGCTGAAATGGAAGAGCTGGTGGAGCGCAAGAACCTGGCTTCGGTCGAAGAGGCCTATGCACTTGTCACACGCGATGTGCCTTTGGGCCGTCCCGCTACAGGCGATGAAGTCGCCTCCGCCGTGGCGTTCCTATGCTCTGACGATGCTTCCATGATCACTGGCGCAACCCTGACCGTAGACGGTGGCGCCACCATTGTCGACGTACCGACGCTGGCATTCTAATGGTTAAGATTACATGAGAACTCAAAACACAGAAGTTAAGCCAAAGTCAGCTACGCCCCAAGCAAGAAGCGAAGCGCCATGATTGCACCGATTTATGCAATTGGTGACATACACGGACAACTTGGTCAGCTAGAAATCGCACTCTCCCGAATTGAAAAGGATGGGGGCGACAATGCCCAGATTGTTTTCCTTGGAGACTATATTGATCGAGGCGCCCAAAGCCGCGAGGTGATTGACCTTCTAATTGAAGGTCTTGCCAACGGCCGAAACTGGGTTTGCCTGTTAGGTAATCACGACCGTATGTTCTCTATGTTCATGGAGGAGTACCCCCGCCATGACTCCCAGTTTCTGATTGGATATCATTGGCTGCACCAACGAATTGGCGGCATTGAAACGCTTCGGTCTTATGGGGTCGAGGTGACCGAAGGTGATCGACTTTTTCAAGTCCACAAACGTGCTCGTGCCGCCATTCCCTCCAACCATATCGAGTTCCTGCGCAATCGCCCCTATTTTCACCAAGTGGGCGAATTGCTTTTTGTACACGCGGGCATCAGACCTGGGTTGGGAATGGAAAGTCAAAGCAAGGATGACCTGATCTGGATTCGAGGCGAGTTCCTGAACGATTCACGGACGCACCCGTGGTTGGTGGTACATGGTCACACGCCCGCCCAAACAGCTGAACACAAGGGTAACCGTGTAAACCTAGATTCAGGTGCCGGCGAAGGACGCGATATAACAGCCGCAGTATTCGAAGGTAGAACCTGTTGGAAACTGACGGATCAAGGCCGGGCTCCGCTGAAACCTGCAATACTACCAGAGCAAACGACTTAGTCTTGTTGAAGTTTTTTAGCCTAAACGATCAAAATAAGACCATCGAACAATGTCGTTAGTCTCTTGGCAGTACAATCTGAGCCTGCAGACGAACACGCAAGCCGTCCGGTCCAGTATTTGGGGATTGTGCCCAATACCCTGCTCCGATTTGCCAGTTAATGGGAATTCCTCTGATAGGAACCAGTTTGGCGATATTGGCGTTGACCGGTATCGACCATTCTTCGGCAATCCAATCGTAGGTGCTTTCAGACGTAACACTGAACGTCCAGGCGGAAGGAGTCGAATAGGAGACAAATGGCTGAACGAATGTGGCGCTTGTTGGCGTTGTGGGTGTCCCGGTAAGATTCCAGATATGGTTGGCGAGTGCTCCGTAGGTCCAGGGGCCATTTGTCCGCAGGGCTATGCCGGTGATACCAGCGGCCCACGTCTCAGTTGATACGTCAGAATAAGTTGGGAAGCGAATAACCGGGCCTGCACCCCATGTCAGGCCGCCTTCGGTTGTTTTTGAGTACCACGCTGAAAACAACACGTCCCCAAACCCTTGCTGCGAAGTGCCCGGCACAACGTCATCCTGCCACACATAAGGGACAATAGTTCGGGTGACGATGTTGGCGCCGTTGTCCATTTTGAAAGGAATGACTGGCTGGAAGTTGAACGTAGTCCTCGCCCCCTGATCCGTCACACCAATCTTGTCGTCAAAGTTTAACTGAAACGGTACAGACACGATTGCAGCAATAGGATTGGCAAGTTGCTGTGCGAGATCGGCATCTTGAGCGTTTGCTGAAGTTGCGGCCAGCCCAGCGGCAGCGAACGCGGACATTTTCATGTGCATCTCGAAATTAGGTTACGGATCAGCTCGCGCGTGAGTGTGACCCATGCGCGAACCGCTTTTTCACAACAGAAGAATTCAGACGACTAATACTTCGAGAACACACCATATCGACTTGCATGAATCCGGCACGCAATCAGACGGGCTCGAGAAACACATCCTCCAGCATACCTTCTGAAACCGCTCCAGGTGCTCCGATTGCAACCAGACAGGTTTCGGGCTTGCGGTTACCCCACGGCTCCTCTCGTGCAATGTCGATGCGTTTGCCAACGACTTGCACTACTACCCGATGGTCCGGATCCTCTTCGGATAGCACAAATCCTTTCACCCGGTAGACCTCGCCAGGCAAACGCTTGATCGCGTCGCGCAGTCCGGACAATGAGACGGGTCGTTCGGAGTGCAAGAAGGTCGTCGTAAACTGGGCAGAATGGTCCTGCCCCGGGCAACCACAGCCGGGACCATGTTCGTGATGATCCGGTACGTCGGCATCCAACTGCTCGGCGGCAAAACGCCCCACCGATAGAAGGATGTCGAGCGATACTTCAGCGTTAACGGCTTCCACAAGTCGGTAGCGACGAAATCTTGATCCGAGCCAGTCGTGAACCTTCTGAACAGTAGTACGGTCAACCAAATCAACCTTGTTGAGGATGACCATGTCAGAGAAGGCGATCTGGCGTAGTTTCAGCTCCATCTGTTCGGGCGCAGCGAATACTTGTTCAGCATCCACAAGGCACATGATACTGTCCAAACGGATCATGTCCCGGAAACGTTGATCCGTGAACGTCATCGCGATTGACGATGGATCCGACACTCCACTTGCCTCAAGCACGATGTATTCCGGTTTCTCCGGCCGCGCGAGAACGGCCTCTACCGTTTCGATCAGATCATCGCGGATCGAGCAGCAAACGCAGCCATTTGCCAAACTCATCACATCATCTTCGAGACCGACGACCAAGTCGGCGTCTACGTTTATTGATCCAAAGTCATTCACCAGAACCGCAACCCGCAACCCGTGGTTGCCTGTCAGGATGCGGTTCAAAAGTGTTGTCTTACCGGCTCCGAGAAAGCCGGTAAGGATCGTTACAGGGATTGCAGAAGTCGAACCAAACTCAATCATTGTTCGATCTCCTCTCAGTCTTCATCACGCGAGCCGATTACATCCGAAACTTTAATGGTGAAGTTCTGCGGCCAGTCTCCGCCGGGCGCTCGGAAAACGTCAGTTGGGTAGTATTCGCGTGGATCGATCTCCATATCTCGATACTTCTGATCTTGCTGATCCGCTCGGGTAAGCCTTGGGTTCGGCAAAGTAACTTCCTCTGGAAGCTCAATGCGCCCGGCCTCTGCTGCCGCAGCCAGTTCGCGGAATGGCGGAACTGTGCCAGATTTTCCGGGCAATGCGGCTTTCCGATACCAGATCGCATCCTTAGTCACGTTAACAACGGCAACATCGAGACCCCATTGGAAAAGACCGTCGTAATGGGCGCGAATACCCGCCAACATTTCAGCGTCGATGTCTTCGTCTTGCGTATAGTGGGTTACCATTCCCAAACGCGGCTTTGTGTCAGCAAAGAGCTTACCCACAGCGTAGTGGGAGGTATGATGCGTATCGATTGTGTAGTTGAACAATTCCTGTGGGATACCGTATTTATAGGTCATCAGCTGACCTATATCCTGCCCGGACATTTCGGTTACAAAGACATCAACGCCTTCGCCGTATTTCCGTGAAAGCTCATCCGGGCGACCATCGCCTGTCCATACAAAGCTCAGACCATTCCAATCGAGCCGATACCCGACTGCACCGTCCTTGGCGTGGCTGCGCGGCCAGGACCGAACAGTCACACCGTCTTGGTCATAAACGATGCCGCCTTCTTGGCTGAAATCAAACTCGTTGACTTCGATCTCGTAGCCGTCCCCAATCGGGAACACATCGAAGGCCTCCAGATGCCATTTGAGCATCTGTTGCATGCCTTTAACCATTCCGGCTGTTCCAAGCTCGGGTGTCCGACCGGACGGGCCGTGAATACGAAGTGGAGTGTACCCTCCCGACCAGGCCCGGAACGGGTAGATGTATGGGATGTCGGCGTAGTGATCGACATGCAGGTGAGAGATGAAGATGTCGTTGATCAGCTGCCCCGGCACCTGCATGGCGATGATGTTGCGGACACAACCGGATCCAAAGTCGAAGAAGAACCGTTTTCCATTTCCCAACTCTACCATGATACAAGTACCCGCCTGATCTTCGCGCGGCGGATAGGGTGTAGAACCACAGAATGAGATGCGCATCTCATCTGGACCCAACTCCTCGCTAAGCGGGAAATAATTCGCGTTAGAACCCGTCATGTATTTCGTCGGACGGAAGTACTCCGGCAAAGATATGCCGCCTGCGGGTCGACCACCGTATGGGTTCTTGAGTGTTTCTCCCAGTGGGCCGTCTCCTTCGTGGGCCTCGGCACTTCCTGCCGCAAACCCAGCTGCCCCTGTCGCAGCCGCTCCAGTGGCCAAGCCCTTTAGAACACTCCGCCGCGACGGGTCTTTAATTTTATCTGCCTCCTGGCCCTGTTTGTTTTCCAGGTCATTCCCATTATCGTCTTTGGTCATGGATAAGTCCTCTGTTGGAATTGTCTCATTGGCTTCGCTTCACCATCCGGCGAAGCTCCTTGATGAGTTCGGATTTGATGTGGGTCCATTCCGCGCGCTCTGAGGCGGCAATCGATGCGTCTTCCGAGAACGCAGATGCTTTCTTCAGGTCTTCGATGACCTCGCGGAATAACGCATCCGTTTCGATACGCCCCGACAGCACATCGGAAAGCTCTGGAATTTCCTCAATCAGGTCCACCGTCACTGGATAAATTCCGATTCCCACTATCTATTCTCAAATCAAGATGAGTGCGGTTGACTGCCAAGGACAAGTGAGTCACCGTGAGTTGGGGGTGAGTTGACATTGAATAGATCCAACGATTTGCCAATAAATCAACATGTTGGACAGCCTTCTCCGGAGCTCGTTCGGGAAGCTCTTAGCCAAGTTGTATCAAGCGACGGGTTTCAGGCTTCACCCCGACTCAGGCAATTTCTAACCTATATCGTCGAGGAAACTCTATCGGGTCGAAGCAATCAGATCCGAGGCAAAGCTATCGCTGTTGAGGTCTATGAGCGCCGCGTTGATGGGACTGGCGGTCAAAACCTAGTTCGCGTTGAGGCCAGGCGACTGCGTCGTCTGCTACATCAGTTCTACGAAGATCAATGGGACGGCGAAGGTGTTCGCATTTTTGTTGATCCCGGTGGCTACAAGCCGCGGTTTTCTTACGAAGCAAAAATTGAAGACCCCACATCAAGTGAACTGAAGAGCGACAATCCAGTTGGCCGTTGGCGTTTACGGCAACTGCTGCCAGCTGGACTGGGTGTTATTGCAGTAGCCGTTGTTTTTGGTGTCTGGTTGAGCCAGGAACACAGGAAGGTTTTGCCAACAACTCAAAGCATCGAGCAAGCTGAACGTGCAGCACTTGGTGAGCAATCGTTGACAAGACTTCAGGCGGCTAACCTCGCGGATCAAGCCCGAGGCATGTTTTTTCCAGTTTTTGATGTCAAACGCCAGCAAATAGCACTGGGAATGTTCCAGCACGCGATGGAGCTCGACCCGGCTCTGTCTGACGGCTATGCCGGATCAGCCCAGGTCCTGGCGATTCTGGCGGTGTTGTCGCCGGATGAAGCACAAAGGGATGATCTCTTCAATCAAGCCTCAGAAATGTCTGGAAAGGCGCTTGAGTTGTCCCCAGCCGATGCGTGGGCAAACAGCGCAAATGGTTGGGTGCTGGCTGCCAAAGACCAGCCAAACGAGGCATTGAAATACGCAAGAATGTCCGTCGAACTTGCGCCGAAGGATGGCCATATTCTGGACCTTGCAGGCATCACTGCCATCATGGCCAATGCCCCGGCACTCGCCGCCGAGGTTAGCAATCCGGAGAGACCCAGATCAGGATCTGGCCGCTTTGGCGCAAGAAACATCTGGGGCGTGTCGCAACTTATGCTCGGCAACTACGAAGATGTCATAGACGCCTTTCAGGGCGCACCAGCCGCGGGTGCGCCTGTCAGCGCTCCTTCCCTATTATTCCAAGCTGTTGCACAGGATCTGTTGGGAAACTCGGAACAGGCACAACGTCTCGTTAACGAAATGCGCAAGACTTGGCCCGAGTTTCCGTCTGAGTTTCTCGCCGAAAGGATTTTTCAAAACGACGGCGCAACTCGCAATGCAGTTTTCGAAACATTGAAAAAGTATTGACAAATCCAGCCGCGCGCAACTCATCGAAAAGGGATGTTTTGCACGGCTCCATTCACTTAACGCGCAATAGTTTGCCTTTTTTTGTTCGTTTCATTTGTTGATGCACAAAATTACCATTTTATCCGATAAGTATCTGTTTTCACGTGCGATAGAGACAGTTTCGACCTTCCTGCAAAGGCAGCAACGATTAAAAGAGATGGCGTCCGGCGTAACCCAATCAATCTCGGACAGGCGCACGCCCGCGCTCATCTACTTCGCCCAAATACCAGGTGGATCACGCCGTTGGCGGCACATCGATTCCGGCAATCCAAGGCTTGATATCCACTAGTGGTGTGTGATCGAAGGCATCCGTCGCGTCGATACCGATTGTCCCGGCTACATGATCGATTGAGGTGATTATCACTGCTGCCATTGCTATCGGATTTGGCCGCGCCGGAGAACGCAATGCAAACACGCCGCGTGGATCGGGTGAGTGCCGGGGGGCTTGAATGATCAGATCACGACGGCCCTGATCCATCCAGTAGAGCACCCAGATCGGCTGCCCGACATCCAACCCCAGAAGTCCCGTCGCATAGCCGGGTGCCAGCTCGATCCGGGCATTCCCGCCCCCGGCTTCTCGTGCCTGTGTCATATTGCGTGGGCTGTTTTCCCGGGGCCAGTCCGAACGGATATGCCCGATAAAGGCCACGGCGGCGTTAGTTTGTTCCGCAGGATCGAAACCCAGACGAATTTCCCCTTCCCGTACTTCTCCGCCCGCTGACATGGCACGACCCTTTAGATTTCGTTTATTTACCATCCGACTTAAGCCCTGTGCATTCGCTAAGTCGACCCCTTCGAGCGATGTGCGACGCTACACACTGAGGTCAAAGCACTACCAGCCAGGGGCGCGATATGCAGGCGAGCCGTCACCCAAATGAACTTCAACATACTCATTGAGCCGGACCGCGAATGCACCACGCGGAGAGCGTAACAATTCTGGTTAACTTGAAATTTCGCCGTGAAAAGATCCGGTGTTTTTGCCGGACAAATCGTCTTCTGAACCGCCTGGCATCGGCCCCGTCAAGGTCAAACTTTACAAGTACTTTTCAATATGCCTAGGACTTACCGGTGATCTTGACCGTTCCCTCAATCTTAGCACCGCTCTCAGTACTCATCGAATGGGCGGATACATCTGCCTTCACGCGAGCAGTCGAAGCCAATTTCAAATCGTCACATTGCAACTGACCACAATGTCCACCTTCGACAGCTACTGACTTTGCCGACAAGGTGCCATTAGTTGACCCGCCCTCCTGCACAATGATGGATTGGGCCGTGAGATCCCCGATCACCGTTCCTTTTATTTCGACACTCCCTTCGGTTGAACTGATGTCACCATTGATGGTCAGGTCTTCTTGGATAATTGAGCTTGCCACGCCTAAATCCCTTCCGTGATTTTCAATGCAACTTAGACCGCGAAAATCGGCTTGAACACCGCGATGAGCGGACACACGCTCAGCGGAAAAAGCCAGGGGCGGCTGCAGTGTAGTTATGCCGTGATGAGGGGTTTTCAGGGGCGGGGTCGCTCGGGTCCCTCTGGCCTCCGTTGCGCTGTCAGGGGGTGCGCTGAGCCCCGGTTCCTCAGAGTTTTTGGGGAATGTCAGCAACACAGATCTATTTCCCCCGTGGTGGTGAGAGCCCTCACAAACGAAGTCCCACTGAGAGAGGTATAAGTCACCCACAGCAGCTGTTACGGGGGGTTACGGGGGTGTTACGAGGGGGTGTAACAGTAAAATCCATTTAGAATCATAGAGCTAAGAGCTACTGTTACGCTATTACGGGGGTAAGGGGGTCTTGGAGCTGTCAAACCCGACAAGAACAAATCGGGGGCCATTCGGCACGTTTTCCTAAAAACTGGTCTGGGCCGCGCCCGCGAAACCGGAATCCGGGGCAATAGGGAGGCTGCCCCCCGTAACAGCAGAATACCCCTGTTAAGTGTATGTTTTTTCATAGCGAATGGAGATGCAGGGGGGTGTAACATCCCCGTAACACCCCGTAACACTAAATTCCCCCCCCGTAGAGGGGGGCTTCACTGACACTGGGGATTTCCCCCACAGAGCTATTCTAGGGGGAACTTGGTTTTTCGGACGAGGGCTCTCTGGGCGGCACCGACAGGGTCCTCACAACTCCCGGCGATGCTTCTGCAGGCTTCCCGGTAACGTTTTAGTTGGGCCTCACGGAGAGTATCTTCGTCCACAAAGAGCCCCCTGAAAATGTCATCGAACATCCGGTGGATCGCTCTCGTACGTGTTTTGGCTTCCGCGTATATCATGGTTTTGCCGCCGGGATGGATCATATCAGATCATCCATACTACCTGCTCCATGCCTCTGGGTGTGCTCCGCATCGTCCGCGAAGACGTAGCCACGTTTCTTGTCAGCATCTGGTGCTTCCGGAAAAATTATCCAGCGCTTCTGCACCCCGGCTATGCGGCAGTTCCAGCGAATCCAGCCATCGACTTCCAGTGAGGCCAAGACCTTGTTCCACGCGGTCTGCTGCGTCGGGTTGGTAAACGCACCGTCCCGGAGACCCAAAGCCCCCACTGCGGCTTGGTGCTGGTTGAAAGCGACCCGGGTCACCATCTGGTCGAAGTCGTCGTCCAACTCGTTTATGTCGACACCCATGCTCGCCATGAGCGTGCCCTTGCGGACGGGCGTGTGAAACCAGTCGAGAATGTCGTCTTTCCAGTTTTCCCACATCTCCCGCTGCCGCGCGCCTTCCTGAAGCTCGCGGGCTCGATCCAGTGCCGCCCTGGTCAGGGTCAATGGCATGTCCCCGGTTCGGTAGCGGGCGCGTAGCTGGTCATGGTCGTAGACGGCCTGACGCCAAAGATCCTCCCGTTCCCGCAGGACAGCGGCGAAGTCGATTTGCTCCGCCAAGCATTTCACTACCCAATAGGAACGGTTGCCGGTGGGGTCACGAAGATAGATGTTGTCGTTTGTCGTTCCCCATGTGACGAACTGCCGGGGCAGCTCCGCAACGTTGCGGCCGTAGGCCATCCGGACGTCGTCGTGCTGGCGTCGCATGAACGCCTTGGCGTGGTTGTAGTCCGCCTTGTGGAGCGACCCCAGTTCGGGAAGCTCCAAGCACCACTTGCCGGATGTTTGCTCTGCTGTAGCCTGCCGGTCGGCCAGATCTGCGTCTAGTTCGCCAAAATAGTCTTCGCCGTAGATCAGTTTGATGAAGGTCGATTTACCGATGCCCGTCAGACCTTCGAGGATCAGGGCATAGTCAAACTTGCAGCCCGGAGTGGTCACCCGGGCGATGGAAGCGATCAGCATGGTCCGAAGCACTTGTGTCGTGTATTCGCTGCGCTCAGCGCCGACGTGGCGCGGCAGAAAATCCGGGATCGGGTCTTTGTCGGGTGGCCCCATCTCCCGCCAGTGCCGTATCTGGTCGAGGATCGGGTGGAAAGTGTTGTTACGGGCGGCCATGATGATGCCGCCTTGCAGATCCCGGTCCGACACCTTTAGACCGTAGCCCATGTTTTTGTCGCCGGGGGGCATCTCCAAGATCGAGCGGATCACCACGTCATTGAAGTCGGTCCAGCGGTCCCCTTTCTTCTTGTCCCGGCACGTCAGGTTCGGAATGCGGGGGTTCTTGGTCTTGATGTCGTGGAGCAGGGTGGTCTGGTTGGAAAAGGCGTTATGGGCGACCTTGCGAAACAGTCTGGGATCATTGGTGATGATTGTCGCTATATTTGGCAACGTGGCCTTGATCGCCCCGTCTTGTGTCAGTTCCAGCTGAGAGGCGACCCAGCTCTTCGGCGGCTTCACGGCCCGAAGCCGTTCGTAGGGGGTGGGTCCATCTTCCATGACACTGGACATGGGCACGCCCAGAAGATCCTCCAGCTCGGCCTGTTCCGTTGAAGTCGTCAGATTGTCGACGTTCCCGGTCAGGTCGTCCTCATCACTGTCGTCGCCGTGGCTGTGGCCGTTAACCCAGCTAAGGTCATCGTCGACATCAAGCGCCATCAGGTCTGGCGAGAAACGCTCTTCGGCCAACTGCTGGACATAGGCCGGGTAATCCTTGGCGAATTCGGTCATCTTCTTCCACGATTCTTGCTTGCCCATTGGCAGGTTCTCATCGTCGCGGGCCGCATCAAACAGGTGGTAGCGACAAAGGTCCCAGCTGTTGAGCGTCCTGTCGGTCGCCGGGTCTGAGCCGTGGTGGCTGTAGATCAGATCGCCATCCTCGTAGACCACGACCCCGTTGGTGCTGTGGCCGGGGACATAGCTGAAACGAGTCGGCAACCCGTCCTGCCCCCAATCAGAGACTTCGTAGACGTGGCCGAGGATCGGTTCTTCACCGTCCTTACCCATCACAAGATCAATGCAGTTGTAGGCTCGGCACCACGCCCCGACTGGGCCTTTTTTTGTCTGTGGCCGTTCGACGCGCTCAGAGACGTCCCGAAGCTCTTTCTCCCCCTTGAACCGGGGCAGCTTCGTGATGTCATCGCTGTTCAGTCCTGTCTCTTTTTCCCAATCATGGACCAATTTCATCCAGTCCAATGGTTCACCCGGTTGCTCGTAGTGCCGGTAGTGCTTTTGCATGTCGCGGCTGACGGATGGCCGGTACATGAGCTGATTGGCCCGGGCCGACACTTTATCGGTCATGCTCAGGTCGTCATCGTATTGCAGAGCGGCCATCCGGCAGGCGCGCGGGTAGTGGTCTGCGTCGATCTCCGAGTCTGCCAGAATGAACAACCGCCAGCGCGGTTTTTCGGGGGTGTGACTCCGCGTTGTATGCGCGAATAAGGCGGTGCCCGGAAGAATTTTACCCGTCAGAAGATCCTCGGAAAATTGCGGTGTCGCAGTGTCGATATCAAGGGTGATCATGTCCCCCGGCAATATACTGTCGCCTGCGCGCTTGCCCCTTTTGGTATGGCACCGGAGCACCCAGCCAGGCATCCGTTTCAGCTTACCCTGCTCGTCGTCGGAGGCCGCCTTGTAGTCCGCGAATGACTCGCGGGTGACTGTGGGAACTGCAAACAAAGCCGACAGGGTTCTGAAGCTGATTGTTTTGTTTTCGGCGTTTCCGAGATGAACTCCGTTCCCCTCGGCGTAACGTACCTGTTTCGCAGGTAATTTGATTTCTGCACCCATCTATACGGAACCGGTTCACTAGCTACGAACCAAAGGTTTCGACAAGATTTTGCTCAATCCAATGATCGAGATCGCATTTGCGATAAATAATGCAACCAGACAACCTAACAAATTTGGGACCATTGCAGCGATTTGAGCGCATGCGGAGTTTCGCCAATGTCGATTCTGAAATTCCGGTATAGAGCGCTGCTTGTTGTGGGCGCATATTCGAGGGAACGCTGGCCCGGTTTGCAAATTGCTCTGGCTGACTTCCGGTGAGTTGCTTTGACATCATTCAATCTCTTGGTGATTCCGAGGGATGTCTAGTGATTTCACAATTTTCAGAGCTAACGTTCGGAGAATTGGCTGGTATTTCTCCAAACGTTAAACCCAATCATATCCTTTTTCATCGTCTAGAAGCGTACGGATTACAGTCTTTTCAATCTCGATCGCTTCGTCGCGCTTGCTTGTGTCCGCCCAAATTTCTTGAATCTGTGATTGCTGCAGGTTCGGCATTGCCGTCTGCCGGATAGCCCTTTCCATGATCTCCGAGAGGATTGGATTTCGAGAGCGCACACCTCTTTGGATCTTGTTCTCCGTTACCGGCAACTCGGAGCGCATTCTTAATTCGCACAGCACACAGTACACGATGAAATTGCGGCCCCAAGTGGCTTCACTGCGCGGGCCGGAGTTTCGCTTTGGAGGCGTGAAGTCTCCCGTTAGATATCCGGAAACTAGTTTGGCCAGGAGAGAGGGTGTGGTGACGCCCGCATCTAGCCGTGAGGCAACGACGAACTTTGCAAGCTCGAATACGACCGCCTGCTCGGCCGCCCGCTCGGTCAATCTCTGACACATTACGGTCGGGAGCATTACATAAGCAGGCTCGCTACCCGACCATCGCAAACTGCACTCATGCCAAGTTTTCGTCCACTCGCGTCCATGCTCCAATGTTCCATTGCTGACGTGGCGATTGATCTCTCCGACGGCCACGCGCTCCAAATGCTCCAGCTGCTTTTGACTTAAACTACCGCTCACGTTTCTAGCCACCCTGCTCGGCGTTTAAGCTCTTCGCACACCGTTTCCACTGCTGGTCGCAGCGCATCCAATGACGGTTTGGTGTAACGTTGCCCGGTAATCGACACAGGCGTGTGGTTGAGCAACCGACCAACGATCTCTTCAAGAACACCGGCCTCCATTGCTACAGTAGCAAAGGTCCGGCGATGGGCATGACTGGACCATTGCATTCTTTCAGGTCCCTTAAGGTGTCCAGTGGGAGATTTAGGCGATGGGAACACCCATGTTCGGCTGAGGCCCCTTACCGGGGCCAGGATTTCATGATGGTGTTGCGTGATAGGGAAGTCGAAACTACGACCGTTTTTGGTCATCGGAAGGTGGATGTGATCTTCCCGCACGTTCTTCCACTCAAGTGTTAAGGCTTCGGTTTTTCGCAAACCAGTGGACAAAATAAGCTCATAGAACACCCGGTGGATCGGGTTGTTGAGCCCATCAACGGTGCGCCGCCAGGCTTTAAGATCTTCTATGATCGATCCGTTCGGTTTTTCGTCATACCACTCAATCGCCAATGTGGGGCTTTCCGGCAAGTCATAGACCCGCCGGGCGTGGTTCCACACCGTTCGAAAATACTTGAGAGTGTGATTGGCAGACGACGGCGTCGCCGCCATGGATCTGTGGCGATCGACCACCATCCCTTTCGTGATCTCGTCCAACGGCAAGCGAAGCCAGTCCTTCAGGTGGTTGTCGAACTGCTGCCGCAAACCGGACCGATGCGCCTCCGACCGCAACCTGGGCCTGGCCAGATAGGACTCCGTTGCAACTTCCAGCGTCGGCGCCCCAATCTGGATCTTCTTGCCAGCGCCCCTGCCCCATTCCAGCGCAAGACCCAATGCTGTTTGCCGAGCAGCATCAGCAGAGATCGTAGGATACCGGCCAATCAGAATCCGCCGCGTTTGGCCCCCAACGTCTTTCTGAAAGTACCAAGTCTTTGAGCGCTTCCCGACGAAAAGCACCAACCCTTTTATTTCGCTGTCCCAATGCTTGACTGTTCCGTCTTTTGTCTGCGGCGTTTTACGCGCGAAGGTCTCTGTAAGCTTTGGCATTTTGTCGGCTTTTTGTCGGTATCAGAAGGAAAATCCTGACAACTACAGGAACACGGATGAACTATTAAAGTCAATAAAATGAACACTATGGAATGAAAATGAAAGGTCCGGAAAACTAGATCTCTAGCTTGGAAGGCTGAGGTAATAGCCAGTATACGACGCCCGCTCAGCGCAGGTCGGTTTAAGCGATGCGTCTGGTGCCGTCAAGCGCCCTTCGGCAGAGGAAATCAATTTCTGTGCAAACTCATTGGTGGGCGTGGCAAACGCTTAGCCTCTCAGTTTAATTCGGAAAGCCACGCGCATGAATCCAGCGCTGCTGAAATCCGGATCATCAAAGAATACGGCAGAGGCTGTGCACTCGTTTGCCCAATCAGTGACGCTGGATAGGTTGTCGCGGCAGCCAAAGCATCCTGCAGCGGCACGCCCACCTGAGAAACCAGAGTGTGAATCGCAGTGGTCAGGTCCAGATCAGCACCGGCTAACGTTCCATCATCCAGCGTTAACCGCCTTTCCGTCCGCGTGATACGGCGGCCCTCCAGCTCGAACACGGTCTGATCTGTACCTGCAACTGCCATGGCGTCGCTGACCAGGAAAATCTGTCCCGGCGCAGTTTTCGCAGCCCATGCCGCGCGCATCACTTCGGGGTGGACATGGATGCCATCGGCAATCAGGCCGGCGGACAGGCCGCCATTTGCTAGAGCCGCCCCGACCAAACCGGGCTCGCGACTTCCCATCTGGCTCATGGCATTGAACAGATGCGTAACACAGCGCGCACCTGCCGCAGCATAACTCTGACACGTGGCGAAATCCGCATCACTATGACCCAGCGACACAAGGATGCCCGCATTAAACAATGCCTGCACCTGCTGCACAGAGACGGATTCGGGCGCAAGAGTCACCATAAGGCATGGTAGTTCATCTGCCGCTGCGATCAGCGCCTTCAAATCACCGTCTTCCATCGGTCGGATAAGTGCACCATCATGCGCCCCTTTTCGCGCTATCGACAGATGCGGCCCTTCTAGGTGCAACCCCGCCACGCCTGGCACACTTTGTCGCACCGCTTGTATCGCGGCGTTGATGGCGGCCCCAGTTTTCTCAGGCGTGTCCGTGATCAGAGTCGGCAGCAGAGACACTACCCCTAACCGGCGATGCGCTGCCGCCATTCGGCGGATTGTGCTCACCGAGGGGTCGTCGTTGAACATGATTCCGTCGCCGCCATTCACTTGCAGGTCAACGTAGCCAGGGCACAGGATATCTCCGTTCAGGTCGATGACCTCTCCTTCGTTTCTCGCCGTCTCTTCGGGCAAAAGCGCCGCCAGCGATCCATCGCGAAAGATTATGGCCACACCGAAATGCAGGCGCCCACCGTCAAACAGGGCGCCATTGCGAAATGTCACTGAACCTGACGTCATACTGTCTCTGTCACCTTTCTCAGATGCCGCGGCGCGTCCGGGTCGATCCCACGGGCACGCGCCACAGCTTCGACCATACTGTAGAAGGAAGTGATGGTGGCAATAGGGTCGGTCAGCCAATGATCCGTACGCGTGACGGGCAGGTAGCGCGCAAAGCTTACCTTGTCGGTCGTGGCGAACACCGTCGCTCCCTTACCTGCCAGTGCGTCAGCAGCCTCGGCTGTGGCTTGCTCCGCTGCATCCTTTGCTGCGAAAACAATAGTCGGGAACCCTTCATCTATGATTGAGACCGGGCCATGTAGCACCTCAGCCGCAGAATAGCTTTCGGCATGGATCTGGCAGGTTTCTTTGATCTTCAACGCCGCCTCATTGGACATCGCGTAAGACGGCCCACGGCCCAGAGTAAACAAAGACCGCCCCGTGATCATCCCGGCTGCCGCCGACCAGTCACATCGCGCTGCCTCCTCAAGATGGCAAGGCAAAGAGCGGATTGCACCGATCAACGCCTCATCCCCTTTCACCTCTGCCAGTAACCACAAACCGGCCACCAATGAGGTCACAAAGGTCTTGGTTGCGGCCACGCTCAGTTCCGGGCCCGCATGCAGAGGTAAAATCGCATCCGTCACCTCGGCCAGTCGCGACTCCGGGTTGTTGGTGATCGCAACAGTCACCCCGCCTGACGCTTTTAGTGATCGGGTCATGCCAACAATGTCCGGGCTTTGGCCTGACTGCGACACGGACAGACACAGCGCTCCTTCGGCCCGCAGTTCCGCGCCATAGATCGAGCTGACCGAAGGCCCGACCGAGGCGACGGGCAGACCCAGCAGCAACTCGCTGGCGTATTTCAAATAGGTGCAGGCATGATCGGATGACCCCCGAGCCACCGTAATCAAAAACCGGGGATTGGCCGCTTTCATCCGCTTTACCGCGTCCTGAATATTGGTCGCGCCCTCGTTGAGCAGCCTCTCAACGGCGACGGGGATTTCCAGGATCTCCTGTCGCATCTTCGAACTGTGCTCTGACATCAATCTCTGGCCTTTCCGGTTATAACCGCAATTCGGCGACAAAGTCATAGGCATCGCCGCGATATAGGGATCGGGTCAATTCCGCGACCCGCCCGTTTTTCAAGAACGAAATACGTTCGATGTTTAGCCCGGCAGCGCCCTCGGGCACTTCCAGTAGTTCAGCCTCGGGCGCAGCAAGGTTGAGCGCTGATATCTTTTGCACTGCGCGTACCGGTCGTCGCCCGAACGCTTCCAGCACCTCATACAAAGAGGTCGTTACCTCAATTGGATTGGGCAGGATATCCAACGGTAGCGCTGCTCGTTCCAGCGCCAGCGGGCGGCCGTCGGCCTCGCGCAAGCGGTAGATACGGGAAATCTGTTCTCCGTTTTTTAGGCTCAGCGCCTCGATCTCTTCCACGGTTGGCATGAACACGCCACGCTCCAGCCATTTTGAGGTGGTCTTCATGCCACGACTGGACATGTCCTCGGTAAAGGACGTCAGGTGCGTCAACGATTGTTCGACCCGCGGTAGGCGTTCGCGAATGAACGAACCCGATCCCTGGCGCTGTTCGATCACGCCTTCCTGAACCAACTCCTGTATCGCCTTACGCACAGTGACGCGGGACAGGTCCGTAATTTCGACCAGTTCTCGTTCTGATGGCAGCGATGTATTTGGAGCTAAAACACCGGTGTCGATCCCCTCTTGAAGCCGACGCCTCAATTGAACGTAGCGCGGGCCCTTGTCCGAGCTGAGCCACAAATCCGAGCGCAAGAATTCAGTGATGCTCATGACTGACCTCCTTCGCCAATGCTAGTGCCCCGGTTAGTGGTTCACCCAGCGGCGGACGGACGGCAGATCGCATGTCATCAGGCAGAAAGGTCGCATACTGCCCGGCAATCCCCCCAGTCAGGCAGATCGTACGCCCTGGTTGCCAACCAAGTCGGCTTGCGGTCCCAGCGATGTAACTCGCCCCAGCCTGCAAAATTTGCACAGCAACGCGGTCACCTTGCTTGGCAGCAGACGTCACAGCTGGCGCGAGCGCACCGAACTGCGCGGGGGACGCGCTTTGGGCAAAGCGTACTATGCCTGCCGAGCCGTCCAGATCAGTCAACAGCTTTTGCGTCAGCCCGGTCTCGACCTGAGTACCATCATAGGCGCAAAGGGTCTCGGACAGGGCGCGGCGACCGACCCATTGGGCCGAAGCCTCATCCCCCAGAACCGAACCCCAGCCTCCGGCAAACCGCATCGCGCCATCTGACTGCATCGCAAGAAACGAGCCGGTTCCACAATGTGCGATCAGACCATCCTGCGCACCCAGCGCCCCGCGCACCGCAGCGGGCCGATCATCTTCAACCCGTGCGCGCGTCAGGCCCAGCGCATCGCGCAAATGCTCCGCGGTCTCAGAATCAGTAACGCCCGCAAGGCCGACAAATGCTGGCCAGCCAAGCATATCCTCGACCCGAATTGAAACCTGCCGCGACAAGGCATCTAAACCAGCCTGTATCTGGATCAACGCACCATCAAAATCGGTAGAAACATTGGCCGCCCCTGTCTCGACACACCGGACGGCGCCACCGATCTCGCAAGCAACGCGGCATCGCGTCCCCCCGCCATCCACGGCCAATACAGTGCTATCCCGAGATTCGATCATGACAATACCATTATAATACCTTTCACCATTAGAAAAGCCTGATATGAGAAAAACAGGTAGTAAACTACGCCAAAACTGAACCAAAGTATCAGTTGGAAATATATTATGGACAAGTGGTATTAGATAGGTATTGTATGAGAGTCACACGGGAGGATTCTCTTGACGCTGCCACCAACCGAACAACTGCACCCCGATGCAGCGCTGTTGACCCGAGGCGATTTGATCTCCTCGGCGCGCGCCCTTGCAGAAGGCCAAATAGCCGCTGCAGAAACTGTCCGCGGCGCGCTTGGAAACATAGCTCAGGGTGCCATGGCCATGGCCACCACGATCCGCGAGAACGGGGTTTTGCACTACGTGGCGGCCGGCTCCTCGGGATTGATGGCGGCGGCTGACGCGCAAGAGCTGGGTGGCACTTTTTCGATCCCCCCTACCCGCCTGCGCATTCATATGGCTGGTGGCCTGCCAACCGGAGTCGAGATGCCGGGAGCTGCTGAAGATACCACTGATGGAATACAGAATGCCTTGGACGAGGTTAAGGCTTCGGACACGGTCATCGCTGTGTCAGCCAGCGGCTCAACGCCCTATACACTAACGGCAATGAAAATCTCCAAAGCTCGCGGTGCGACCGTTGTTGGTATCGCGAACAACGCGGGCAGCCCTCTGTTAGAGGAAGCAGACATTCCTATCCTGCTGGCAACCCCGCCCGAGTTGATCTCGGGTTCGACCCGCATGGGCGCTGGTACAGCACAGAAGATTGCACTGAACATGCTGTCGTCACTGATGGCGACAGAGCTGGGCCATGTGCATGGCGGCATGATGGTGAACCTGCGCGCCGACAATGACAAGCTGCGGAGCCGCGCGACCGCCATCGTCGCGCGGATCGCCGACGTTGACGCGAATACAGCGAAGCACGCGCTGGACACCGCGAATGGAGACGTAAAACCCGCCATCCTGATCGCCGCGCGGGGCCTTTCGCTGGAGGAAGCAGGCACCCGCCTGAAGGCAACCGATGGGATTTTGAACGCCGCACTTGGACAAGATTGACCACGACAAACCAAACGGGAGAGAGAAATGAAAAGTAGAAGCCTGAAACTGGTCTTACTCGGCACGACCCTTATGGCCACATCCGCCTATGCCGAGGACGTGACCCTGACCATCGAAAGCTGGCGCAATGACGACCTGACACTGTGGCAGGACCAAATCATCCCGGCATTCGAGGCCAAGCACCCTGGTATTAAGGTTGAATTTACGCCGTCCGCGCCAGCGGAGTACAACGCGGTATTGAACTCCAAATTGGACGCGGGTTCGGCTGGTGATCTGATAACGTGCCGCCCGTTCGATGCGTCTTTGGCGCTGTACGAAGCAGGTCACCTGACCGACTTGTCCGGCGTCGAGGCGATGAGCAATTTTTCAGACGTTGCGAAGTCAGCCTGGCAAACGGATGACGGCTCGGCCTCGTTCTGCGTCCCGATGGCTTCAGTGATTCACGGCTTTATCTACAACAAGGACGCATTTTCAGAACTGGGCATCGAAGTTCCCACCACCGAGGAAGAATTCTTTGCCGCATTAGACAAGATTCAGGAAGACGGCACCTACATCCCAATGGCGATGGGCACCAATGACCAGTGGGAAGCCGCGACGATGGGCTACAACAATATCGGCCCCAACTACTGGAAAGGTGAGGAAGGCCGTCAGGCCCTGATCGCAGGCGAGCAGAAGCTGACCGACGAAGCGTGGACCGCGCCTTACGCAACGCTTGCCCGCTGGGCTGAATATCTGGGCGACGGGTACGAGGCACAAACTTATCCGGACAGCCAGAACATCTTCACTCTTGGTCGCGCAGCGATCTACCCTGCGGGATCGTGGGAGATTTCGGGTTTCAATGCGCAGGCTGATTTCGAGATGGGAGCCTTCAAGCCACCGGTTCGAAACGCGGGTGACACCTGCTATATCTCTGACCACACGGATATCGGTATCGGCATGAATGCCGCGACCGAACACCCAGAGGCCGCCGAAACCTTCCTGGCCTGGGTGGCAAGTCCCGAGTTCGCTGAGATCTTCGGCAATGCGCTGCCCGGTTTTTTCCCATTGTCCAGTACTCCGGTCGAATTACAAGACCCTCTGGCCAAAGAAATCGTCGGCTGGCGTGAGGAATGCGAGTCGACCATCCGCTCGACCTACCAAATCCTGTCGCGCGGCACACCCAACCTTGAGAATGAGACTTGGGGAGCGTCGGTCGCCGCGATCAAAGGCGCAAAGTCACCGGAGGATCTGGGGGCCGAACTTCAGGAAGGTCTGTCCAGCTGGTACGCGCCGCATCAGTAAGCTGTGACACTTACCCGGGCAGCGTTGGTTGCCCGGGTACATCCGACACCCCATTGAAAGCTCCCTCATGACCCGCCCCCGCTTCCGCTGGCATATCGTCGTGTTTCTGGCACCCGCCGTGCTTGTCTACACCGCAGTGATGATCTTTCCGCTGTTCAACACGCTGCGTTTGGCGCTTTACACCGAGATCGATCAGAACCGCGTCTTCGTCGGGTTGCAGAACTTCCAGACACTGTTTTTCGATCCGATCTGGTCCGAGCAATTCTGGAACGCATTGGGCAACAATTTCTGGTTCTTCCTGATCCACATGCTGGTTCAGAACCCGATCGGCATCGCTCTGGCCGCGCTGCTCAGCCATCCGCGCCTGCGATTTGCGGCGCTCTATCGCTCGGCCATCTTCATTCCGACAATTCTGAGCTTTGTGATTGTCGGCTTTGCCTGGAAACTGATCCTGTCTCCGATTTGGGGCATTGCGCCATCCATGCTGGACGCCGTCGGTTTGAAATTCCTGTTCGCCCCGTGGCTGGGAAAAGAGGAATACGCCCTGACCACGCTGGCACTGATCTCGGTCTGGCAATTCGTCGGCATCCCGATGATGCTGATCTATGCCGCCCTTCTGACCATACCCGAAGAAATACTTGAAGCCGGAGAGATCGACGGCATCACCGGAACCTCGGCCTTCTGGAAGATCAAGCTGCCGCTGATCCTGCCTTCGATCGGGATCATCTCAATCTTGACTTTCGTGGGCAATTTCAATGCGTTCGACCTGATTTACGCGGCTCAGGGCGCGCTAGCGGGGCCAGATTTCTCAACCGATATTCTGGGCACCTTCATGTATCGCACCTTCTTTGGGTTCCAGTTGCAACTGGGCGACCCGCATATGGGGTCCGCGATTGCGGGGGCCATGTTCGCAATCATCCTCGTGGGCGTCTGCATCTACCTGTTCGGCATCCAGACCCGGATGCGCCGGTATCAACTGTGAGGGCGCAGATATGAACAAAGCACGTCAGAACCCTTTTAACACGGCGGCGATGCACGGCGCGTTGATCCTCTATACGCTGATCGCCCTGTTCCCGGTCTTTGTGATCCTGATTAATAGCTTCAAGACCCGCCGCGCGATTTTCCGTGAACCTCTTGCCTTTCCGAATACGGATAGTTTCTCGCTGATTGGCTATGAGACGGTGATGAAGCAGGGGGATTTCTTCCTCTATTTCCAGAACTCGATGATTGTCACCGTGGCGTCGTTGTTCTTCATCCTGCTGTTCGGAGCCATGGCGGCATTCGCGCTGTCTGAATACCAGTTCAAAGGCAACTTGCTGATGGGCCTGTATCTGGCTCTGGGGATCATGATCCCGATCCGTATCGGCACAGTCGCGATCCTTGAGATGATGGTTGCAACCGGGCTAGTGAACACGCTCTGGGCACTGATCCTTGTCTACACGGCGCAAGGCTTGCCCTTGGCGGTGTTCATCCTGTCCGAGTTCATGCGGCAGGTCAGCGATGACCTAAAAAACGCGGGCAGGATCGACGGGTTGTCTGAATACACCATTTTCTTCCGGCTGGTGCTGCCGCTGGTCCGACCCGCGATGGCAACCGTGGCCGTATTCAACATGATCCCGATCTGGAATGACCTCTGGTTCCCGCTGATCCTCGCACCTGCCGAGGAAACCAAGACGCTCACACTGGGCAGTCAGGTTTTTATCGGTCAGTTCGTCACCGACTGGAACGCGGTTCTGTCGGCACTGTCGATGGCCATCCTGCCGGTGTTGATCCTCTACGTTATCTTCTCGCGCCAGCTAATCCGCGGCATCACGTCAGGAGCTGTCAAATGACCCGTGTTCTGATTGCAGGCCTTGGCAATATGGGGTTAAGCCATGCGCTGGCCCATCACACTCACCCAGATGCACAGATCGTCGGGCTGGTGAACCGATCCGGTCGCGTGGAACATCCTGAGCTTGCTGGCTATCCAGCTTACGCCGATTTCGAGACTGCTCTGGCCGAGACACGGCCCGAACTTGTCGTGATCGCCACCTATTCAGACAGTCACGCGGACTACACCTGCTCTGCGATGGAAGCTGGTGCGCATGTCTTCGTTGAAAAGCCGCTTGCGACCAACTTGGCCGACGCGCGGCGGGTGGTCGAAACCGCTACGCGACTGAACCGCAAGCTGGTCGTGGGTTATATCCTGCGCCACCACCCCTCATGGATGCGCCTGATAGCCGAGGCGCGCAACTTAGGCGGACCCTATGTGTTCCGCCTGAACCTGAACCAGCAATCCTCAGGCGCGGAGTGGGAGACGCACAAGGCATTGATGCAGACCACCTCTCCTATCGTGGATTGCGGCGTGCATTATGTGGATGTGATGTGCCAGATCACTGACGCGCAGCCTGTCCGCGTGAATGGCATGGGCCTGCGCCTGTCGGATGAGATCGCAAAAGACATGTATAATTACGGGCAGTTTCAGGTGATATTCGATGATGGCTCGGTTGGCTGGTATGAGGCCGGCTGGGGCCCGATGATGTCCGAAACCGCTTTCTTCGTGAAAGATATAGTGTCGCCTAACGGCTCGGTCTCAATCACAGACGGGAACAAGGGTGCATCGGCCGATATCGACGGTCATACCAAGGTGGGCGGACTGCTGGTGCATACGCCGGACCGCGACCGCATCGTCGAAATGCCCGATGAGCCCGGCCATCAGGAGCTCTGCGACGCCGAACAGGCCTACATGTTGCGCGCGATCGCCGAAGACATCGATCTGACGCGCCACATGAACGACGCCGTTCAATCCCTCGCCATCTGTCTGGCCGCCGATGAAAGCATCCGCACCGGCCAGCCCGTTTCGCTGAAGGAGCCTGCGAAATGACCGCCCTTACCCTGACCAATGTGAACAAGTCCTTTGGAAATGTGCATGTCCTGAAAGACATCTCGCTTGAGGTCGATGAAGGTGAATTCGTCGTCTTCGTCGGCCCCTCGGGCTGCGGTAAGTCCACTCTGCTGCGCGTGATCGCGGGGTTGGAGGATGCGTCCTCGGGCGAGATCAATATCGGGGGGCAGCAAGTTAATCTTGTACCTCCTTCCAAGCGCGGGATCGCGATGGTGTTTCAGAGCTATGCACTCTATCCGCACCTCAGCGTACGCGGGAATATGACACTGGCGCTGAAACAGGAAAAGCAGCCCAAGGCAGTGATCGAGGAACGTGTGGCCAATGCCAGCCGGATGCTGAACCTTGAGGATTATCTGGACCGCTACCCGTCCGAACTGTCGGGCGGTCAGCGACAGCGCGTCGCCATCGGGCGGGCCATCGTGCGCGAACCCAAACTATTCCTGTTTGATGAGCCGCTTTCAAACCTCGACGCCGCGCTACGTATGAACACTAGGATCGAGATCGCCAACTTGCACCGGGCGCTGGATGCCTCAATGATCTACGTCACCCACGACCAGACCGAGGCAATGACGTTGGCCGACAAGATCGTTGTTTTGCGCGATGGGCGGGTGGAACAAATCGGCAGCCCGATGGAGCTTTATAACAACCCGGCCAACCAGTTCGTCGCGGGTTTTCTTGGGTCTCCGTCGATGAATTTCCTGCCCGAAGGTTTGCTGGGCGAGGGCCCGAACACAATAGGTATACGCCCCGAGGACCTGTTCCTGTCAGACGACGGCCCTCTGTCTGCCCATGTTAGTCATGTGGAAAAACTGGGAGGAGATACCAACGTGATCGCCAAAATCCACGGCCACGCCGTCACCGCCCGGCTGTTTGGACAGCACTCTATCTCCGAAGGTCAGGAACTGAGATTCGCCTATGCCGAGGACAAGGCCTACCGCTTTGACACGGACGGTCAGCGCCTGCGTTGAGCCGTCGATACTCTTTTGACGTTCACACCTGCGTGACCAAAACCAGATGCGCCTCAGCGTGCTTACACATCTTGCCTATTATCTAAGCAACTCGCGCTGCAGTAGAAATAGAATGCTGTTGAGGGAAAGGCTCTCATAGGCAAATATCCTCTTAAATTCGAACCGTAGAACAACCTTCATGAGGCTGTTACCAACCTGTCACAAAGACTCCCTAAATGCCGTTCATCAATTCTGACATGACAGCCAGGAGCCATCCATGAAAGACGTCGACCCCAACACCCTTTCTGCCGACGATTGGGACGAACTGCACTTCCCCCGCCCCGAAGAAAACGACTTTGACCGCGTTGTAGAGCGCGCCATCTCGCGCCGTGGTTTCTTGGGTGGCGTTCTGGCCTTTGGCTCGGGCGCTGCGGCCATGGGTGCGGGCCTGATGGGTTCGACCGCAGCGCACGCTGTGACGGCTTCGCGCTTTGCCTTTACTCCGATTGCTGCGCAGACTGACGGCACCGTTCACGTACCAGAAGGGTATGAGTGGAAGATGCTGATGCGTTGGGGCGACCCGCTGTTCTCGGACGCGGACGGCTATGACGTTACCGACGGAGGCCCTGTCGAGAACTCGGACAAAGTTTTCGGCGAAAACACTGACGGGATGGAAACCTTCTCGTTTCAGGGGCGCGAGTTGATCGCAATCAACCACGAGTATCCGAACCGCAAGATCAACCTGCCCGCCGCGCAGGAAGGCGTTCCAGCCAATGCTGACGAAGTTCTGAAATTCCAGAACATTCAGGGCGTGACAGTGATGGAGATCACCGAAGGTCCAGATGGCTGGTCGGTCGTCAAGGACAGCCCGTTCAACCGCCGTATCCACCACAACACTCCAATGAATATCGTTGGCCCCGCAGCCGGTCATGACCTGCTGAAGACCGAAGCCGACCCAACCGGCACCGCGTCTCTGGGCACCATGAACAACTGTGGTTCGGGCAAAACGCCGTGGGGCACCTACCTGACCTGCGAAGAGAACTTCAACGGCTACTTTGGTTCGTCTGACGAAAACGCCAGCTACGACCAAAAGGTCGCCGACGGCATGAAGCGTTATGGAATCAAGTCCGAAAGCTGGAACCATTACGAACTGTTTGACCCGCGTTTCGATACGTCGAAGAACCCGAATGAACCGCACCGTGCGGGCTGGATTGTTGAAATCGACCCGACCAAGCCGGACAGCACGCCGCTCAAGCACACCGGCTTGGGTCGCTTCAAACATGAAAACGCCGAAGTGACTCTGGCCGCTGATGGCCGCGTGGTTGTTTATATGGGCGACGATGAGCGTGGCGAATATCTGTACAAGTTTGTCTCGAACGGCACCTACCAGCCCGGCGGTGAAACTGAGAGCCTGCTGAACGACGGCACCCTCTATGTTGCCAAGTTCAACGACGACGCCACCGGTGAATGGCTGCCCCTGACGCCGGAAACCACCGGCATGGACGCGGCTGAGATTCTGATCTTCACCCGTATGGCTGCTTCTGCTGCGGGTGGCACTACGATGGACCGTCCCGAATGGGTGGCTTCTAGCCCGGTCGCGGTCGAGGCCTATTGCTGCCTGACCAACAACAAGAACCGTGGCGTCAAGCCGAATGCCGGTGGTGACGATACGTCGGTCAATGGCCCCAACCCGCGTGAGGCTAACAAGTATGGCCAGATCGTACGCTGGCGCCCATCGAATGACGATCATGCAGCCGAGGCTTTCGACTGGGATCTCTATGTAATGGCTGGCAACCCGACCGTGCACTCTGACGAGCGTGCCGGTTCGGCAAATGTGAACGAGGGCAACCTGTTCAACTCGCCCGATGGCATGGCGATCGACTCCACCGGACTGGTCTGGATCCAGACAGACGGTAATGACGACAACGAGGAAGACTTTGCGGGCAACGGCAACAACCAGATGCTGGTTGGTGATCCGGTCACCGGTGAGATCGCGCGCTTCATGACTGGTCCTAACGGTTGTGAGGTTACTGGTCTGGCCTGGTCCTCCGACTTGCGCACGATGTTTGTTGGCATTCAGCACCCGGGCAGCAACTGGCCCGATGGCGGCACGCCGCGGTCGTCGGTGATTGCGATCAAGCGCGCAGATAACGGTCTGGTCGGATAAGCTTTACAGACAAAAGAGCCCCCGAGCCTTGCGGTTTCGGGGGCTTACTTAAATATCCTGACCCGGCGGTGCCAGTGGCCCACCCGGCTCTAGCAGATAACGCTCAGACAGCCACGGGTTCAATTCCAAGGCCTCGTTCAAAGCTTCCCGCGCTTCTTCAAGCCTTTCCAAACCCAACAGGGTCAATGCGCGTCCGCTTATGGCGGCGACGTGGTTTGGCGACAGTTCGATGGCTTTGTCCAGATCGGGCAGCGCGGCCTCGAAGTCCTGCCGCAGGTAATACGCGAAAGCACGCTGGTTGTACCCTTCGGCGTATGATGGGCAGTATTCGATTAGCTTGTCAAAATCCTCAATGGCACCCAGCAGATCCCATGCGTTGCGGCGCGTCATACCCCGGTCCAAAACCGCTTGCGCGCTTTCATCGGGTGCGTCCGTCCAGAACTCCCACAGTTTGTTCGACAAGGCGCGCGCGGCCTGTTCGTTTTCCGCCTGTTGGATTTGAGCAATAACGCCGCTGACATCAGCGCTGTGATCTGGAGCAACCGGGCAGTCCTCGGCATACGCCGCCGTGGACGCGACAAGCAGGATAGAGGCAAAGGGGATCTGTTTCATGCAACAATGGTGACGCGTAGAGGACTTTCGTCAACCCATCCCGTCGATCGCACCGGAAACTCCCGTTTCTTTCACCGCCTCCATAGCAACGAAGGTCGACGTACTACCCACATGGGGCAGCGATGAAATCTTCTCGGCCAAAACTGCGCGGTATTCCGACATCGAGCCGGTGCGAATTTTCAACAGATAGTCAAAATTCGACGCAATCATATGGGCTTGTTCGATCTCGGGCACTTTGCGCACGGCTGCGTTGAACTCAGCCAACGCCTTCTCGCGGGTATCTGTTAGGCGCACCTCGACAAAGGCGACATGGTCCAGACCGAGGCGGATAGGGTCCAGCAGGGCTCGATAGCCGGTGATGATCCCCTCGGCCTCAAGCCTCTTCACACGTGCTTGAGTCGGCGATTTCGACAGGCCGATGCGCCGCGCAAGATCGGCCACCGAGATACGCCCGTCCTCGGCCAGAATCGACAGGATAGATCGGTCAAACCGATCCAAATCAGTGCGGCTCGTTTGCATCGCGAAACCCCGAAAATTCAGATCATTTACCTTCGATAAGCACAATTTAAGGCGATTGTCCTGAAAAATCGACTGTATACTCCTCAAAAGCCCGGAGGATACATGACACACAGCCTGCGCACCCATATCGACGGCCAGACCTATGCCGATCAGTCCGAAATCCTGGATCAGCTGACCGCACAGGCGGAGCTGTCAGAATCCGACCGCTCTGCGATCTGCGCCGCAGCGGCCCAATTGGTGCGCGACATCAGGTCCAGTACCTCACCCGGCATGATGGAAGTGTTTCTGGCCGAATATGGCCTCTCAACCGACGAGGGTGTCGCCCTGATGTGCCTAGCCGAGGCATTGCTGCGCGTACCCGACGCCGAAACAATCGACGCGCTGATCGAGGACAAGATCGCACCATCGGATTGGGGCAAACATCTGGGCCAATCCTCGTCCTCTCTGGTCAACGCATCGACCTGGGCACTTATGCTGACCGGCAAGGTTCTGGACGAGGGCAAAACCTCTCCGGTTAGCGCCCTGCGCGGGGCGATCAAACGATTGGGAGAGCCGGTGATCAGAACCGCCGTCGGCCGCGCAATGAAGGAAATGGGTCGTCAGTTCGTTCTGGGCGAAACCATCCAATCCGCCATGGACCGCGCCAGCGGAATGGAGGCAAAGGGATACACCTATTCCTACGACATGCTGGGTGAGGCTGCGCGCACTGAGGCTGATGCCGCCCGTTATCACCTGTCCTACTCTCGTGCCATTGCAGCGATAGCCGACGCCTGCATCCACGACGATATCCGCGCCAATCCGGGTATATCCGTGAAGCTCTCGGCCCTGCATCCACGCTATGAACTGGCGCAGGAACAGCGGGTGATGGATGAGCTTGTCCCCCGTCTGCGCGCGCTGTGCTTGCTGGCTAAGGCCGCCGGGATGGGTCTGAACGTGGACGCAGAGGAAGCCGACCGCCTGTCTCTGTCTCTGCAGGTGATTGTGGCCGTGATGGCCGAGCCTGCTCTGGCCGGATGGGACGGCTTCGGAATCGTGGTTCAGGCCTATGGCCCACGCGCCGGAATGGTTCTGGATACGCTCTATGAGATGGCTGAGCGTCATGATCGCAAGCTGATGGTCCGGCTGGTTAAAGGTGCCTATTGGGATACCGAGATCAAGCGCGCTCAGGTCGAAGGTGTAGATGGTTTCCCGGTGTTCACCCGCAAGGCGGCGACCGACATTTCCTACATCGCCAATGCGCGCAAACTGCTGGGCATGACCGATCGAATCTACCCTCAGTTCGCCACCCACAACGCCCATACGGTCAGTGCGATCCTGCACATGGCCGACACGCAGCCTTTCGAGTTTCAGAGACTGCACGGGATGGGTGAAACGCTACATCAGATCGTAAAAGACCAGAACAACACGCGCTGCCGCATCTACGCCCCAGTCGGCGCACATCGCGATCTGCTCGCATATTTGGTGCGGCGACTGCTGGAGAACGGTGCGAACTCCTCCTTCGTGAACCAGATCGTGGATGAGAATGTACCGCCGGAAGAGGTTGCCTCGGATCCGTTTGACAGCATTCAAGAGCGCAAGCCCCCCATGCCCACCGGCCCCGAACTATTTCAGCCGGAACGGCCAAATTCCAAGGGATTCGACTTGCGCCACACGCCGACGCTCGATCGGATCGACGCCGCCCGCGACGCGTTTCGCGCGCATCACTGGTATGCGCAGCCTCTGCTGTCGGAGGACGCACACCCTGAGGAGGATCGGCCCGTCATCAACCCAGCGCACCCGCAGGACCGACCCGGAGCGGTTGCTGCGGCCAGCGCGCGCGATGTTGAACTGGCCCTCGCCTCTGCCAGCCCGTGGCAGGCCCCAGCGACCGGCCGGGCTCAGGTTCTAAACAAAGCGGCTGATCTCTACGAAGAACATTTCGGTGAGTTGTTCGCTTTGCTGGCCCGCGAGGCCGGGAAATCTGTCCCTGACGCGGTGGCCGAACTGCGCGAGGCGGTCGATTTTCTACGCTACTACGCGGCAAACATCCCTCAAGCTGAACCGGCTGGCACCTTCACCTGCATCAGCCCATGGAACTTTCCTTTGGCGATTTTCACCGGCCAGATTTCGGCCGCTTTGGCCACCGGCAACGCCGTTCTGGCCAAACCCGCGCCACAAACACCACTGATGGCGCACCGCGCTGTGCAACTGCTGCACGAAGCAGGAGTTCCACGCGATGTACTGCAACTTCTGCCGGGCGGACCGTCTGTTGGAGCCGCGCTGACGTCGGACCCTCGTGTGTCAGGGGTTGCGTTTACCGGCTCCACCGCAACCGCGTTGAAAATCCGTTCGGCGATGGCGGAAAGCCTGCGGCCGGGCACGCCTTTGATCGCAGAAACCGGTGGTCTGAATGCGATGATTGTTGATAGCACAGCTCTACCTGAACAGGCCGTACAGTCTATCATCGAAAGCGCGTTTCAGTCGGCAGGGCAGCGATGCTCGGCCCTGCGCTGCCTCTATGTGCAAGAGGATATCGCCGACGATCTGCTGACCATGCTGACCGGCGCGATGGAGGCGCTGCGTGTCGACGATCCGTGGCACTTGGCAACCGATTGCGGCCCCGTGATTGACGAGGATGCGCGGCAGGGCATAGCAGATCACATAGCTCAGGCCCGCGCCGACGGGCGGGTTCTTAAGGAACTGGCCACACCGCCCGAGGGAACCTTTATCGCCCCAACCCTGATCGAAATACCGGGCATCGCAGCACTTGAGCGCGAGGTGTTCGGCCCTGTTCTGCATGTAGCCCGTTTCAAGGCTTCCGAGATTGATCAGGTCATCGCAGATATCAATGCGACCGGATACGGGCTGACCTTTGGCCTGCACACTCGCATCGACGACCGCGTTCAGCACATCACCGAGGCCGTCCACGCAGGCAACATCTATGTGAACCGCAACCAGATCGGGGCAATCGTTGGCTCTCAGCCATTTGGTGGTGAAGGTCTGTCGGGCACCGGCCCTAAGGCGGGCGGCCCCAACTATATGGCCCGCTTCTGCACGCCGGACCGGCAAACCAGTCGCGAACAATGGAATAGCACCATGGGCGATCTACCCGCCCCGCAGGGTAAGCCCGCCGCTGTCCAGACCCAATCCCTGCCCGGTCCGACCGGCGAGTCCAATCGGCTAAGCGAAATTCCACGCGCGCCGCTGCTGTGCATGGGACCGGGAGCAGAGACAGCCAAAGCGCAGGTTGAGGCAGTCGAAGCCCTCGGTGGTACCGCGATCCAGGCGACCGGCATGATGGACCTGCACCGGTTGGACAACGTCACCGAAATCTCGGGTGTGTTGTGGTGGGGGGACGACAACACCGCGCGCGAAATCGAACGTCATCTGTCACGCCGTGATGGACCTATCCTGCCGCTGATCCCCGGTCGCCCTGACCGCGCACGTGTTCTGGGCGAGCGTCACGTCTGCGTCGACACGACCGCTGCAGGCGGCAATGCCGCCCTGTTGGGAGGTGCGGCGTAAGCGGACCTTGACGCTGGGCTGGGAAAAGCCCAGCGTCGCCGCATGTTTCCGATCCGTGACCACAACCCTTCGGGGCGCACCCCTTATGTCGTCTATCTGCTGATGACGGCCAATATCCTGATTTTCCTCAGCTATGTAGGGGTCATGAGCAACGACCGGCTCATCAGCCAGTTGTATTTCGACTACGCCGTCATTCCAGCCCGGATCACCGATGGGTTTGCATTCGAAACCCTTGTAACCTCAATGTTTCTGCATGGCGGATGGATGCATCTGGCGGGAAACATGCTGTTTCTGTGGATCTTCGGAGATAACCTTGAAGACGAGATGGGCCATCTGCCCTTCCTGCTGTTCTATGTGCTTGCCGGCGTCGGAGCGGGACTAATCCATGTTGCCACCGCGCCGGAGTCTGTGGTGCCGACCATTGGTGCCTCCGGTGCAATCGCCGGAGTAATGGGTGGCTATCTGCTGCTGTTCCCCAAAGCCCGCGTGGACGTCCTGCTGATCCTGATCGTCTATTTCCGGATCTTCACCATACCGGCCTTCATCATGCTGGGGCTCTGGCTGGGTCTTCAATTTATCGGCAGCCTCGCCAGTAACCCGGATGAAGGCGGCGTGGCCTATTGGGCACATACCGGTGGCTTCATCGTCGGCCTTATCCTGTGCGTCCCGCTTTGGCTAAAACGCGGCGGGCCTGCGTATTGGAACCGCACTCACGGCCACCCTCCCCATCCGGAGCACAAATACAAGCTGTCACAATCTCGCATTCCCCGAGTTCCGCGCCGATAGGTTTTAGTCTTCTGAACTGTCAGGGTTATCCCCCCGCTGAGGCCCGTGTTCTCTTGCGCAACGTCTGCTGGGTGAAGCCGGTCTCGCAGACCATGCAGCTCCCTGAACAAAAAAGCGCGCCTCAATCGTGGCGCGCTTGCTCAATGGGTATATCGGTTTCTCAACCTCGGATCACCTTGGCGAACTGATCAAAGATCGGCTCGTTCGAACAGATCACCTCACCATCCTCCAGCACGCTGCCTTCGGGGTTCAACGCCTGTACGAAGCCACCAGCCTCTTTCACGATGATAATACCCGCAGCCAGGTCCCAAGCATTCAAGCGACGTTCCCAGAACCCTTCGTAACGGCCAGCAGCCACGTAGGCCATGTCCAGCGCCGCGGCGCCCCAGCGGCGCACACCGGCACAGACGGGCATCAGACGCGCGAGGTCTTGCAGAGTTGCAGGCAGGTCCGAACGGCCACCGAACGGCAGGCCGGTCGAGAAGATCGACTCGATCATACGGTGACGGCCCGAGACACGGATGCGGGTGTCGTTCATCCAAGCGCCCTCGCCTTTTTCGGCGAAGAACATCTCGTCTTTGGCGGCGTCATAGATCACACCGGCCACGATCTTGCCCTTGTGTTCCAAAGCAATCGATACAGCCCAGTGCGGCAGGCCGTGCAGAAAATTCGTAGTACCGTCCAGCGGGTCAACGATCCAGCGGCGGGTCGGGTCTTCGCCGTCCACAGCGCCGCCCTCTTCGGCCAGCCAACCATAGGTCGGACGGGCGCCCAGCAGTTCCTCTTTCAGGATCGCCTCGGCGGCAATATCGGCCTTGGAGACAAAGTCGCCCGCGCCTTTCATCGACACCTGAAGGTTCTCGACTTCACGAAAATCCTTGACCAAAGAACGCCCCGCTTTGCGCGCGGCTTTGATCATGATGTTGAGGTTTGCACTGCCAACCATTGTCCAAAGGCTCCTGTCCGGTCAAACCGCGCGTATACTGGGGCAATGCGCCCTTGCCAAGAGGGATGATGTGCATAGCGGACCCGCGATTTGCGCTTATTGCTCTTGCAGCTTGCGCGCCTCGGCTCCAGCCAGTTGGATCAGCTCTTGCACATAGGGTTTTTCAAGGTCCTCGGTCCGCACCGCCGCGTAGAGCGTGCGGGTGATCCCGTCCTTGGTCAGCGGGCGGGTGACATAGTCCGAGTTGTACTTTACCTCGCGCACCACCCAGTCAGGCAGCGCTGCGACGCCCCGGTTCGAGGCCACCAGCAGCAGGATCACGGCGGTCAGTTCGACTTGTCGGATTGTGGCAGGTTCGACCCGCGCCGGAATCAGCAACTGACTGAAGATATCCAGCCGCGTACGTTCGACCGGATAGGTAATCAGGGTCTGGCCCCGGAAATCCTCGGCCTCGATGAAGTCTTTCTGCGCCAGCGGATGCGACGAGGCCGCAACGAAAACCGCGTCATAGTCGAACAATTCGATAAACTCGACGCCCGGCAGGTCCTCGGGGTCGGAAGACACCACCAGATCAACCTCTTCTTTTTGCAACGCAGGCAGGGCGTCAAACGCAAGACCCGGACGAATGTCTACGTCCACATCGGCCCAGGACTTGCGGAAAGACTCCAGCACTGGAAACAGCCATTCGAAACAGGCGTGGCATTCAATAGCGATGTGCATCCGACCGGTGCGCCCGTCACGCAGAGATGAGAATTCTTGCTGCGTCGCCTCGACTTGCGGCAAAATCTGTTCGGCAAGTCGCAACAGGCGCAGACCCGCCGCTGACAGCTTCATTGGCTTGGAGCGGCGCAGGAACAGCTCAACCCCGGCCTGATCCTCAAGCCCCTTGATCTGATGGCTCAGCGCCGATTGGGTTATGTTCAATTGATCCGCCGCACGTGCCAGACCTCCACATTCATGGATAGCCTTGATTGTACGCAGATGCCGGAATTCGATGTGCATTGTAGCGTGACTCATGTTGTTCTTGAGTAATATGAGTTTGTCTCACAATGCGCAAACTGGCACAAGGGCCCCAGATTGGACCTGTGAGGCTGACATGACGACACCAGAAATTTCATTCGAGTTTTTCCCGCCGCAAACGCTCGAGGCCTCATTCCGGCTGTGGGATACGGTTCAGACACTGGCCCCGCTGGAGCCGCGTTTCGTTTCGGTCACCTATGGCGCCGGTGGCACCACACGCGAGTTGACCCGCGATGCCGTGTCCACCCTACATAAATCATCCGGCCTGCCGGTGGCGGCTCATCTGACCTGCGTTGATGCCTCACGTCAGGAAACGCTTGAGATCGCAGATACTTTTGCCCGCGCTGGCGTCCAAAACATTGTCGCCCTGCGTGGTGACCCGCCAAAAGGTCAGGATCGCTTTGTGCCGCACCCCGACGGTTTCAACAATTCGGTCGAACTGATCGAAGCGCTGGCTGAGACCGAAATGTTCAGCATCCGCGTCGGTGCCTATCCCGACAAGCACCCTGAGGCGCAGGATTTTTCAAAAGACATCGACTGGCTGAAGGCCAAGTTGGATGCCGGTGCGGATGAAGCTCTGACCCAGTTCTTCTTCGAGGCCGAGACCTTTTTCCGCTTCCGCGACGCCTGTGAAAAGGCCGGGATCAACAAGCCAATCGTTCCGGGCATCCTGCCGATCGAGAATTGGAAAGGCGCGCGCAACTTTGCCCGTCGCTGCGGCACGCATATCCCGGACTGGATCGAACAGGCCTTTGAAAAAGCGATTCGCGATGACCGTGAAGATTTGCTGGCCACCGCATTGTGCACCGAACTGTGCTCGGATCTGATCGAAGGTGGTGTGGACAAGCTACATTTCTACACCCTGAACCGGCCAGAACTGACGCGTGATGTGTGTTTTGCTTTGGGCATTACGCCAAGGACTACACTGCAGAACGTCGCCTGATCTATCACACAGCAACCCAGATGGCCCGGACCCTGCTCAGGCTCCGGGCATTTCATTTGCTAACCGCCTGCCCGGCAAAAGCAAGCTGTAAACAATACCTCCGGCCTCCCAGAAACTGTCCCTAAAGAGGCAATAGAATTTCGCTTAAGTTTGACAAACTCGTGGACTCCACCACACTAACGTTGTTGTTTTTGTTTAACGAGTTGTTGTGGGTATGGAGCCTGTCGAAAAAATCAATGCGCGTGCCGACGCGTTGGGGGCATTGGGATTGGACCAAAGTGCCGGGTCTGATGAAATCCGCGACGCATGGCGACATATCGCCTTTCACGCACACCCAGACCACACCAACGGCGATTGCACCGTTTTTGCCCGAGCCAAAGAAGCCTATGATTTTCTGCGCCGTGAAGGACTGACGACAAAAGGCAAAGCCAGCGGCCAACCACGGCGCCCAAAGCTGCGCAAACGCGTGATTGAACTGGATACTGCGGATATCGAGGCCTGTCGGGTGCTTTTGAACACAGCGCTGGCACATAACCCAGATGAGGGCAGTTTGCAGCCGGAGACACAAAGCACGGCTGACGCGGACCACATACCCGAAGCCGTTGGCTTCTACGGCCGCAATCTGACTTTTTTCGTTTCAACGTCTGTTCAAGAAGGAGCCAACCGCGTGGCGCTTCCGACTTCGTTTCTGGCCTCGGCCCGGCGATTGGAAACGGAAGTGTTGAGTTTCCAATCCCGAGAGACCGGCGGTGGTGAGGTCGTTGTTCCGGAAACGATCACGGCACGCAAGTTTCCCGGTGCCAAAAGCGTTCGCATCAAGTTCGAAGCGGATCAGCAGATGCGGGATGAATTCTGGCTAGCAGTCTAGCAAAACCCGGCCTCGTGATGGCCGGGTTAATTCTTTGTCAGTGGTGGTTTAGTTTGCGACCGGGCCCTCAGAAGTAAACTTCGGAATAACGCTGGTCGATGCGCCGTCGGATTCGATTCCGGGCCAGTTACCTTCGGCTAGGTTGATGTTGCCGGGGACGTCTTCTTCCCAAAAGCCCACAACCACGTCGGTGATGTTCAGGTACAGAGTGTCATCAACGATCCGCCACAGGTTCGGGTTCGCCGGGACCTTACCGCCGCGCGACACGCCATAAGCGCAGTGCCCGTCATAGGCCGGAGCGTAATAGGCCGGGTTTTCCAGGAATTTGTCGCGGTTCTCTTCAGTCGAAAACGCCCAGGTAGCGCCATTGTATTCTGCGGTGATGTCCGCACGACCGCGCACAGCTTCGGGTTGGGACTGCCCAACCGGTACTTGATCCAGACTGCGATACGCAACAACGTCATATCCCGACACGGCATAACCGGTACCGTCAACATACTGATCTCCAGCGAAAGCTGGCAGGGCAAGGGTCAGGGCTGTCGCGAAAGTCAGGGCAAAGCGTTTCATGTGGTCAATCCTTTTGTCCTCGGGTTTGGCGCTCGCTGAAAGAATAGGTATTTCGGTTGTTTTGGGCAGTCCCGCTCGCGCCGCTGTGACCGCGAATGAAGAAACGTGAGAGGTTCGAACCCAAATGTTACAAAACTGCTCTGACGTTCGGGGTTGGAACCGGAGCTTTGCAACATTAGCTGTTGTGGCGAACGGACAATTCACCCGAACTCTGCGGAGAAAGACACTAAATGACCGAGCAATCCCCATATACGCCGCCCACGATCTGGACCTGGGACAGCGAAAGCGGCGGCAGATTTGCCAACATTAACCGCCCTATCGCCGGTGCGACCCATGACAAGGATTTGCCGGTCGGGAAACACCCGCTGCAACTCTATTCACTGGCAACCCCAAATGGCGTCAAAGTAACAGTGATGCTAGAGGAGTTGCTGGCGCTGGGTCACGAAGGAGCCGAATACAACGCTTGGCTGATCAATATTGGTGACGGCGACCAGTTCAGTTCGGGTTTTGTCGGGGCCAACCCGAACTCGAAAATCCCTGCTCTGTGGGATCGCTCGGGCGATGATCCAGTGCGCGTGTTCGAAAGCGCCTCGATCCTGTTTCATCTGGCCGAGAAATTCGATGCTTTCCTGCCGAAATCGGGACCTGAACGGACCGAGGTCATGAACTGGGTGTTCTGGCAAATGGGCAGCGCGCCGTATCTGGGCGGGGGGTTCGGTCATTTCTACGCCTACGCACCCGAGAAATGGGAATACCCGATCAACCGCTTCACCATGGAAACCAAACGACAACTGGATGTGCTGGACCGTCAATTGGAGGGCAAGACATTCATCACCGGCGAAGACTATACCATCGCCGACATGGCGATCTGGCCCTGGTACGGCCAGTTGGTTCTGGGCCGCCTTTATGACGCAGCCGAGTTTCTGGATGTTGATACTTATAAAAATGTAATGCGTTGGGCCAAGGCGATTGACGAACGCCCTGCTGTGCAGCGTGGCCGCATGGTCAACCGTGCGTTCGGCGAGCCGCACACTCAGCTGCACGAACGCCATGACGCCAGTGATTTTGAAACCCGCACGCAGGACAAGCTGGAACCAGCGGCGGAGTAATCAAAGCGGCCCCGCGCTTCACCGGATCGCGGGGCTTGTTTATTTCAGGATCGGCGGCTTGTCCGGATCGCTCCCCGGTGTGACACGCTCTACAACCCGTTCTTCGGGCTGAGGCAGGTCGAATTTCAGGCCAACCCGAGCCAATGCGGTGGCCGCCGGGTCATGCGCCCCGAAGAATCCAACATCCATTGCTCCCGCTTCAACCCCAGAAAATGTCAGCGCTTCGGACGCGGCTTTGGCCAGAGCGGGTTCAGCCCCGTCAACCGCACCCACAAAGCCCAGAAGGTGGCCCGATCCACCCTCTTCCGTCTTGGTCCCGACCAGAAATGCAGCTTCGGCCAAGCCGACTGCCGTAGCAAGTTTAGCATCCAAAGCCTGCAACAAGTTGTCCGGCAACCCGACCGGCGGCAGGAACTCGGCCAGACGTTGATGCACCTCTTCAGGGGCATGTTCCAACGTTGTGGCGAGCCAGCCCAGAGCCTCAGTTGGGATCAGCATTGACGATGGCGCGACCTCAAGGTTCAACCCCAGACCGATCCCCTGATCGGCCAGCATCGAGGACAACACCCTCCCCGACAAAGCTAAATAAGGTACGGGCCGTTCCGCAAAACGGGCAAGCCGGTCTTCTCGATCAAAGACCAGTACAAAACGGCCATCCGCCACATCGAACAGCTCGGGCGTGACGTTTTCGCCTTGCGCCTCTTCAGCCAACAGCAGGAATAGCTCGCTATCCGCGAGTCGTTCAAAGAACCGTAGGCGTGCCGCGTCATCCTGCGGGTTGGCTTCCATGGCGGCATGAGCGGCATCGAGGGCCGTTGTGTCAGTCATTCAGAACCTCTTGTACCCGCGCACGCAGAACCGGCAGCAGTTCGGCTTCGAACCACGGATTTTTCTTCAACCATGCCGTATTTCGCCAGGACGGATGAGGCAAGGGGAAGACACGCGGCGCATGGTCTCGCCAATTAGAAACGGTGTCAGTGACGGCGGTGCGCGATCCCAAGTGGTACCTATGCGCATGCCCCCCGACCAGAACCGTCAACGGCACCTCTCCCAGTTCCTCCATCACCCTGCCATGCCATGTCCGCCCGCAAACGGTGGGCGGTGGCAAGTCGGCCTTACGTTCGTTGTACCCCGGAAAACAAAACGCCATCGGGACAATCGCCACATGGGCGCGGTCATAGAACACCGTCTCATCAATCCCGAGCCAGTCGCGCAACCGGTCCCCCGAGGGGTCAGTGAAAGGACGGCCCGAGGCATGAACCCGCGCCCCCGGTGCCTGCCCCGCAACCAACAGTCGCGCACCGGACCTGAACCATACCACAGGACGCGGTTCATGAGCGGTATACGTACCCTTAAACTTGTCTGCGCAAATCCGGCAGGACTCTATCTCTGTTTGTAGCGAATTCATCAGATCGCAAGATTTCCTGCATCAAACTGGTTGACGATCAAGGTGAAAGATAGTCAACGCGCGCACAGGGTCCAACCGTTGCAAAAGTCACAATCTCAAAAGTGAGCTTGAGCGCACATTGATCATTTGTTTCACAATTCGACATAATGTAGCCAACATGGACCCATAAATTAACCGCTCACCAACCCGAGCGATACACCAAACAAACGCCAGAGCAGCAGGCCGTGAATGCTTGAGTTTGAGAATGTCAGTAAGTCCTTTTGGACCGGAACACGCCGCAAGGTGATCCTGGATCGGGTTTCGTTCCGGATTGAACTGGGCCGGTCCATTGGCATTCTCGCCCCAAACGGCACGGGCAAAACCACGCTGATTAACATGATGGCTGGGCTGGAAAAACCGGACGAGGGCGTAATCCGAAAAGACTGCCGAATCTCATTCCCGATGGGGTTTTCCGGCGGTGTGGCAAAGAAACTGTCAGCTTTGGAAAACGCACGCTACATCGCCAAGATCTACGGGATGGATCCCGACTATGTCGAAGCCTACTGCAGTTGGCTGTGCGGTCTGGGCGAGTACTTCAATCAACCGCTTGGGACATATTCATCCGGTATGCGGGCACGGTTCACATTTGCCCTGATGCTGGCGCTGGACTTCGACATGTACCTGATTGATGAGGGCATGCCCGCGACAACCGATGTTGAGTTCAACAGAAAAGCTGGTGACATTTTAAGGGAGCGCTTGCGCACAACGACACTGGTAATCGTGTCTCACAATCCCGACGTCCTAGAAAAGTTTGCACAGCAGGCCGCCGTTTTGGTGGACGGTCAACTGTATATGTTCGACTCCTTGGAAGAGGCAAAGCAGCTATATGACTACCAAACCCAAGGCTAAGAAATACCGCTGGCGCCGCAACCGTCAGGAAACGAGTTCGCCAGATGCCCGAACCGATGCAATGTCGCGCATCAGAAAAGCGATGCAAACGTCCGATGCGGCGAACGATGCGCAGCCCTCGACCGACATCGACGCGATCAAGCGAGAGGGGCTGACAGGGCGGCAACTGCGCATCGCGCGTCGTCTGGCGCAAAAAAACGGTCTTACGGCAACCTCAGATTACGACGCGGTACGCCTGCTGCGTCAAAGCGGAGTAGACCCGTTCGAACGGGCCAATCTGCTGGATCTGGCGGCCGAGAAAAAGGACGCGACGGATCAGGCAAAAGACAAGATCACGATCCAGCTACCGCAAACGATCAAGCAATCCCCAAAGAACCTGCCAGGCCCCGAGTTGAGTCCAGCAGAGCGCCGCAATCTTGAAATCGGCGAAATTCAAAAAGAGATCGCCCGCCGTCGCAAGCGCAAGCTGTTGGCTCTGTTTGCGCGTCTGGCGGCATTTGTCCTGCTGCCAACCCTGATCGTAGGCGTGTATTTCTACCGATACGCCACCCCGATGTACGCGAGCGACTCTGCCTTTTCGATTCTGCAGGCAGACGGTGCAGGAGCTTCGTTTGGTGGATTTCTGGCGGGCACGCAATACGCCACTGCGCAGGACTCGGTTGCCACTCAGGAATTCATGGAGTCAAAGGACGCTCTGTTGCGGTTGGAGCGGGACACGAATTTCTCGGAAATCTTCAAGCAGGACTGGATCGACCCTATCCAGCGCCTGCCGCAAGATGCAACGCTGGAAGACACTTACAAGCTGTTCAGGCGTATGGTCACCATCGGCTACGATCCAAGCGACGGCATCATCCGCATGGAAGTCGCGGCACCAGCGCCGGAAATTTCGGTTGAACTCTCCAGTCTGCTTTTGTCCTACGCGGAAGAAACGATAAACGGTCTGACCGAATTGAAGCGAGATGATCAGATGCGCGAAGCCGTTGCTGGTTTCGAATTGGCGCAAGAAGAACGCCGGAAAGCGCAAGAGCAGTTGATCGAACTTCAATTGCAAGGTGCGGTACTGGACCCGGAAAACGTGCTCGCCGGCCTGCGGACGCGTATCAATGCGATCGAAATCGAGTTGCAAGAGAAAGAACTGCAACTGGCGGCCCTGCTGGACAACCTGCGCCCAAACCAGGCCAAGGTCGACGGGGTTCGTGCGGATATCCAAAGGCTCGAAGTTGTGCTGGCGGGGCTGAACGCGGAAATGCTGGACGCTTCGGCGGGTGAAAATTCGCTGGCGCAGCTAAGCGTACGCATTCAGATGGCTCAGGCCGACCTCGCCGCCCGGGATATGATGCTGCAGACCGCCTTGCAGCAAATGGAAACCACGCGGACCGAGGCCAATCGCAAAGTGCGATATCTGACGGTGTCTGTGAGGCCGGTCGCAAGCGAGGAACCCAATTATCCGCGCAAGTTCGAAAATACGATTTTGGCTTTCCTGTTGTTTGCTGGTATTTACCTGATGATCTCGCTTACCGCGTCGGTCCTTCGTGAACAGGTATCCTCGTAAGACACATGAAACATGTAAAAATCTCCGATCTCACGGTCGGCAATGATCTGCCTCTGACGATCATTGCAGGCCCCTGCCAGCTTGAAACCGCCGATCACGCCCAGATGATCGCGGGAAAAATGAAAGAGGCCTGCGACGCCGCCGGTGCTCAGTATGTGTTCAAAGCCTCATATGACAAGGCGAACCGAACGTCTCTGTCCGGCAAGCGGGGCATGGGGATAGATGCCGGGCTGAAGGTGCTGGACGACATCCGTAAAACAATGGGCATTCCAGTGCTGACCGATGTTCATACCGAGGCGCAGTGCGCTGTGGCTGCTGATGCGGTGGATGTACTACAAATTCCGGCCTTCCTGTGCCGCCAGACCGACATGTTGTTGGCGGCTGGCAGTACAGGAAAAGCTGTGAATGTTAAAAAGGGACAGTTTCTGGCCCCGTGGGAAATGGGCAATATCGTCGATAAGATTGAAAGCACCGGAAACCAGAACATCCTTCTGACCGAGCGCGGAACTTCCTTTGGGTACAACACACTGGTGGCGGACATGCGCGGCCTGCCGCAAATGGCAAAAACGGGCTATCCGGTTGTTATGGACGCAACGCACTCGGTCCAACAGCCCGGTGGCAAAGGTGGTTCCTCTGGTGGGCAGCGCGAGTTCGCCCCTGTCATGGCCCGTGCCGCAGTCTCTTTGGGCGTCGGGGCGGTATTTATCGAAACGCATCAGGACCCCGATTCGGCGCCCTCTGACGGGCCAAATATGATCCCTCTCGATCAAATGCCTCAACTCATTGACACATTGATGCGCTTTGATGCTTTGGCCAAAGCCAATCCAATTCAGATCTAGACAAGAGCGACAGTATGACCAAACCCATCCCCGAGGTGACGCCAAACACCTGGAGCTTTTTGCGCGATCCAATGATCAAGCCCACGGGCTTTCGCGAATATGACGCCCGCTGGAAATACCCGGAAGAGATCAACCTTCCTGGCATGACGGCACTTGGGTTGGGTTTGGGCACGCAGATGCGCAAACGCGGGATCGAACCGGTGATCGCGGTCGGCAACGACTATCGTGACTATTCTCTGGCGATCAAGAACGCGCTGATCCTGGGCCTGATGCAGGCGGGCATTCAGGTCAAGGATATTGGCCCGGCGCTCAGCCCGATGGCTTATTTCGCCCAATTCCACCTAAACGTACCTGCCGTCGCGATGGTCACCGCCAGTCACAATCCGAACGGCTGGACTGGTGTAAAGATGGGCTTTGACCGTCCACTGACTCACGGCCCGGATGAAATGTCGGAACTGCGCGACATCGTTCTGAACGGCGAAGGTGTCTCCCACGAAGGTGGCTCGTACGAATTCATTGAGGGCGTGAAAGAGGCCTATATCGACGATTTGGTCGGTGATTTCAAAATGTCCCGCCCGCTTAAAGTTGTCTGTGCGACAGGCAACGGAACAGCCTCGGCCTTTGCGCCCGAGATTTTCGAACGCATGGGGGTCGAAGTGGTGCCCAGCCACAATCGACTTGATTACACATTCCCCAACTACAACCCCAACCCTGAGGCCATGGAGATGCTCCACGACATGGCCGACACCGTGAAATCCAGCGGTGCCGATCTGGCGCTGGGTTTTGACGGCGATGGTGACCGCTGCGGTGTTGTGGATGATGAGGGCGAGGAGATTTTCGCCGACAAAGTCGGCGTGATCATGGCCCGCGACCTCGCCAAGCTGTATCCAAACTCAACCTTTGTGGCTGACGTGAAATCGACCGGACTGTTTGCCAGTGATCCCGAGTTGCAGGCGCGCGGCGTCACAGCCGACTACTGGAAAACAGGTCACAGCCACATGAAGCGCCGGGTGAAAGAGATCAACGCTCTGGCCGGATTCGAAAAGTCGGGTCACTACTTCCTGGCCGAACCAATCGGCCGCGGCTATGACTGCGGCATGCGGGTGGCCGTGGAAATCTGCAAGCTGATGGATCGTAATCCGGACAAAAGCATGTCCGACCTGCGCAAGGCACTACCTAAAACATGGTCTACGCCGACCATGTCACCTTACGCCGCCGATACCGAGAAATACGACATCCTCAAGCGACTGGTGGACAAACTGGTCGCCAAGGCCGATGCCAGCGAAACCTTTGCAGGCCGCGCAATCAAAGAGGTTGTCACGGTCAACGGTGCCCGGGTCATTCTGGATAATGGCAGCTGGGGTCTGGTGCGCGCCTCGTCGAACACACCGAATCTGGTTGTGGTCTGTGAAAGCAGCGAAAGCGAGGACGAGATGCGCGCTATCTTCGCAGACATTGACGCCGTTATCCGGACTGAACCGGGTGTAGGTGACTACGACCAGACCATCTGATCCGGATTCGGGGCGCCATTGGCGCCCCGCCCTTTAGTCCCTTCCAAGCAATTTGAGCAGACCCTTTTTAGCCTCTTCTTCCAGCTTGTTTTTCAGCGCATCCTCCACATCTTCTGTGTCGGTCACCACGGTGTCGAGCTCATCCCCGACCTTATCCAGAACCTTCTGCTTTGCGTCACTCTCCAGGTCCTTAAGCTGACCTTCGGCGGCGGCCTCGATCACTTTGGTCAGATCTGGTTTGATCGACGGGTTGCTCCACGGCCCGACAATCCGCACCGGCACGGACAGGCCTTGCCCCGAATTTGCGCGCAGCGCGGTGGGCGTAAACAGATAGTCGATGGTACGTGCCCCAAGGTTGACTTGCCCTGTCCCATCGGCCCGGAAATTTTCCAGTGACATCAGCAAATCTCGATTGGTCAGGACGCCTTGATCAATTGTGAAACTGGCCGTCAGGCTGTTGAACACCGTTGTTCCACCTGTGCCTTTGCCCCGCCCCATCAGGCGGTCCAGATCAAAGCCCGAGATCACGCCCTGTCCAACGTTCAAACTGCCCTTGCCGCTGAGAGAGCGCATGATCTCGTCTTCGGTCTGACCAACGCCCAGAAATTCGAACTCTCCTGACCCTGCGCCCGACAAACGATCAATCCCGGCAAGGGTAGAAAGAGCACCCTGGATGTCCACATCTTGCGCGCTCAGCTTGCCGCCTACAGACAGGCCGTTTCGGTTGTTTGCAACCACCTGCCCGTTCACTTGCCCCGAGAACAGAGTGGCCGGGTTCATCCGTAGTACAGCCCGGGATCGATCCAGGCTCAGCGTCAGGTCGCTGGGGCCCAGCTTCACTTCGGGCACCGCTATTGAAGAGGCCGTCAGACGAATTTCCCCGTTGGCCAGCGACAAGGCTGACGCGTCAATCGGGGTCTTTGACCAACCATCGGCAGATGAAGACGCCGCACCAGAGCCGCCGCCCGTTGAAACAAGCCCCTCGTTGTATCGGGACAAATCAATATCCCCGCCCTTGAGCCGCGCCGTGATTTTCGGCGTGGCCGCGATCTCGATATCCGCCTCTCCCGCAAAACGGTTGTGATCCAGTTGCGCCACCATGTTACGGAGAGAGATACGCCCCTCCTGCGTATAGGTCATCTGCGCCGACACATCGGCCACGCGCCCCAGCCCCAGAGGCACTCCGACCCCGGCCTGACCAAAAGCGGCCAGCATCTTTTGTGTGTTTTGCGTTTTGACTTCCAGACTGCCGTCCATTTCACCCACAAGATTTACACGACCGTCGAAACCAACCTCACCTCCCGGCGCGGTCAGAGCCAGTTGCAGCGGTGTTGCAACCCCTGAGGCATATGCGGGCAGGTCAGGAATTTTGAGGTCGACGTTCACCTTGCCGCCCGGCACCCCCATCTGCGCCTGCATAATCATGGGAGAGGTCGGGCCCGGCCAACTGGCCGACAAATCGACATTCGAGAAACCGAACTTCGTCGCGCCATTTTCGATATAGATCAACCGCGCGTTTGTCAGTTCCAAATGGTCCAGAGTCACCTCACCCTGCGGAGATCCGGATGGTGCAGCGGTGCCCTCTGCGGTGGTCGCCTGCGTCGCCGCAGAGCTCAGCTCCCAATTCCCACGCCCCTCGGACAGTTCAAGCCGCAGCACCGGGTTGTCCGCAATGATCCGCCGAATCCGCAAGTCTCCGTTCAGCAAGGCCGAAGCATCAACCCCAATGGCGAGGCTTTCCGCGCTGAGCATCGGCTCAGACCCGGCCCAGGGCGCGTTTTCGAAGGTGACCGGACCAGTCTCCATTCCCAAAACCGGCCAGAAGGACAGATGCACATCACCCGACAACGTCAGTTCGCGCCCTGTCTCACTTTTGACCTGCTCGGCCAGGATCGCTGCCAGCTTGTCCCCCGGCATCAACAACAACGCGCCGATGACCAACCCGAATGCGGCCACGAAAAGAAAGAGTATGCGCAACAGCCACTTCATTTTTCTGCTCTCCGCTTTTTGGGCATGCGTTAAAAAAGATCATTCAAAGCCTAGCCCACATTTGCAAGGGGAAGCTTTCCCCACTATATGCCGCGCCATGACCACGAACCCGCCAAACCTCCGCCCCGACCTGGCGCCTGCCGCCAGGATCACTGACACGCCTCGCCCGAACCAGCCGACTATCGGCATGGTGTCACTGGGCTGCCCGAAGGCGTTGGTTGACAGTGAGCGGATTCTGACCCGCTTGCGGGCCGAAGGATACGGCATTTCGCCAGACTATTCCGGGGCTGATGCCGTGATCGTGAACACCTGCGGGTTCCTCGACAGCGCCAAGGCCGAGTCTCTGGACGCGATTGGCGAGGCACTGGTGGAAAACGGCAAGGTCATCGTGACCGGATGTTTGGGGGCCGAACCAGACTATATTCGCGAGCACCATCCGCGCATCATGGCCGTAACCGGTCCGCACCAGTACGAACAGGTGTTGGATGCGGTGCATACGGCCGTCCCACCTGATCCGGACCCGTTCGTGGATCTGCTGCCTGCCGCCAATGTGCAGCTGACCCCACGCCATTACAGCTACCTCAAGATCTCCGAGGGCTGTAACCACAAGTGTAAATTCTGCATCATCCCCGACATGCGTGGGAAACTGGCCAGCCGCCCGGCCCATGCGGTCCTGCGTGAGGCGGAAAAGCTGGTCGACAATGGTGTGCGCGAGTTGCTGGTGATCTCGCAAGACACTTCGGCCTACGGACTGGACCGAAAATACGACGCGAACCCGTGGAAAGACCGCGAGGTGCGCAGCCACATTACCGATCTGGCGCGTGAGTTAGGGCAGTTCGATGCCTGGATACGCCTGCACTACGTCTATCCCTATCCGCATGTGCGCGAGTTGATTCCGCTGATGGCGGATGCAGGCTGCAACGTGTTGCCCTACCTGGATATCCCGTTCCAGCACGCTCACCCTGATGTTCTGAAACGTATGGCGCGCCCCGCCGCTGCCGCCAAAACTCTGGACGAGATTGCCGCGTGGCGTGCGACCTGCCCGGACATCACTCTGCGATCAACCTTCATCGTGGGGTACCCAGGCGAGACCGAGGCCGAATTCCAAACCCTGCTGGACTGGATGGACGAAGCCCAATTGGATCGTGTTGGCTGCTTCCAATACGAAAACGTGGACGGTGCACGCTCGAACGACCTGCCCGATCATGTCCCCGCCGAGGTTAAGCAAGAGCGCTGGGAGCGGTTCATGGAGAAGGCACAGGGGATTTCCGAGGCTAAGCTTGCAGCCAAGGTCGGTCAGACCATGGACGTGATCGTGGATGAGGTCGACGATGAGGCCGCCACCTGCCGTACCAAATCGGACGCGCCCGAGATCGACGGGAACCTGTTCATCGACGAAGGGTTCGAGACTTTGAAACCCGGTGACATCGTCTCGGTCGAGGTCGACGAGGCCGGAGAATACGACCTGTGGGGCAAACTGATCTGACCCAATCACCCCGGATCGGCGAAGCGTGAAGCGAGTTTATTGGCAATCTGCGCCCATCTCGTGGATTATGGCAGGACATCCAGCCTCGTATGAAGGAGGGTTCAATGTCATGCCTACGCCTCTTTTCGCTGAAATGCGCCACGCTATTACTTGCTGCTCAGCTTAACGCGGTGCCTGCTTCGGCCGACAACATCAGTGCAGGCGGCTTCATTATCATCGGCTCATCGCCGCTGAGCTTGCACCACCGCAGCAAACACAAAGTACACCGGTATTACGGGGCGCCCGAAGTGTATCGTCACAAGACTAAACCCAAGGTTTATCACGACAGGCGCAAACCAAAGACTTACGGCCACGCCAAGCACCGGCAGCACTATGTCAAACCAGTCAAACGGTACAACCGATCTGTCCGCAAGGTTCCCAGAACGCGTTCGTCGCCGTACTATATTCCGCAGAACTATGGCATTCAGCGCCGGACGTTCGGCTATGGAGTTTCTCGAAGCAGGTATTGAGGCTGTGGAGCTGTTTCAGAGCAGGCTCAAAAGCCCGACAATCCAAACCACGCCGGCTGCGATTGCGGTCAATGCAACCGCCGCGCTCGCCGCATCCTTGGCTTGGCCGGCGAGTTCACTGTGGTCTGTCGATGTGTGATCGACGGCCCGCTCGATCGCGGTATTGAACAGTTCGGCCACCAGAACCAGCAGCCCAAGAACCAATATCAATACGCGCAACCCATCCCCTAGGGGCAGCCAAAGCGCCAGGATCGCCGAAACAAGATTGGCCCAAACCCATACGCGAAACGAGTATTCGTCTCGCCATGTTGCGGCCAGTCCTTGCCAACTCCAGCGCGTACGATCCTTGAGACGGGTAAAGAAGTATTTCATCTGCTCTCTGCTTTTTTCGGTAAACGAAACTGAAGCCTTATCTGTCTGTGTAAGCAAGAAAAAACCGCCCCAGGGGCGGCCATGTTTGGAGAAATGTGCGGGCGACTTCAAATAGAGCCGCCCGCGGAATTCTTATTGAGCGACCGGGTTACAGACGGTCTGACCAGCTTCGGTTGTGGTTAGTTCTGTACCTGCTGGGCAACTCGGTGTGCCGAATTTGTCGTACTCAGGAGTAATGTAAACCGGCGCCGGTTCCTCCTGCTGCGAGCAAGCAGCTAGAATAAGAGCAAATGCACCAACGGCAGCAAATTTGAGTTTCATGTCCGTCTTTCCTCTATTAAATTTCTGATATTGCCCAAGAATTCGGGGCCGGGGTCAGAATAGGACTTCGATTGTATTATTGCAACAAATTGAATCACGTGAATGTGATTCAAAGCGAAACCACGCTGGTAACCTCTTTTCAAACAGCGGTTTTTTGAGCAAAAGCTACCGTTTTTTACGCATTGTCCTACACTGTGGGTGCGACATCAGCCAAAGACGGAGGAGCCACATGTCAGACAGCCCCACTATTGCGCAAAAAGAACCCTACCCGGTCGAGGTGACCGAAGGGAAAAGCTATTTCTGGTGCGCATGCGGCCGATCCAAACGTCAACCGTTTTGTGACGGCTCTCACAAAGACACAGGGTTTGAACCGATCAAATACACCGCCGAAAGCAGCAAGAAGGTCTTTTTCTGTGGCTGCAAGCACAGCGCTAAGGCGCCGCTTTGTGACGAGTCTCACTCAAAACTGTAATCAGGCTTTCAACGTGTTCAGCAGATCCGCATTGGCGCAGAATTCCGGCGCCGCATGGGCCTCGGTTTGTTGTTCGGCCAACCAGAGCGCGCACTGGCCGCTGCATTGCGCCGTCCGGCAGCGTGTCACCAATTCAGCATAGCGATCCGGTGTCAGCCGTCCCTCGGCCATGGCTTCGGACAGCGAAACATTCATGCAGCGCGCTACGGATCGGGTAAGCCAAAAGTGTTTTTCGACATCGCCCAAGATATCCTTTGCCATCAGTTTACCCGCCTTTGCATCGCTTTCAGTTCCGCGAAACGTTGCTGATTTCTACAGGTCTGCGGGGCACCGTTCGCATCCTCATGGTGATCCAGCCAATCTGGGCACCGGTTGGCCCAGCCACAGCCCCGGCAGTATTGAATCATCTCGGCCCAGTCCTGTTGCGTTAGGTGGCCTCGCCGATGCGCCGCAACCATGTCTGTTCCGGTCACCCGCCCCATACGCAGAACGAGGCGCAGATGGGTCATGATCTCTCCGAGATGTGGCATGGGATATTCCGTTTCTTAAGGGATAAGTTTGCCGAGCAGCTCCTGATTGCGGCAGTATTCAGGCGCTCGGTCCACTTGGGCGGATTGAACCAGAAAATTCTGGCAGTGCTTAGGGTTCGGACAATCGGTGCACCTCAGAACCGCGTCGGTCAGTTCATCGAACAAAACATCGCCGTCAATCGCCGATTGTTGCAGGTCTACGCCCAGTTTGGTTGCCATCCGGTCGACCAGACCGGCGTGGTGTTTCAGCGTCTCTCGGCTCGTCATCGAAAGATCCTCTCCCTGTCGCACGTTGAAACAGGATAGACGAACCCGGCGATTGGGCCTTTGACACAGGTCAAGGCCCGGCGCCGATATGATCCAGATAGGCCCGAGTGGCATCCTGAACCCGGCGAAATCGGTCGCCGCCCAGTTTCTTGCCGCCGTACCAGCGGGTGACGATCACCACATGGTTTTGCAATTCAGCACGTTCGAGCATGCGCAGGATCACCATGCCCGCACCGCTTTCGCCATCATCCGCCTTGAGCGCACCGGTCGGCAACACGGCCGCCCAGGTGTTGTGTGTCGCCTTGGCGTAAGCTTTGTCTGATTTGAGGTCGTGCAGCACCGCATCAACCTCGGCCCGGGTACTGACGGTCGCGCCCGACACCGCGTATTTCGAGCCGCGATCCATCAAGATCACGCCCAATCGTGTCAGAGAAGTCATTGTGTCAGACCCAGTTGCCTTGCTGTTTCCTGCACGATCTGAACCCGCGCGGCATTGGGCGGATGAGTCCCCAGAAACTGATCCCCCGGATCGGGCAGACGGTCGAAATATTTGGCCCCAATCAGTGGGTTATATCCTGCGTTATGCGTGATGATCGTCCCAAGCTGATCCGCTTCCAACTCAAACTGCTTGACGTTGACCTGCATACTTACCTCAGCGCCCAGTTTCTGTGACCGTTCCAGCTCAGCCCCGTCTTCCCCATGCAGTTTGCCCAGATCGTTAAAAATCGCAGCACCTTCCTGCGCGCTCTTCGTCTGTCTGCCGATATGACCCAACACGTGATGTGCCGCCTCATGTCCCATCACGAAGGCCAGTTCATCGGCGTTCTGCGCGGATTGGATCATTGAACGAGTGAAGATGATCACCGGTTGATCCTTGTCGTCCAGAGTCTGAAAGGCGTTGGCTGGCGCACGAGGATTGAGGTCGACCAGAATCGTGAAGTCACAATTCCTGACCACGGCTTGACGCAAGCATTCGGCGCGGGCCTCTTTGCCGACAGCGCGGCTGATTTCCTGAAATGCAGCAGCCTCTACCTGAAACTCTTCTGAATCCTGTGACCATTCCGCTGCTGGTTGCACACGCAGGACACCGGCGCTGCAGGCCGCCAGCATCACAGGAAAAAGCAAAAAGGTTAGGCGGCGCATTTACTTTCCTTTGAAACGGTAAACCCGTCTGTAAAACCATATCGCGGTCTCAATAGAACTGCCACAGCCGGATTGCACCTGAACGGGTTGCATTGCTGTCGTCTGCCCTGCACTCTGGCGACATGTTTTCGATTGAGCATGAATTCGACTCGACTGTCATTACTCTGGTGGATGAAGGTGAGAAGCCTTTACAAGAGGATGTCGTCATAAACAGCTTCGCCGAATGTGTGACGCTTGAGCAATTGGACCCCCGCACAGACCAGATTCAAAGGATAACCCTGTCTCCTGAACAGGTCCGCGATCTAGCTGCTGCACTGGACCTGCCGGAAGGTGTGTATCAGATTCACGAGAAGCCAGATCAAGACGCATAGACGAACAGCTTGTCCCGAGTGGTTTGCCCCTGTTTCAGGGTAAGCGCCGACGGGGCCACACCCATAGCCGTGGCTAGAATCTGGCGCACAGCCTCATTCGCCTTACCGTTTTCAGGCGGTGCGGTAACCGAAATGCGAATGTCACCTCTGTCGACCTGAATGCTATCCTTCGTAGCTTTCGGCGTCACCCTGACAGGAATCGCCCTGCCAGGCATGGCCAGATTGCTCAGATCAGGTACATCGCGCAGTTTGGGTTTGGCCATCTGATACCTCCTGCCCGCATACACTCTTGCACGGGCGAGCCGGGAATGAAATTGATCCCGCAAGTCCAGCTGTTTGCACTTGAAACGCGCCAGATGTTCAACCAGATACTGACTGTTTATGTGAAGGAAGTTAACATATGTCCTTGAAGAACCCGGCCGCCTTGGAATTTCTGCAATCGCGCCGATCGCGTCCGGCAAAGACTCTGGTTGCTCCGGCGCCGAACCGAGAGGAATTGCTACCTCTTTTGACGGCCGCCGCCCGCAGCCCCGATCATGGCAAGCTGGAGCCGTGGCGGTTTATCATTCTGGAAAAAGGCGCAATGCCGCGCTTGTCCGCCCTGACGCAGGACCGCGGCGTCGCCTTGGGCAAGACGCCCGAAGAAATCGCCAAGGCCAGCAACCAGTTTGACATGGGCCAGCTGGCCGTAGCGGTGATAGAGGTTCAGAAACCGTCTGAGAAAGTCCCCGCGATCGAGCAGACCTATTCCGCCGGTGCTGTCTGTCTATCTCTGCTGAACGCCGCCCTTGCGGCGGGTTGGGGCGCGAACTGGCTGTCGGGCTGGCAGGTGCATGATCCCGAGTTCTGCCGTCAAGCCTTTGATCTTCAAGATAATGAACGCGTCGCTGGATTGATCCATATCGCGACCGAAAGCAAAGCCCCGCCAGAACGCCCCCGCCCAGATGTGGCGGCCATAACTGAGTGGGTTTCGGAATGATGATCTTCAACGCGTTCTTCGCAGCCCTTGGCCAGGTCGGAGACCCCAAATTCCGCGCCGTCCTGCTGCGCGGCGTCGGTCTGACAATCATCTTGCTGATCGTGGCCTGCGCGGCGGCCATCTGGCTGATCAACCGGGCGTCCGGGGATGAGATTTCCTTGCCGTGGATCGGTGCCGTGCCGTGGCTGAACGACGTATTGAACTACTCAGGTATCTTTGTGGTGCTGATCCTACCAGTATTCCTGATGGTGCCCGTGGCATCGGCCATTACGTCGATGTTTCTGGAAGAGGTCGCTCAAGCGGTCGAAGACAAACACTACCCAACCCAACCCGCTGTACCCGGTATCGCGTTCAGCGAAGGATTGCGTGATGCGCTGGGGTTCATGGGCGTGCTAATCGTGGCCAACCTTCTGGCACTGATCCTGTATGCGATCTTTACGCCACTAGCCCCCTTTATTTTTTGGGCGATGAACGGGTTTCTGCTGGGCAGGGAATACTTCACGCTGGCCGCGATGCGTCGCGTTGGCCGAGAGGGCGCGCGCAAGTTGCGCGCCAAGCATTCCGCAACAATCTGGCTGGCGGGCACCTTAATGGCCATCCCGCTGGCAGTGCCTTTGGTGAATCTGGTGATCCCGATCCTCGGTGCCGCCACGTTCACCCATATCTACCATAAGCTGTCAGAGCCTACGCTCTGAGCTTACTCGCGTGGTTCCAGTTGGTTCAGCCAGTCGAAATCGCGCACCGAGATCACACCCGAGATGATGATCCCTGCAATAATCGCCCAGAGCACCACCGAAATCCCGGTGGTGATCCATATCTTTTTCTTCATGTGATGAACTTCCGGCGCGCCCGCATGGGTGCCGGGAACAATGTCGCCCAGATCACCCTGCGTCTTGATGCGGATCGGCAGCACGATCAACAACGTCATGAACCAGATGACGGCAAACAGTACCAGTGCAGCAGTAATCGTCATGACAGCCTCGTAAGGGTTAGACCTGTTCTAGCTCGACCAGGCAGCCGTTAAAGTCTTTGGGGTGCAGAAACAGCACCGGCTTGCCATGTGCACCGATTTTGGGCTCTCCTGACCCCAGAACGCGGGCACCGGTTTCTTTCAGGTGGTCGCGGGCGGCGATGATGTCCTCGACCTCATAGCAGACATGGTGAATGCCGCCGGCCGGGTTCTTTTCCAAAAAGCCGTTGATCGGGCTGTCTTCGCCCAGCGGGTAAAGCAGTTCGATTTTGGTGTTGGGCAATTCGATGAAAACTACGGTCACGCCGTGATCGGGTTCGTCCTGAGGTGCGCCGACCTTGGCTCCCAGCGCGCTGCGGTACTGTTCGGACGCGGCCTCAAGATCAGGCACAGCAATGGCGACGTGGTTCAGGCGACCAATCATGGAACTCTCCTTACGTTCTGCGTTGCCGCGGTTATGGGGGCTGATCGGGCAAAGAACAAGTGCGCCAAATTGCCGTTAACGTCGTGTTAGCCAGAACTTCCTAGCGTTGGTCATCTGCTGACTAGGAGTTCTGCCATGGACGATTCGAGCCCCTTTGCCTCTCCCGCGCAGCCGACGGCCACGCGGCCTCTGCTGGGTCAAACCATTCTGGTTGTCGAAGACAGCCGCTATGCCTGCGACGCGATCCGGCTGATGTGCCTGCACAGCGGCGCGCGCATACGGCGCGCCGATTGCCTGACGTCGGCCCGGCGTCACCTGCAGATTTATCGTCCCTCCGTCATTTTGGTGGATATCGGCCTGCCGGACGGATCGGGCGCGGAATTGATTGCAGAACTGAGCGAGGCGACGCCTCGTATTGGCGCCATTCTGGGCATGTCCGGCGATGATCACGGGCAGGATGTGGCATTGCACGCGGGGGCCGACGGGTTTCTGGCCAAACCGCTGAAATCCCTGTCCCACTTTCAACAGTTCATACTGGAAAGCCTGCCCGAGGATCGTCGTCCCAACAGCCTGCACGCCATTCGGGATGAGATTATTCGCCCCGATCCGATGGCCTATCAGGATGACATGGCCCATATCGCCGATGTTTTGGCCGGGCCGAACGATCACCGAACGCTGGACTATGCGGCACAGTTCCTGTGTGGTGTTGCCCGGGATGCCGAGGATACGGTTTTGGCCGAAGCGGCACAGCAACTAGCTGAGTCGCGCGCAAGCGGCACTCCGGTCACGGCACTTGCCGCACAGGTCGCGGGGATCGTGCAGGCACGGCTGGAGCAGCGCGAGGCGATCTGAGATGGCGACAGCGTATTTTCTGACGGCTGTAATCGTGAGCGTGTGGGCTTACTCCCAAGCCCGCGCCATTGCCCGGAACATTCGGATCGCGCGTGGAACCCTACCCTGTCCGCTAACGGTCACGCGAAATACCACCGGCGTTGTGGGCAGTCCGACCCCAACGAAAAAACCCGCCGCATAGTCTGCGACGGGCGTTTGTTTACTCCTGCGGGATGACCCGCAGACCCAGCTCCATTAGCTGATCCGAAGTCGGATCGGACGGTGCGTCCATCATCAGATCCTCGGCACGCTGGTTCATCGGGAACATCATGACCTCGCGGATGTTCGCCTCATCGGCCAGCAGCATCACGATCCGGTCGATCCCCGCAGCGCAGCCCCCGTGCGGCGGGGCGCCATAGTGGAACGCACTGAAGAGCGCGCCGAAGCGGCTTTTCACCTCTTCCTCGCCATACCCGGCCAGTTCAAAGGCCTTCAGCATGATCTCGGGCTTGTGGTTCCGGATCGCGCCTGAGACCAGCTCATAGCCGTTACAGGCCAGATCGTACTGATAGCCGCGTACATCCAACGGGTTACCGTTCAGAGCTTCCAAACCACCCTGCGGCATCGAGAACGGGTTGTGTTCAAAGTCGATCGCGCCAGTCTCTTCGTCCTGCTCATAGATCGGGAAATCCACGATCCACGCAAAGGCGAACCGGTCTTTCTCGGTCAGGTTCAGTTCGTCGCCGATCACATCACGGGCCTTGCCTGCGACCTTCTCAAAGGCCTTCGGCTTGCCACCGAGGAAGAACGCGGCATCGCCAACGCCTAGACCCAGTTGCTGACGGATCGCCTCGGTGCGTTCGGGGCCGATGTTCTTGGCCAGCGGACCTGCAGCCTCCATCCCTTCGCCCTGATCGCGCCAGAAGATGTAACCCATGCCGGGCAGACCCTCTTTCTGCGCAAAGGCGTTCATGCGGTCACAGAATTTGCGGCTGCCGCCCGTCGGCGCGGGGATGGCGCGGATTTCGGTGCCTTCCTGCTCCAACAGCTTCGCGAAAATCGCGAAGCCAGACCCGCGGAAGTGGTCGGAGACCACTTGCATTTTAATAGGGTTCCGCAGGTCAGGCTTGTCGGTGCCGTACCACAGGGCTGAGTCCTTGTAGGAAATCTGCGGCCACTCTTGGTCAACTTTCCGACCACCGCCGAATTCTTCAAACACCCCTGTCAGCACCGGCTGGATCGTGTCGAACACGTCCTGCTGCTCGACAAAGGACATCTCCAAGTCAAGCTGATAGAAATCGGTGGGGGAACGGTCGGCGCGCGGGTCTTCGTCGCGGAAGCACGGTGCGATCTGGAAATACTTATCGAAGCCCGACACCATTATTAGCTGCTTGAACAGCTGCGGTGCCTGCGGCAGCGCATAGAACTTGCCCGGATGCAAACGCGACGGCACCAGGAAGTCGCGCGCACCTTCGGGCGATGATGCGGTGATGATCGGCGTTTGATACTCGCGGAAGCCCTGATCCCACATACGTTTGCGCATCGAGGCGACAACGTCCGAGCGTAGGGTCATGTTTTGCTGCATCGCCTCGCGGCGCAGGTCCAGATAGCGATAGCGCAGGCGGGTTTCTTCAGGGTATTCCTGATCGCCGAACACCATCAGCGGCAGTTCGTCGGCGGCACCCAGAACTTCCAGCTCACGCACATAGACTTCGATCTCGCCAGTGGGCAGTTTAGGGTTCACCAGCTCCGGGGCACGCGCCTTAACGCTACCGTCGATGCGGATGCACCACTCAGACCGCACCTTTTCCAGCTCGGCAAAAGCTGCGCTGTCGCCGTCACACAGAACTTGTGTCACGCCGAAATGGTCGCGCAGGTCGATAAACAGCACGCCGCCGTGATCTCGGACACGATGCACCCAGCCAGACAGGCGGACGGTTTCACCGACATTGGCGGCGGTCAGAGCGGCGCAGGTGTGGCTGCGATAGGCGTGCATGGATCATATCCCTTCGGGCGCAGAATTCGTCGCGCCGATACACCCCGTCAGGCAGCGAAAGTCAAGGCGGGTATACCGCTCAAAACGGCCTTTGCACGTTGCCAGAATAGAAATAGACGCCGAGACCGGCGGCGAAGATGATGTTACCAGCTATCGCGTGCAACAAGACCGCATAAAAAAACGATCCGCGCTTGCGGTAGGCCCAAGTGAACAACAGCCCTCCGGCGAAGGTCATGACGGCGACAATCCAGCTCCAGTACATCAGGTGAGCCAAAGAAAACAGCGCCGCGTTTAGCAGATAGGCCGCCCGTCCGTTCGGCAGGATCGCGTGATAGCGACGAAAGAATAGAGATCGGAACAGTAATTCTTGCGGCAGGGCCGACAGCAGCGGGTAACCGAGCCAGATGACCAGCAGGAATTCAGGTCTATTGCGCAGCAGAAAAAACGCCGCCTCGGGTCGTGTGGCCATCACAAGCGCGGCGCAGAAAGTGGTCATCGCGACCGCGAACAACGCAACTTCACGCCAGGACCAGTTGCGCCAATTGTACCGCAGCTCGGCCCAGGCGAAGCCCGGCGTGGAGTGCAGAAGTACGATGCCGACGGCCGTGAAGGCAAAGAGCGACGGGAACATCCAGTTGGGAGGGAAAAACACCGCAATCAGCACTGGCACAGCCATGAAGAACAGCCCGAATTCCAGTCGCAATCGCAGATGCGGGACTGTGCTGTCCACCCAATCGGTTTGTTTGCTCACTGTACTGCCAACTCCGCCCGGATTAGACCACGCAACGAATTTCCCAGATAGATTTTTGATGCGTTTTTCAGGTCGGTCAAGGTCAGGGTGGTTTCGGTAACCTGTTTATTATCCAGTAGTTCTTCGCGCAGGATACCCGGCAGGACGCCGCTAGATAGAGAGGGCGTCAGGCAACGACCGTCGTGCATGTGTAGAAACAAGTTGGTAATCGTGCCTTCGCACAACTCATCGCGTTCGTTCAGAAAGAAAAGCTCGTCGATCCCTTTTGGCAGTCCCGCTCGGGCAGCGTCGTAAATCGCGCGCTGTGTGGTCTTGTGCTGCAGCCAGATGTCCGACGCGGTTAGACGCGTCTCAGCAAGGGCCACCCGCCAGACCGGAGGGTTCTCAGTCAGTACCCCGGTCGTCACGTCCTGCTGACCGTCGGTCGCCAGCGTCAACCGGCACCGCAAAGGCATCTCGTCCCCAACACTGTTCAGGCGCTCAACAGCAAGACCGGCGTCGAAAGGAATACCGAACGCTTCCGCCGAGCGCGCCATGCGGGCCAGATGACGATCGCGACGCACAAATCCCTGATCAGGCCGGAACGCCAGTGTTTCGATTATGCGGAAGTCAGAATCAGCTGGTGGGCAAAGCGAGCTTTCCATAGCGCTTCCTCATATTCCGATGGGGCCGTGCTGTCCCAGACCAAGCCGCCACCCACGTTCAGGGTGGCCTTGCCATCCTCGACAGTCAGCGTTCGGATTGCCACGTTGAATTCGGACCGTCCGTCGGGTGCTGCCCAGCCGATGGCGCCACAATAGATGTCACGGGACCAGGGTTCGAGATCAGCCAAAATCTCCATCGCGCGAATCTTGGGCGCACCGGTGATCGAACCACATGGGAACAGCGCCGACAGAATATCGGACAGTTCCGCCCCCAGATGCAGTTGCGCCTGCACCAACGAGATCATCTGATGCACGGTGGCGTAGGTCTCGACCTTGAACAGCTCGGGCACCTTCACGGAACCGGGTAGTGCGACGCGGCTGATATCGTTGCGCAGAAGATCGACGATCATCAGGTTCTCGGCCCGGTTCTTTTCATCCGTCGACAAGAAAGCCCGGCGGCGTGCGTCCTCGGCCATATCATCGCTACGTGGCTGTGTGCCTTTCATCGGGCGGGTTTCGATACTCCGGTCTGCATCGGTACGAAAGAACAGCTCGGGCGAACGGCTAAGCAGATCGGGCAGACCGTCCTGCTCGACCAGTGCTCCGTGGCCAACCGGTTGACCTGCGGCCAGCGCGGCATAGAGCGCCGCACTGTCCCCGTCGACGCTCAGGTCAATCGGAAAGGTAAGGTTGGCCTGATAGATATCTCCTGCACCGATTGCATCATGCACCTGACGGAAGGCGCGCGTGTATCGCGCTTCGTCCCAGCGGGGCTCGAAACTCTTCACACCACCAGACGCAGGGGGAAGATCGCGCTGCGTGGGTTCGTCATAGACCCCGAAACACAGCAGGGGCAGACGCCGCCCACTTGGCATAAGGTTCGACAACCGGGGCTCAAGCGCGTAACCCAACTCATAACTGGCATAACCCGCCAGCCACGCACCCTCGGCGCGCGCCTCATCCAGCGCCTCCATCGCTTGGGGCACCTCTTCCGCTGTGTCGGCACGGATAACCTCCGCTGGCCGGTCGAAACTTGTTCCGGGTCCGGCCGGCCCCTGATCAAAACGAATACGCAATTGCATCCTCATTTGCCGTGCTGCGCGGTATAGAGATTACGGCGACAAGGGAAAGAGGGGAAAGCGGCAATTTCATTCCCGTTTCCGATACCTCTTGAACCTTTTCGCGCGGTCCCTATAACGCAGGACAATTTGGGCGCTCGGGGGTGCCCTGACTCGCGAACAATCGAAGGAACCAGGCCATGCCCAGAAGAACCGACATCCAGTCGATCATGATCATCGGGGCGGGCCCCATTGTTATCGGTCAGGCTTGCGAGTTCGACTATTCCGGCGCTCAGGCCTGCAAGGCGCTGCGCGAAGAAGGATACCGGGTCATCCTGGTGAACTCAAACCCTGCCACGATCATGACCGATCCCGGGTTGGCGGACGCCACCTATATCGAGCCGATCACCCCCGAAGTTGTCGCCAAGATCATCGAGAAAGAACGCCCCGACGCCCTGCTGCCCACGATGGGCGGGCAGACCGGCCTGAACACCTCGCTGGCGCTGGAAGAGATGGGCGTGCTGGACAAGTTCGGCGTTGAGATGATCGGCGCCAAGCGCGACGCCATCGAAATGGCCGAAGACCGCGCCCTGTTCCGCGAGGCGATGGACCGGCTGGGTCTGGAAAACCCCAAGGCGACCATCGTGACCGCACCCAAGCGTGAAGACGGTTCCACCGATCTGGACGCGGGCGTGCAAATGGCACTTGATGAGCTTGAAGAAATCGGTCTGCCCGCCATCATCCGCCCCGCCTTTACTCTGGGCGGCACCGGCGGCGGAGTGGCCTATAACCGCGAGGATTATATCCATTTTTGCCGTTCGGGCATGGATGCCTCGCCGGTCAACCAGATCCTCGTCGATGAAAGCCTGCTGGGCTGGAAAGAATACGAGATGGAGGTGGTGCGCGACACCGCTGACAACGCGATTATCGTCTGCTCCATCGAAAACGTCGACCCGATGGGCGTGCACACGGGTGACTCGATCACAGTGGCCCCTGCCCTGACGTTGACCGACAAGGAATACCAGATCATGCGCAACGGCTCGATCGCTGTTCTGCGCGAGATCGGCGTCGAGACCGGTGGTTCGAACGTTCAGTGGGCGATCAATCCCGATGATGGCCGTATGGTCGTGATCGAGATGAACCCGCGCGTTTCGCGCTCGTCCGCTCTGGCGTCCAAGGCAACAGGTTTCCCGATTGCCAAGATCGCCGCCAAGCTGGCCGTCGGCTACACGCTGGACGAGTTGGACAACGACATCACCAAGGTCACGCCCGCGTCGTTCGAGCCAACCATCGACTATGTCGTCACCAAGATCCCGAAATTCGCGTTTGAGAAGTTCCCGGGCTCCGAGCCCTACCTTACCACCGCGATGAAGTCGGTGGGCGAGGCTATGTCGATCGGCCGGACCATCCACGAATCGATGCAAAAGGCTCTGGCCTCCATGGAATCGGGCCTGACCGGCTTTGACGAAATCGAAATCCCCGGCCTGAACGTCGGTGTTTGGGAAGAAGCGGACGACAAGGCTGCCGTGATCAAAGCGATCAGCCAACAGACGCCAGACCGCCTGCGCACGATTGCGCAAGCGATGCGTCACGGTCTGTCCGATGACGAGATCTTCGGCGTCACCAAATTCGACCCGTGGTTCCTCGCCCGTATCCGAGAAATCATCGAAGCCGAGCGTCAGGTGCGCAAAGGCGGCCTGCCGGTCACTGAAGATGGTATTCGCAAGCTTAAAATGCTGGGCTTCACCGACGCACGTCTGGGCAACCTGACCGGCCGTGACGAAGACAACGTCCGCCGCGCACGTCGGAACCTTGGCGTCAAGGCCGTGTTCAAACGCATTGACACCTGCGCCGCCGAATTCGAAGCGCAGACACCTTATATGTACTCGACCTACGAAGCCCCGATGATGGGCGAAGTCGAGTGTGAGGCACGTCCAAGCGACCGCAAAAAGGTCGTCATCCTCGGCGGCGGCCCAAACCGGATCGGTCAGGGCATCGAGTTCGACTATTGCTGCTGTCACGCCTGCTTTGCGCTGACCGACGCGGGTTATGAGACCATCATGGTCAACTGCAACCCTGAGACGGTATCGACGGACTATGACACTTCGGACCGCCTGTATTTTGAGCCGCTGACTTTTGAACACGTCATGGAAATCCTGACGAAAGAACAGGAAAACGGCACGCTGCACGGCGTCATCGTTCAATTCGGCGGTCAGACTCCGCTGAAGCTGGCCAACGCGCTTGAAGCCGAAGGCATTCCGATCCTCGGCACCACGCCCGACGCAATTGACCTGGCCGAAGACCGGGAACGCTTCCAGGCGCTGGTTAACGAGTTGGGCCTTAAGCAGCCGAAAAACGGCATCGCTTCGACCGATGAACAGGCGCTTGAAATCGCAGAAGAAATCGGCTTCCCGCTGGTGATCCGCCCCTCCTACGTTCTGGGCGGTCGTGCGATGGAGATCGTGCGCGATATGGATCAGCTGCGGCGCTACATCAACGAGGCCGTCGTGGTCTCGGGCGACAGCCCAGTTCTGCTGGACAGCTATCTGGCGGGCGCGGTTGAACTGGACGTAGATGCTCTGTGTGACGGGACCGACGTGCATGTTGCAGGCATCATGCAGCATATCGAAGAGGCCGGAGTGCACTCGGGCGACTCGGCCTGTTCGCTGCCACCCTACTCGCTGTCGAAAGAGATCATAGAGCAGATTAAGAAACAGGCGTTCAAACTGGCCAAGGCGTTGAACGTGGTCGGCCTGATGAACGTTCAGTTCGCGATCAAGGATGGTGAGATCTACCTGATCGAAGTGAACCCGCGCGCCTCGCGCACCGTGCCGTTTGTCGCCAAAGCAACCGACAGCGCGATTGCCTCGATTGCTGCGCGCGTCATGGCGGGTGAGAAACTGTCGAACTTCCCGATGCGCCCACCGTATCAGGAAGGCAAGGACACCAAGATTGCTGACCAGATGACGCTGGCCGATCCGGACATGCCTTGGTTCTCGGTGAAAGAGGCCGTGCTGCCCTTCGCCCGCTTCCCCGGCGTCGATACGATCCTCGGCCCGGAAATGCGCTCGACCGGTGAGGTCATGGGCTGGGACCGTGACTTCCCTCGCGCTTTCCTCAAAGCGCAAATGGGGGCCGGTATGGTGCTGCCGTCTTCGGGTCGCGCCTTTATTTCGATCAAGGATGCCGACAAGACCCCTGCGATGCTGGAAGCCGCTCAGGTGCTGGTCGAACAGGGTTTCACTCTGGTCGCGACGCGTGGCACACAAAGCTGGCTGGCGGATCAAGGCGTGCCTTGCGACGTGGTGAACAAGGTCTACGAAGGCCGTCCGGACGTCGTCGACATGCTGAAAGACGGTCAGGTGCAACTGCTGATGAACACCACCGAGGGCGCGCAGGCGGTCGAGGACAGCAAGTCCATCCGCTCGATCGCTCTGTATGACAAGATCCCCTACTTCACCACCGCCGCCGCAAGCCATGCCGCAGCGCTGGCGATCAAGGCGCAGGCCGAAGGGGATGTCGAGGTGAAGTCGCTGCAAGGCTGACCGGCCTGAACCCGCTTGCAAAGCCACACATTTCGCGCGCCCGTTGACCTTGTGTCTTCGGGCGCGCATCGTTTCTGCAATCGGGCAGAAGGAAAAAGAAATGCGCAGGTATATGGTTCTCGCCGCCTTGATGACGCTGGCTGCATGTGACGTACCGCTGATCCCATTAATCTAGCACGGATTTCGGTACTCTTTTCGCTTTGCCTGCGCGTTCGCAGGCCCCATCATGCTGGCCTGAGCTAAGCGAGGGAACCGTGCGCCTTTACACCACATACGGTACCAACGATCTGCCGAGGGCTATCCGGTTCTATGACGCGATCTTTTCCGTTTTGGAGCAACCGCGCCTTCCGGGATGGACCGAAGGCCGGGCCGGCTGGGGAACAGACCCTGACGCCGGAACCGGATTTTGGGTTTGCAAGCCCTTTGACAGGCTCACTGCCGACGCTGGCAATGGGACGATGATAGCGTTCCCTGCCCACAGCGCCGCGCAGGTCAGGCGGTTTCACGCCACCGGTCTGGAACATGGCGGCGCCGACGAAGGTGGCCCGGGCGTTCGTAGTTACTATGCACCCGATTTCTACGTCGCCTATCTGCGCGATCCCGACGGCAACAAGCTGTCCTGTTTCTACTACCACTACAACCCGGCAGAAGATCCGGGCGACTGAAACAGCCGCCCGGCGCATGTCAGGTTTCAGCGGCCTCGCGTTTTTCATCCCGTGCAAAGAACACGAGGTAAAAGACCGGCGCTGCAACCATTGTCAGGATCGTGGCAAAGGCCAGACCGCCCATGATCGTCACCGCCATCGAGCGGAAGAACGCATCCGTCAGCAGCGGTGCCATGCCCAGAATGGTGGTGATCGCCGCCAGCATCACAGGGCGCAGACGCGAGACCGAGGCCTCGACGATCGCCTCACGCAAGGGTTTGCCGGTTTCGCGGACCAGGTCGATTTCCTCGACCAGCACAATGCCGTTTTTGATCAACATCCCCGACAGGCTGAGCAGCCCCAGCAGTGCCGTAAAGGTGAACGGCAATCCGGTGCCCAGCAGTCCGATCACGACGCCGTTCACCGACATCGGCACCAGCAACCAGATGATGATGGGCTGGCGGATCGCATTGAAAATCAGCACCGAGATAAGCACCATGATCAGCAGGCTGAGCGGCAATTGGCGCCCGAGGCTTTCGTTTGCATCGCCCGCGTTTTCGAACTCACCACCCCATTCCATCCGATAACCTGGCGGCAGTTCCATGTCTTCGATGGCCTCGCGCACTTCGGAATGCACCTGCGCTGCCGTCATATCGGCAGGGATATCGGCTCCCACCGTGATCGTCAGCACCCGGTCGCGACGATGCACCAGTGTGTTGAGCGGCTTGTATTCGAACCCATCGACCATTTGCTCGATCGGAACAAATCTTTGAGATTCATCCGAGTACACGACCTGATCGACGATCGAGTAATCCCCGTCCACGGGGCGGCGCAGGATGATGGGTATCAGGCGATCTCGCTCGCGGAATTCCCCAGCCGTAATCCCATCTGTCGAGAACTGAAGCGTGGCCGCAATGTCTTCGCGGGATACGCCCGCGGTCTGGGCACGCTCGGTCGCGTAGATCGGTTGGACGGCCAACTCCTGCTCTCGCCAGTCGTGATAGACGTTCAGCGCATTGGGGGAAGCTTCGCGCATTTTCAAAACTGCTTCGTCGGCCAGCTCACGCAACACCGCCGGATCGCTACCCGAGAACCGCGCTTGTATCGGGTCACCGCCGCCGGGACCGAAGATCAGGCGCCGGGTGCGGAATTCTCCCTCCGGGAATTGAGCTTTCCCGAAGGCTTCCAGTTCTGCTCGAAGAGGCGGAATGTCATCCAGCGATTCCGTTCGGATGATCATATGCCCATAGCTCGGGTTCGGATCTTCGGCCGAGTAAGTAAGCAGAAACCGGGTCGCGCCCTGCCCCGCAAACGTAGTCACCGAAACAACATGGTCTCGATCAGCCAACCAATCTTCAAAAACCTCCATGTCCTGAGCTGTGCGCGCGATGGTTGTCCCTTGCGGCAACTTGTAATGCACAAAGAACAACGGCGTGTTCGAGTCAGGGAAGAACTGCTGCTTGACCAGACCGAACCCTGCAAAACATGCGACTGTCACACCCAAAAGCGCGGCGATCACAAGCCAACGGAAGCGAAGCGCCCAGCGCAAAATAGCGCCATAGACGCGGAACATGATGCCGCCATAGGCATCGGCCGAACCTTCTTTCCCTTGCTTAAAGAAGTAGTGTCCCAGCAACGGCGTCACCGTCAGCGCCAGCACCCAGCTGAGCAACAACGAAATACCGATCACCGCAAACAGCGAAAACAGGAACTCCCCCGTCGCGTCCGGGCTCAGACCAATCCCTGCAAACGCCATGATGCCGATGACCGTAGCCCCCAGCAGCGGGATTTGCGTCTTCGAGGCTGCCTCGTCCGCTGCATCACGCGAATTCTTTCCGCGCAGCATGGCTATCTGCATGCCTTCGGCGACCACAATGGCGTTGTCCACCAGCATCCCCATCGCAATGATCAGAGCTCCCAGCGAAATCCGCTCCATTTCGATCGAGAAGATCGACATGAACAGCAGCGTACCAACCACCGTCAGCAACAGGGTCGTGCCCACAACGATAGCCGCGCGCCAGCCCATGAAGATTGCCAGCACCGCAACCACGATTGAGACCGACATCGCCAGGTTCACAAGAAAGTCGTTCGACGCCTGTTCGACCACCACGTGCTGCTGGTAAATGGGCAGGATTTCAACGCCGAAAGGAATCTGTGAATCCAATTCGGCGAACTTGGCATCGGCGCGATGACCGACCTCGACGATGTTCTCGGTCGACAGGCCCGCGATGCCCAGCGTGAACGCTTCGGTGCCGTTGAACCGGATCATAACTTCTGGGTCTGTCTGGCGGCCCCGGTATACTTCTGACGTGTCGAACAGGTTGATCACCTGTCCTTGAGACCCCAGTGACAACCCAGCAATGGCCGACACTGTGTCCGATCCTTCGGCGGTCAGGATCGTGGTGCGGTCATTTTCCGACCGAACCGAACCCGAAGCATTCACGGAGTCCGCGTTTGCGATGGCCTCATTTATGACTGTGATTGGCACGTTCTGATTCACGGAAATGGCGAGGTCCGGTTCGACAAAGATCGCCTCTTCCGGCAGGCCCGTGACCTCGACATCCGCTACACCGGGTACGGTAAGCAACTCACGCCGAAGGAAGGTGGCGAGTTCGTGTTTCTCGGCGTCAGAAAAACCTTCGGCGGTGACCGCATAGAACAAACCGAACACGTCGCCGAACCCGTCATTGACCAACGGCTGGCCCACCCCCGAGGGTAACGTTCGCGCGGCATCGCGTACGTTGGCACGCAACTTAGTCCAGATTCCAGGCAACTCGGTGCCGTCATAGGTAGATTTGATCTCGACCTCGATCAGCGAGAAACCTGGTTGGTTGACCGAAGTGATCGTGTCGACTTCACCCATCTGCTGGATGGCCGATTCAAGCGGCTCAGAGACTTCCAGTGCCACCTCTTCCGCAGTGGCGCCGGGGTATTGAGTCGCAATGACGGCGTTCTTGATGGTGAAGGCCGGATCTTCGAGTCGGCCCAGAGACAAAAATCCCCAAATGCCTCCAAACAAGGCAATCAGGATGATCAGCCATGTGTAAATCGGCCGGTCGATAGAGGCGCGCGCGATGTTCATCTGACTGCCCTCAGTTTGCAAAGCCAGTAAAGCGGCGCACAGCCTGACCGTCGGTCAAGGCACTGCCACCAGCGACCACAATTTCGTCGCCATCTGACAGCCCGGTCAGTACCCGGACATCGCCGGTCTGAGTGGGTTCAATGGTCACAGGGACGAGACGAATAGTGCCTTCATCAGCTCCAACTGGCGAAAACACCATGACGCCCAGCGCACCATCGGCGTTCGCAACAATTGCTGAGGCGGGAATGACGATGCCGGTTTGATCATCCTGAACCTGAACATTCACGGTCACGGAAGAACCAGGCAAGATTTGTAACCCCTCGGGCGGGGTCAAGCCAAACTGGATGCGGAAGGTCTGCCCGACGGTAGAGCTTTCGGCATCGAACTCGCGGATTTGCAACGGAAAGACTTCATCACTGACCGGGAATTTCGCAGTGATTTTGATGTCTTCTTCCTGACCTGAACGCTGGAAAAGAATCTCGGGTACATCGACCTCGATCCGCAGTTCTGACATGTCGTGGATACGCACGATCGGCGCCCCAGCGGACACTGTTGTGAAGGCTTCGACCGCCCGGCTTGACACCAGCGCATCGAACGGTGCTGTCAAAGTGGCATGTTCCAGATCGTATTCGGCATCCCGAACAGCGATATCGGCCAGCTGCGCCTCGGTCTCGGCGTCGTCCACCGCTACCTGGCTGGCGGTCGTCCCCCGCAGACGCGACAACCGGGCCACAGTACGGTCGGCCTGATCCTTTTGCAGGACCGCGCGGTCATACCGGCGCTGGAACGGCGCCTGATCCAGCTGGGCGATCAACTCACCCTTGGGGATCACGAAGCCTTCAGTTACCGGCATCTCGACAATTTGGCCCGAGACCTGAAAGGCCAGATCAACGGTCTGTCGGGCCGCCACGCGACCAAAGAACTGACGCGAAAACCCCGGTGTAGTTTCCTGCACCAGCATCAGTTTGACAGGTTTCGCCGTATCCTGCGCCACAGCAGAAGTTGTCAGCGCGATCAGAGCCGCACTTAGAAAAGAGAGGAGTTTCATTTCGTCAATCCCTCGGGAATTCCAGTTTTCAGGACGTTGTCTCGGATTTTGCGGGCCAGCCGCGCGAATTCGGCAGTTTCTTCTGCATTCAGACCCGAGGCACGGTGGAACAACTCTCCGGCTTCGGACACCAGCATATTACGCGCTTCTTCGCCTTGTTTGGTCAGAACTAACAGCCAAGCCCGGCGGTCTTCGGGGTCACGCTCTCGGGTCAGGTACCCGGCCTTTTCAAGGCCATCCGCCGTGGCAGTTATGGTCGACGGAACGCTCAACATGTCTGCGGCCAGAACGCCCATACGCTTTGGCTGATCGAGTTTGATCAGCATATGACATTCCGGATGGCTCAGGTCCGTTTCGATGCAATCGAACGTCTCTTCAAGCTTCCAGTATAGGGCATACACACCCATGATTGACTGAATTTCGGGGCTGAGACGGCCAAGTCTGGCACTGATATCTTCTGACATTGCGGGGGCTCCGTGCACATGCGAAGCGCCATATACTTCGATTTCCGAACTATTCAAGATGTGAAATTGAATTTGATCGCTTTCAGTATATTCCCTTGGGTCACCTTCCCTTGATCAAATCTTGTTGTGACTGCATCTTAATCGGATTCGAAACCTTCAGGACCAGCCATGTATACGCCCGCTATCACCGGCACAGGTGTTTTCACGCCCGAGAACATCATCAGTAACGCCGAGCTTGTCGCCGCCTTCAACGCCTATGCTGACAAGCAGAACGCTGAAAATGCAGTCGCAATAACGGCCGGTGAGATGGAGCCGATGCAGCATTCCTCTGAAGAGTTCATTCTCAAGGCGTCGGGTATCCAGAACCGTTACGTGATGGACAAATCCGGCGTTTTGGACCCGGACGTGATGCACCCCCTGCTGCGCCAGCGCAACGACGATGAACCGGGCATCATGACCGAGATGGCCGTGGACGCCTGCAAAAAAGCGCTGGCACAGGCGGGGCGCAGTGCCGAAGATGTCGATCTGGTGATTTGCGCCGCGTCCAACCACGAACGCGCCTATCCCGCGATTGCGATCGAGATTCAGCAGGAGTTAGGGATCAAAGGCTTTGGGTTCGACATGAACGTTGCCTGTTCCTCGGCCACATTCGGCATTCAAGCGGCAGCGGATATGATCCGCTCAGGCTCGGTGCGTTCGGCGCTAGTGGTGAACCCTGAAATCTGCTCGGGCCATCTGGAGTGGCGCGACCGCGATTGTCATTTCATCTTCGGCGACGTGGCAACGGCAACTCTGATCGAACGGATCGAAGACGCCCAAGGCCCGCATTTCGAGATCCTCTCGACCCGCTGTGCCACGTCCTTCTCAAACAATATCCGCAACAATAACGGCTTCTTGCGACGCTCACGCCCAGACGGAGTGGTTGACAGACGTGACATGCAGTTCATGCAAAACGGCCGAAAGGTATTCAAGGAAGTGCTGCCGATGGTCAGCAAACACATCTCGGATCATATGGAGTCCGAGGGTGTGACCAATGGAGACCTGAAACGCCTGTGGCTTCATCAAGCCAACAAGACGATGAACGATTTCATTGGCAAGAAAGTACTGGGCCGCGAACCCGAGGCCGTTGAGCAACCCAACATTCTGCAGGACTATGCCAACACGTCCTCGGCCGGGTCGATCATCGCGTTTTCCAAGTATTCCGATGACCTCACTGACGGAGATCTTGGCCTGATCTGCTCTTTCGGTGCCGGGTATTCGGTCGGATCGGTGATCGTGAAACGGCACGGATAGTTTTGTTGCCTTTGAATAGGCTTGGCAATTCTACCGGTCCTGAAACCGCTTTGCGCAGAAACCCTAAGGTCACTGGGCCAACCGCCTATGAGATGGCGTTTCGTAATCCGTAGTTGAGGGTGAAGTAATTCATTCGAACCAGTGTTTTCAGTAGCAATGACACTGCCCTTTCGGCTCACTCGTGCAGTAGAAAAATGGAAATCGTTTTGAAAAAACGACCACCGCACATATCCTGCCCACACAGCCAGTTTGATTGGTTGGAATGTTACTAAGGAATATGTTTGGGGGGAAACAATGTCCATAGAAGCAACAGCGCGGCAGTTTTTTGAAGCTTGCGACACAGGAAAAGGCTGGGATGCATGCAAAGAATACTGCCATGAAGGCGCGACATTCTCGGCGCAGGCTGACACCCTGTCTGAACTGAACACGCTGGAAGGCTACGCAGACTGGATGCAAGGTCTTCTAACGCCGATCCCGGATGGGCACTACGAACTCAAGTCATTTGCAACTGACAATGAACGAGGGATTGTAAACGTCTTTGCCGTTTTCCACGGGACGCATTCAGTCGACGGACCAGTGCCGGCGACAGGTGAAAAACTGGCGGCTGACTATGTCTATGCGATGGAATTCGACGGCGACAAAATCAATCATATGACCAAAATCTGGAATGACGCTCACTCATTGAAGCAACTTGGTTGGGCTTAGCCATCCGCCAGAACGGTCACTTGTCATAAACTACCCCTGTCGGCGCAACGAAAAGTGCCTCGACCATGCGGAGTGGTTAGCCTCAGCTCACGCTTTCCTCTTCCAGATGCAGCTTCATCTCGATCAACACCTGTTGCAGCAGGCTGGTTTCTTTCAGCAGGCGCTTGGCCTCGTTAACGGTGATGATGCCGTCTTCGATCGCGGCTTGATATTCGGTCATCAGCATCGCGAACCGCTGGCTTAGCGCGATAACGTCCGAATTGACGCCGCCGGTGCGAGGGGTATCGGTGTTGCGACCGTCGTAGGAGAGGGTGATATTCTTGAGGTCCGCCAGCGCCGAAGTGACATGCGGGAAGGTCGACACCGCTTCAAGACGGGCCACGGCGTCCACAGGCATGAACCGATCGGTGTGCTCGGCATTGTCCGAATAATACCGGCCTAGGGTCGCTTTGGATTTACCGGTGATCTCGCAGGCAGATTCAATGCCGACGTCTTTGACCAACGCTTCTGTGTGCTTTTTCAGATAGGCCCCGATATCTGCCATATTTTCACCTTTTCTGCCTGCCTCACCCACAACATCTGCCACTGTGGGGGAAAGGGACAGGAATTTTCCCATACTCGAGTCATAGTTCAAATGTCATATATTAGCTATCCCTCAGAAATGCAGGGGTTTTGTGAGTGAGTGGCGGCCATTCTGGCCGGTAACGAGTGTTCTCGGGGTGCAATTTTAACCTCGTTCTGTATAGGCCGCATGTTGGCCGACGGCGTCGCTGTTGTTGGCGTGGGGGATCCATCCCCTTTGAGCGTACGCTCTGCCTCTGCAACGACAATGGCGACGTCGCTTCCTTTACGACTTTTGGTGCCTTGCTCACACTGGTCTGGCGATTTAGACCCAGACGCATGGCCAAGCTTTACTTCAATTATTCCACCATGAACGCGGGCAAATCGACCGTGTTGCTTCAAGCCTCGCACAACTATCGCGAGCGGGGCATGGACACCTATCTGATGACCGCCGCGCTGGACGGGCGTGCCGGTGTGGGAAAGATCGCCTCACGTATCGGCATTTCCGCCGATGCAGATACCTTTGCGACCGAAGACGATGTATTCGCGATGATCGAAGCACGGCTGAGGCAGGGCAAAATCGCCTGTGTATTCGTGGATGAGGCGCAGTTCTTGACCGAAGAACAAGTCTGGCAACTGGCCCGTGCTGTGGATGACCTGAAGGTACCTGTATTGGCTTATGGCCTGCGTGTCGACTTTCAGGGGAGGCTGTTTCCAGGTTCTGCGGCCCTGTTGGCGCTGGCCGATGAAATGCGCGAAGTGCGCACGATCTGCAAATGCGGGCGCAAGGCGACGATGGTGATTCGACAGGACGAGAACGGCAACACGATCACCGAAGGCGCGCAGGTGCAGATCGGCGGGAATGAAACTTACATCTCACTCTGCCGCAAGCACTGGCGCGAGGCGGTTGGCGGCTAGATCAGGTTCGGCAGAGGACGGGTAATCAGCAGTTTCTTCAGTGCATCCGACCACCGATGGGAACTTCACCATCGGGTCCGATCAAGACAACCTCGCCATTCTCATCTGGCAAGCCCAGAACCAGAACCTCGGACATGAACCGGCCGATCTGACGTGGAGGGAAGTTTACCACGGCCATCACCTGCTTCCCCACCAGCTTTGCCGGATCGTAGTGCGCAGTAACTTGGGCCGAGGTTTTCCGCTCGCCAATCTCATCGCCAAAGTCGATCCACATTTTGATCGCCGGTTTGCGAGCCTCAGGGTAAGGCTCGGCGCGGATCACCTCACCCACGCGGATATCGACCTTGAGGAAGTCTTCGAATGTAATCTCACTCACGAGATAGCTCCTTGGATCGGTCGGTTGCGGCTTTGACAGCGCGGTGCAGCAGGTCGGGGAAGCCCTCCTCCTCGTGCATCAGCACCTCTAACGCGGCTTGGGTGGTGCCATTGGGCGAGGTCACGTTGATGCGCAGCTGCGACGGGTCTTCCTCGGCGGCCATCGCCAATGCCCCAGCCCCAGCCACCGTGGATTTGGCCAGCTTCATCGCCAGCTCGTGCGATAGGCCCTGCGCCTGGCCGGCGGCAGCCAGCGTCTCAATCAAATGGAACACATAGGCGGGGCCCGAGCCGCTAAGACCGGTGACCGCGTCCATTTGCTCCTCATCCTCTAGGCGGACGGTCTCACCAATTGCGGACAACAGGTTTTCTGCCAGAGCAACATCTGCGTCCGTGGCATTTGCGTTGCCGATCAGTGCCGTTATCCCCTGCCGGATCGCGGCTGGTGTGTTCGGCATGGCCCGCACAATGGGAGTACCCTCTCCCAATACAGATTCAAATGTAGCAATCGAGGTACCCGCTGCGACCGAGACAAACAGGCTTCCGCCACCGCCAAGCGCTTTGATTTCGGGCAGCGCATCGCCCATCATCTGAGGCTTGACGGCCACCAGCACAACTGCGGGTGCTTCGGGCAATGGTGTATTGATATTGACGCCCTGCGCCTTCAACCAGTCCGAGGGGTGCGGATCAATCACCCAGACGGAGGAAGCAGGAAGGCCATGCTCCAACCATCCGGCGAGCATGGCCGATCCCATCTTACCGCATCCCAGAAGCACCAGCCCCTGCTCGGCGACGCGTGACATGTCCATGATTGCCCCTCCCCTTATTCGGCTTGGGGCAAAGCTTTACGCGCGGCCGTAGGCCTCTGCAATGGCGACTTGCATTGCTTCTTCGGGGGTGCGGTTGCCCCAAGTGACCAGTTGGATCGCCGGGTAGTAGCGCTCGGCGCTCAGCACGGCAGCGGTGATCATCGTGTCGATCTGTTCCGGGCTGGCCATCTGACCACCGGCCAGAACCAGGCCATAACGATACACCATCAGTTTTTGGTTGGCCCAATAGGTAAACGCACCGGCCCAGCACTGATCGTTCATCTTGTTCAGCAACTCATACAGCTCGGTCTCACGGTCCGATGGAGGTTCCATCTCGAACGAGCACACCATTCGGAGTGTTTCGTCATAGTTTGACCAGGCTAAAGTGATCGAGTATGTGCGCCACTGCCCTTCGACAGCCATAGCAATCTGATCATCGCCGATCCGGTCAAAGTCCCAATCGTGATGTTCGGCAAGATGTTCAACAATATCGATCGGATGAAGGTCTTCTTCGAGAAACTGCTCGGAAAGGGCCATAATGCCACCTCACTAATCTCTAGCATTTCGGGGCTGGCAGCGCCCCAGCGCTAGTTGCCTGCTCTACAAGCCGGGCTTCCCCCTTAGGCCTGTACTAAATATGGTGCGATGCGAGATGGGTTCTGGCAACCCTATTTATTGGGGATAACAGCAATAAGTTGTGGACAGAAGGCAACGGCGATCAAAATATTGGCACCGTAGGCAGCTTTGTCTTGATTAATCCCTGCGAGGCGTCAAAATGCACAACACCGCACAACCCAAGGCTGGATTGCGCGGCATAAGTGTTTGTTTCCAAATTTTGACGCCAAAACCAAACGCGAAAAAGCGCGTTGGCTTTACTTGTCCAGCTTTGCCTCAAGCGCGGCGATGCGCGCTTCGAGCGCGGCGTTTTCCTCGCGCGCCTTTTGAGCCATCGCGCGGACGGCGTCGAATTCTTCGCGTGTCACGAAATCGCGGTCGGCCAGCCAGCGGTCGATCATCGACTTCATTGCGTTCTCCGCTTCTTCCCGCGCGCCCTGTGCCACGCCCATGGCGTTGGTCATCAGCTGGGATACGTCGTCGAGAATCTTGTTGCGGGTTTGCATGGCTTTACTCCGAAATCGCGGTTGGTCTCTATATGGGGAAAGAATAGCGTGAGCTCAAGGTTGACTTGCCCTGCAAACCCCGGGCAATGAGACGCACATGCAGGCTGTTGTGAATTTCCCCGATCTATCGCCCGAATTGTTCTCGATCTCATTGTTTGGGATGGAACTTGCGCTGCGGTGGTACGCACTGGCTTATATCGCCGGCATCTTGATTGCATGGCGGATGGGGGTGATGGCGCTGCGGCGTCCTGCCTTGTGGCCCAACACGACACCGCCAATGAAGCCTGAACAGCTTGAAGACCTGATCACCTGGATCATCCTCGGCGTGATTCTGGGTGGAAGACTTGGCTTCGTGCTGTTTTATCAGCCCGCCTACTACCTCTCGAACCCGATGGAAATCCTGAAGGTCTGGCAGGGCGGCATGGCGTTCCACGGCGGGCTGTTGGGAGTTGTGATCGCCTCTTTTCTTTACGCGCGGCGTCATCAGATACCTGTTCTTTCCATGGCCGACCTGATCGCTCACACAGTGCCGCCGGGGCTATTGCTGGGGCGACTGGCCAATTTCATCAATGCCGAGTTGTGGGGTCGACCCAGCGAATTGCCATGGGCTGTGATCTTTCCCGGCGGTGCGGCGCAGGATTGCCCCGGTGTAGTGGCCGGGATGTGCGCGCGGCACCCATCGCAGCTATATGAGGCCGCGTTAGAGGGCCTTTTCCTGGGTGCCCTTCTGCTGTGGCTCGCTTATCGGCGCGGCGCGTTTCACAAGCCCGGTCTGATCATGGGCGTGTTCCTGGCGGGCTACGGTGGTTCTCGGTTCGTTGTTGAATTCTTCCGGCAACCGGATGCGCAATTCATCTCCCCTGACAACCCGCTGGGGCTGGCCTGGCATGTGGGTGGTTATGGTCTAACCATGGGCCAATTGCTGTCGCTGCCAATGATCGCTCTTGGCTTATGGTTCGCCTTGCGTGCAAGATCGTTAGCATGAGTCTGCAGGATCATCTGTTGGCGCGGATCGCGCAGGACGGCCCGATGAGCGTGGCCGACTTCATGACAGATTGCCTGCTGCATCCAACGCATGGATACTACACCACCCGCGACCCCCTGGGCACGCAGGGGGATTTCATCACCGCCCCGGAGATCAGCCAGATGTTCGGAGAGTTGATCGGCCTGTCTCTGGCGCAAAGCTGGTTGGATCAAGGGCATCCCCCCAACTTCGTACTGGCCGAACTCGGGCCCGGCCGTGGAACATTGATGGCGGATATACTGCGCGCCACGTCCCGTGTACCGGGGTTTCACGTTGCCGCCGAGATCGTGCTGCTCGAAGTTTCACCCACTCTTCGAAGCATACAGGCGCAGACATTGAAGGGGTATGATCCACGCTGGATCGACTCGGTTGCGGATCTGCCCGAAGCTCCGCTGTTTCTGATCGCAAACGAATTCTTCGACGCCCTGCCTATCCGTCAGTTCCAGCGTACCGGCAACGGATGGCGAGAGCGGCTGATCGGCGCAGCAGGCAACGCGTTGATTTGGGGGCTGGGCCCTCTGGCCGAACAGGTGGCGCTGAAGGATCGGCTGGACGACACCAAGGACGGCGACGTTGTCGAGCTTTGTGCAGCGGCGATCCCCATCATCACCGTGATCGCGGGACGAATCGCCACGCATGGTGGTGCCGGTGTGATTGTGGATTACGGCGATTGGCATTCGCAGGGGGATACATTTCAGGCGTTGCGTGCGCATGAACGCGCGGACCCTCTGGCCGTGCCCGGTCAGGCCGACCTGACGGCGCATGTGGACTTCGAACCGCTGGCGTTGGCGACCCGCGCCGCCGGATGCGCCCATTCGCGCCTCACGCCACAAGGCGTGTTCCTTGAGCGGCTGGGGATCACCACCCGCGCGCAGACTCTGTCAGCACAACTTGACGGATCAAAACGGGATGACCTGATTGCAGCACATCGCCGGTTGACGCACCCTGAGGAAATGGGAAACCTGTTCAAAGTGCTGGGCCTCTACCCTTCCCCTTCCTCACCCCCACCGGGACTGGAGCCATGACCTTGGAAATTCTGACCTCAGATTTGCTGGATCCACTGCGCCACGGTTTCTTCAGCCGCCGCGGTGGTGCTTCTTCGGGCATCTTTGCTGGCCTCAATTGCGGCTACGGTTCCTCCGATCAGACCGAAGTTGTCGCGATCAATCGCAAACGTGTGGCTGACGCGATGGAGGTCGAACCCGAAGCGATGATCGGCATCCATCAGATCCACTCGCCTACTGTTCTTACCGTGGATGCCCCTATAAATGGCGACAAACCCAAAGCTGATGCCGTGGTTACGGCAACACCTGGGCTGGCCCTGACGATCCTAACAGCCGACTGCCAGCCGGTCCTGTTCGCAGATACTAACGCGAACGTGATCGGGGCCGCGCATGCCGGTTGGCGTGGCGCTTTGGACGGTGTGCTTGAGGCTACGCTGGATGCGATGGAAAACTTGGGCGCAAAGCGGGAAAACACCATGGCTGTGATCGGCCCTTCGATCTCGCAGTCAGCCTACGAAGTGGGGCCGGATTTTCTAGATGAATTCATTGCAGATTCTCCTGAAAACCTTCAATTCTTTGCAAATGGGCAGGGTGACAGGCTGCAGTTCGACCTGCCGGGTTTTGGCTTGCACAGGTTGCGCCAAGCAGGTGTCGGCCAAGCCGAATGGACTCGTCATTGCACCTACTCCGACCCCGAAAGATTCTACTCTTATCGACGGTCGACCCACGCCAAAGAAGCTGATTATGGCCGCCTGATTTCCGCCATAAAACTTTAAGGTCAAGCCTGAAATATGGCAGTTTCGCCGCTTTTTCGCCACAATTTTGGTGTCTTCTGAATCCTGACAATTTGGCAATTATTGTCCGCTCTCAGGTGTTTATCGTCCGATTCTCCACTAGGGCGCGACAACACAACCCGAGAGGATTCGCAAACCTTCATGTGTCCCGAATTCATCCCGGATCAGCCTTATCGCCGCCGCAATGGTACGGCACGTTGGGATCCGAGAGACAAAGGGGACGAAAGTCTCCACAGCGAGCAGGAAAAAACATGAAGATGAAATCACGCTTTCTTAGCGCCGTGATCGCGGCCACTGGAAAGCAACAGCTGGAAATGCCGTGGAAACGGGTCTCTAGCCAATCGGTCAGAGTCGTGCGCCGTCTGGCGACACAACGCTGATCCGCAACACCCTTGGAACCAAGCTGCCGGATCCAGGGGACAAGACGCGCAACGGAGGGGTGCTCCGATCCGCTGCGCGACCTGCCGCCGGATTTGTGCGCGGACCAGGTTCGGAGCGTGTATCGCCGGCAATTTCGCCTGCGTTTGTATGAGTTTGTCTGGGGGGTCAAGGTGCTGACCAAAAACGTAAAGAAAACAAATAGGACAAGCGCATCGCGCGTTTGTCGTCTTGCGGTCACTATTTCCATTCCGGGCAATAATAAAACCGATCAGGCGGGCCTGCACGGGGGTTCAGCTTGCCTGAGCGGACTTTAGAGGGGACGGAATAGTCATGACCATTCCACATTCTTTATCGCGCGCTGCCAGGAATGCCATTGAAACCTCGGCGATGTTGAGGGACGCGCCAAGACCTACAACAACGCCGAAGGCACAGTTACGACGGTATGAAGTCAGCACGCTGATGAAAAACGGAGACGTCGCGCAGACGCGTCACATTGCGCCCGCGCTGCCAATGTTCGAGGACGCGTTCTGCGCATTCACTCGGGGATCTTTGGTTGAAACGGAATTCGGACCAACGGCGATAGAAGACTTGCTGCCCGGCGACACCGTTCAAACACATAACGGTGCCTCGGAAACAGTGCTGTGGAAAGGGTCTGTCACCCTGGTTCCCGGTCGTGAAGATTCGCGAGGCCGCACGAGGCCGCTGACCCGGATCATGGCCGATACATTCGGGATGCAAAAACCTATGTCGGGCGTTATCGCCGGCCCGTCCGCGCGCCTTCTGGGTACGCCTGCACATCTCAGGCACCTACATGGAGGCGGGCCTGTCCTGACCCCGGTACACGAATTTCAAGATGGCACAAGCGTCATCGAAACTCTGCCGCCAACTCCGATCGAGCTGTTTCACATCTGTCTGAGGCAACATTCGGTCATCAAAGTGGATGGTTTGCAGTTTGAAACCTATCATCCGGGCATCAACGCAATACGCGCAGTCAGCAAATCACTGAAATCAATCTATATGAACCTGTTTGCGCATGTTGACACACTCAACGATTTCGGACCGCTGGCCATGCCGCGCGCCGGAGACGGAGAGGTGGATGCAATAACCGCTTAAAACGTAACAAGTTCTGCAATGTGGGGGCATCATGCAGTTGATTCTAAGTTGGATTCTTTCACTTACGGTGGCAGCGCTTCTGCCACCGGCAAAACCTCAAGCAAAAAGAATGATGTTCACGCCGTCCGGCTCATTCGTTCTTCCAGAACATCGAAAGGAACGCCGGGCTCGTCTTTTGCGCCGCGGATAACAAGCGAGGTTTTGACACTGGCCACGTTCGGCGTGGTTAGCAGCTCTCCTGTCAGGAACTGCTGAAAGCTGCTCAGATCCGGAGCCACGCATTTCAGGATAAAGTCTACCTCGCCATTCAGCATATGGCATTCCCGGACCAGAGGCCATTCGCGGCAGCGTTCCTCGAAAGCGCTCAGCTCGGATTCGGCCTGGCTTTCCAGACCGACCATGGCAAAGACCTGAACTTCAAACCCCAGCTCGCGCGAGTTTACGTCGGCATGATAGCCACGGATCAGGCCCGATTCTTCCAGCGTTCGCACACGCCGCAGGCAAGGCGGGGCCGAAATACCTACACGCTTTGCCAACTCGACGTTGGTCATACGACCGTCTGCCTGCAATTCCGCCAGAATCTTGCGGTCAATTTCGTCCAGCCGTATCGCGACCATCAAATACTCCTGATTTTTCGGTTGTTATATCAGCACCCAAAGGATGCGCAATAATCTTTCGCGTATGCGCAATATTGTTTGTTTTCAATGTTCTTTTTTGATCGCCATTCCTCGGGCGCATAACGGGTGCCAAACAGGAAGGGGCTTTAAGCGCGGCACAGGGGTCGCTATATCCATTCGCCAAGGGCTGCACGCCCATATCAGGCAGATCGAGTTGGGGGTACCATGGCCGAAACACGTCACACTAAGGTTCTGATCATCGGGTCGGGACCGGCCGGTTATACTGCGGGCGTCTACGCAAGCCGCGCGATGCTGGAACCGATCCTGGTTCAGGGCATCGAACCCGGCGGTCAGCTGACCACCACCACAGATGTCGAGAATTACCCCGGCTTTACCGAAGTTCAGGGTCCTGATTTGATGGTCAAGATGCAGGATCATGCGCAAGCGATGGGGTGCGAGGTCATCGGCGACATCATAAGTGATCTGGACGTCAGCAAACGTCCCTTCACCGCTAAGGGTGACAATGGCACAACCTACACCGCCGATGCGGTCATCTTGGCCACGGGTGCCCGCGCAAAATGGCTGGGACTGCCGTCGGAAGAGAAGTTCAAGGGCTTTGGTGTGTCTGCTTGTGCCACCTGTGACGGCTTCTTCTATCGCGGGCAGGAGATCGTCGTGATTGGTGGCGGCAACACCGCCGTCGAAGAAGCGCTATTTTTGACCAACTTCGCCAGCAAAGTCACTCTGATCCACCGCCGTGATGAACTGCGGGCTGAAAAGATCCTGCAGGACCGTCTGCTGAAGCACGAAAAGATCGAACCGATGTGGTTCCATGAGCTGGAAGAAGTTGTCGGCACAGATGCGCCTCTGGGCGTCGAAGGCGTCCGCGTCAAGAATGTTAAAACCGGCGAGATCACCGAAATCCCTTGTAAGGGTGTTTTCGTGGCAATCGGACATGCGCCAGCCAACGAGTTGGTCAAGGATTCGCTGGAGACCCATATGGGCGGTTACGTTGTGACCAAACCGGGTTCGACCGAGACCTCGGTGCCCGGAGTGTTCGCCGCAGGCGACCTGACCGACCACATCTATCGCCAAGCGGTCACCAGTGCCGGCATGGGATGCATGGCCGCGCTGGACGCTGAACGATTTTTAGCGGAGAACGAGTAACCGATGCTGAATTTCTCCGGCCCGGTCTGGAGAATTCTTTACCTTTCGCAAATCGACGCCCCTCTGGCCCCCGCAAGGGCGCCTGAGGGGCGTTTTCATCATTCGGGACAGGCTGCGCTTTACTGCTCGCTCAGCGCCGAGGGTGCTGGGGTCGCCATCAGGCGTTATGTCTCTGCGAATGATCCTTCGCGTGTGTTGCAACAGGCTCAGATTTCAAACGCGAGGCTGGTCGACCTGCGCGGTCAACCTGACGCATCGATTGTCTGGCAGGATGTTCGCGAAAAACAGGGCGTTTCACCGACCTGGAACTTTTCCGACGGCGCTCGAGATATCGGGGCTGACGGTCTAATGTACAGTTCACGGACGCGCCCAGAACTCAGCCACATTGTTCTTTTCGAATTCACTCCCGCCCTGATCCGCGTGGACACTCTGGCCATCCCGTGGACACCACCCTACGTATAGCCATAGCTTGACCCGTTCGCGCTGCCGTACCAGACTCAGGGAACAAGCAAAGCGAATGCAGGTGGCTTGATTGAAAAGCGTGTTATGGCAAGGCGGGTGGGCAACCCGGCTGAGGATCAGCAGCGGCCTGGTCCTGTTCGCATTTGCCTTCTTTCACTTCATCAATATCGGACTGGGCCTGTTCCATACCGAATACTTGCATGCCATGCAGGATGGCCGCCATTTTGTCACTCGGCATGATCTTGGCAGTGTAATTCTGTATACGGCGCTGTTCGTTCACGCCGGGCTGGCCCTCTATTCCATCAGCCAGCGCCGGACCATGCGCATGCCGTTCAGCACGGCATTACAGGTGGGACTGGGCCTGCTGATCCCATTGCAACTGATCTCGCACATCGTGCACACGCGCTATGCTCACGAGATCTATGACGTTAATGACGAGATGGGCTATATCATCGCCCTGATGTGGCCCAGTTCGGCAATCTGGACGCAGAGCCTCCTGTTGCTGGTGGTCTGGGTTCACAGTTGCATCGGTCTGCACATGTGGCTGCGGCTGACCCGCTGGTGGCCCAGATTAGTGCCCTATCTGATCGGTGCGGCAGTGTTTGTACCCTCGTTTGCCCTAGCCGGGTTGCTGACCGAGGGGCGGCGCATCTGGGCAGATTTCGCTGATCCTTTTTTGCGCGACCAATACATCGAACACTATAACTGGCCGTCACCCGAAGCGTTTCAGACCATGTTCAGCGTCAAAAACAATGCTCTGGCGGCCTTTGGGGTGGCTTTGGGAGTTTCTCTGACTGTCTATTTTATCCGCAAGCTATGGCGACGCCGGCATTCGGTCAGAGTGAAGTATGTCGATGGCCCCGAGGTTGTAGCTGAAAAAGGCATGACTCTGCTCGAGATTTCACAAGCCAATGGCATTCCACATACCTCCCTTTGCGGAGGCAAGGGGCGCTGCACCACTTGCCGCGTGATCGTCGAGAACGGCGGCGACAACCTGCCCGCCCCCAGCGAGGTCGAAGCCCGCAGCCTCGCCGCGGTCAGCGCACCCGAAGGCGCACGGCTGGCCTGTCAGATTCGCCCAACCGAACCGTTGACCGCGTTTCGCATGTTCCGTCCGGATGGCGGGCGCAGCCGGGCGCATGCCAGTCAGGGGCAAGAGCGCAAACTGGCGGTTCTGTTTCTGGACATGCGCGGCTTCACATCACGAACCACTGGCCAATTGCCATATGACATTGTGTTCCTTTTGAACCGATTCTTTGATGCGATTGTCCCGGCGATCACGGCGGATGGCGGTGTCGTCGACAAATACATGGGCGACGGTCTCTTGGCCGTGTTCGAAACTTCCAATGCCGAAAGCTCCGCCCGGGCCGCTTTGCGGGCCGCCGCCGATGTCAGCCGCGCATTAGACCGTTTTAACCAGCAGCTTGAGGCCGAAGGCAGTCCACGGATTCGTATCGGGATGGGTCTTCACTTAGGTGATCTAGTACTCGGCGAAATTGGCGCCGCAGGCAATGCCGCTCGCACGATTATCGGCGACGCCGTCAACGTGGCAAGCCGTTTAGAAGGTGAGACCAAGGCGCTGGGAGTCGAACTATTGGTTTCGGCAGAACTGCTGCGCGCCGCGGGCCACGACAGTGATCTGATCAAAATGCGTTCCTTTACCCTGCGGGGCGTGAGCCAGCCCATCTTGGCCCTTCCGTTGGCGGATGCCGCTGAACTTGCCATTCACAGGGCGGCTTAAGAACACACGCGCAAAATCCAGCCGTTTGTCGCGCATCAGCGGGAACATGATCGCGAAACGGCACGCGTATTGGAAAATCCTTCCAATCCGCGCAAAAACCGCGCATATCGTCCTTTGTTTTGTGAATGTATATGGACTTCGGCAAGCAGCCGGGGCAAATGCGCCCTCGAACACCCCTGAATCACCGGTAAAACCGCACTTCGATAAGAGTATTCCCATGACGATGTTAAGTAATCTGGCACCGATCACCGAGCTGTACGTTTCGTACGAGTCGGCGCAAAAATTGAAAGTGGAAGCCGCCGATCTGACCAGCTGGGACCTGAGCCCGCGGCAGATTTGCGATCTGGAACTGCTGATGAACGGCGGTTTCAATCCGCTGAAAGGCTTCCTGAGCGAAGCGGACTACAACAACGTCGTCGAAAACATGCGTCTGGCCGATGGCACCCTGTGGCCGATGCCGATCACGCTGGATGTCAATGAAGAGTTCGCCGACCAGATCGAGCTGGGTCAAGATATCGCGCTACGCGACCAGGAAGGTGTCATTCTGGGCACCATGACTGTGACCGATCGCTGGACTCCGAACAAGGCGCGCGAGGCCGAGAAGGTGTTCGGTGCCGACGATGACGCGCACCCCGCTGTAAACTACCTGCATAACGTTGCGGGCAAAGTATATTTGGGCGGTCCAGTGACTGGGATCCAACAGCCCGTCCATTATGACTTCCGCGGTCGTCGCGACACGCCAAACGAACTGCGCGCCTATTTCCGCAAACTGGGCTGGCGCCGCATCGTCGCCTTCCAAACCCGCAACCCGCTGCACCGCGCGCACCAGGAACTGACCTTCCGCGCCGCGAAGGAGGCACAGGCCAACCTGCTGATCCATCCGGTTGTCGGAATGACCAAGCCAGGCGACGTAGATCACTTCACCCGTGTGCGTTGCTACGAGGCGGTGCTGGACAAATACCCGGCCTCGACCACCTCAATGAGCCTGCTGAACCTGGCCATGCGTATGGCTGGTCCGCGCGAGGCGGTTTGGCACGGTCTGATCCGCGCCAACCACGGCTGCACACACTTCATCGTCGGTCGCGACCACGCGGGCCCCGGTAAAAACAGCCAAGGCGAAGATTTCTACGGCCCCTATGACGCGCAGGACCTGTTCCGCCAATTCCAAGACGAAATCGGCGTCGAGATGGTCGACTTCAAACACATGGTCTATGTGCAGGAGCGTGCCCAGTACGAGCCGAATGACGAGATCGAGGACAAGGAGAACGTCACGATCCTGAACATCTCGGGCACCGAACTGCGCCGCCGTCTGGCCGAAGGTCTGGAAATTCCCGATTGGTTCAGCTTCCCCGAGGTTGTGGCGGAACTGCGTAAAACCAAGCCGCCGCGTAGCCAGCAAGGCTTTACAGTCTTCTTCACAGGCTTCTCGGGCTCGGGCAAATCCACCATCGCCAACGCGCTTATGGTCAAGCTGATGGAAATGGGCGGTCGTCCGGTGACGCTGCTGGATGGTGACATTGTTCGTAAGAACCTGTCGTCGGAACTGGGCTTCTCGAAAGAGCACCGCGACCTGAACATCCGCCGTATCGGCTATGTGGCGTCTGAGATCACCAAGAACGGCGGCATCGCCATCTGTGCTCCGATCGCGCCTTACGCCACCACTCGCCGCGCGGTGCGCGAAGAGGTCGAACAGTTCGGTGCTTTCTGTGAGGTACATGTCTCTACCTCGATCGAAGAGTGCGAACGCCGCGACCGCAAAGGCCTGTACAAGCTGGCACGCGAAGGCAAGATCAAAGAGTTCACCGGTATCTCGGACCCCTACGATGTACCGCAGAACCCTGAACTGAGTGTCGAGACCGAGAATGTTGACGTCGACAACTGCGCCCATCAGGTGCTGCTCAAGCTGGAAAGCATGGGTCTGATCGCCGCGTCCTAAGCGCTGCTGAGATTTGATAAACGGCCTCCTTTTTCGGGGGCCGTTTTTATTTGACCGCGGATGACCTCACGCGCGCCTTGATTCAGTTGCGAGGCCTGATCCAGGCTTTATCGGTTCATTTCTCGCAGCGCGCCGCCACCAGGTTCTGATCCAAGTCTGCTAGGCGATAGCACTGTCCCACTTCCGTACGCGGGGTGCGAACGGCCTGACTTTCCAAATCGCCATACTTCGCCGCCTTGTTCTGGTTGGTCTTCAGATACGGCAAGAGCGCGGCCAAGTTCTCGATCGAGGTCGGGCAAATGGTCAGATGGTCGGTGCCCACCGTCTTGCCGATCAGCCGGTCAGGGCAGCCCTGTGGCCAGATTAACTCTGACAAAGGAACCGAACCCAGCACCGGCCACATACGATACCCATAGCGCAGAATGGAGATAGCAGGCTCGGTCGTTAGGCGACTTCAGGCAGATCGACCTCACCCCGCATCAGCACATGGCCGCGGCCCGCAACCTTGACACCAGTAATCGCGTCAGCCGGCCCGACACGCGTGACGAGGGCCTGACCGGGCCGTCCCATGTCATGGCCTTGCTCGGCTACGAAACTTTCCTTGGACATTAACCCATACTTCCACAAATAGGCCGCCATTGCGCCTGTGGCCGAACCTGTGAACGGGTCTTCCGCGGGGCTGGGTGGCGCCATTAGCAGGCGCGAGAACGTATCACCCGCATCCGTTGCCCCCTCGAGCGTTACGAGGAAAGGTTCGGCCATGTCCGACCCGGAAAACCCGGCTTTTGCAGATACATTGCGCAAAGCCCCCACATTCAAAGTCGCAGCGCGCAACGCCTCGTGATCGCGCAGGACCGTGATGCAGAATGGCAAGCCAGTTGATACAAACTGCGGTGGAGAGACAATCGCATCCTCGGGAAGGCTTACAGCGGCGGCGACCAGATCGGCAGGGACAAGATCGCCAAACTTCGGCGCCACCTGCGTCATCTCGATCTCATCTTCGTTGAGGCGGATTGAGACGATCCCCGCACCCGTCTCCAGCGTCAGCGCGTCACCGTCAAACAGGCCACGTGACCGCATCGCCGCCACGGTCGCAATGTTGGGATGCCCAGCGAACGGGATTTCCTGACTGGCGAGAAAGTAGCGCACCCTTATATCCGCCACATCAGACGGCCCCGTGAAGGTGCATTCGACAAGAGAGGTTTCGCGGACATAAGCCGTACAGACCTTTTCGGACAAAACCGCCCCGCCATGAACCACTGCGCACCCGTTGCCTCCAAAGGCTCGGTCGCTGAAGGCGCCTACCCAGTCAAAGTCAAACCAGCTCATGTCAAACGCCCTCCGATATGCGACCCATCCAGGTTCGCATATCTCGCCTTTAGGGCGGCTGATGTCACGGAGAAATTCGCTCGCGGTGGGCTGTATTAGTGCACGGCCACCGGAGAAAAGTCGTGCTCGCGCGCTAAAACGAAGGCCAGCTTACGGTCGGCGACCAGCGCCAACTGCTGACCATCGGAATCGTGGACCGCATACAGCTGATCCAGATCACCGGCCTGTTCACGCACTTCCCGAGGCAGATCGGCGACGTCGACTGCTTTTACATAAACGATCCGGTCGCCTTCAGCGTTCAGTTCGATAGGTGTATTCATAGCTCTTACCCCTTCTTTATGTTGATCGTTTGCACCACGGTTTCGGGTATGGCTCGGGTCAGATCCACATGCAGCAGACCGTTTTCCATGATCGCCTCGCCTACTTCGACACCATCGGCCAGCACGAACATGCGCTGGAACTGACGCGCGGCGATGCCGCGATGCAGAAATATGCGCCCCTCACTGTCGTCGCGTTGACGGCCCCGGATCACCAACTGGCGATCCTCGATAGTGATCGACAGATCCTCTTCCGCGAAACCGGCCACGGCCAGTGTGATGCGGTACGAAAAGTCCGAGGTCTGTTCGATGTTATAGGGCGGGTATCCTTCGTTGCCAGCCTTTGCAGACCGTTCCAGAAGGCGTTCCAACTGCTCGAACCCCAAAAGATGCGGGTATGAGCCAAGAGTAAGTTTTGACACGTATTTTCGTCCTTTATTGCCAAAGCGACGTGTTTTGCGGCCCCGTTTTGGCAACCGCGTAGAATAGAATATGGGAATATGCAGAGATGTCCACAAGGTCTGGCCGGATAAACCCTGACACACTATCTTGTGTGGCAAGCACCACAACAAACACTGAGTCGCTCATGAACGCGCCCACCGATCTATCGATGAAAACAGATGAGGTTTTGCGGGTTGAACTGGAGGTTTTCCGCCGCCAGCACCGTGATCTGGACGAGGCGATCGAGGCGCTACAAGCCACCGGCACCGCCGATCAGTTGACGATCAAGCGCCTCAAAAAGCAAAAGCTGCGGCTCAAGGATATCATTCGGCTGATCGAAGACCGCCTGACACCTGATATCATCGCGTAACGCCGCTCCTGTCGACGCTAGAAGCTTAGCACTCACCCCATCAGCTCAACCAAAGAGCGATTGAGCTGACTAGACGGAATGCCAAATTAGGGCGAAATGTTTGCATTAGCGCTGAAGAAATTGGTTGGATCGTATTTCCGTTTAACTTCTTTCAACTGACTCAGGTTTTCGCCAAAAGCAATTTCTATCGCACTGTCTTCATCGGCACCTAGGTAGTTCAGATAGGTTCCACCCGTTGAAAACGGTGCCATTGCATCGTGCATCTTGCGTGCCCATGCAATCTGATTCGCATCGTCGGCCGGGTCTGTCCACAACGGCAAAATCGCGATCAGGTAGTCGTGCCCGCGCTGCGCAAAGGCGTTGTCGCCATTTGCTTTGGATTTGGCCGCACCGGCGCAGTGTTCAATCAGAATTCCGGAACCTGGTATCGTCATGCCTTCGGAATGCTCAACGATCATGTCGATCGCCTCGTCCGTCAGCGCTTTGAGGTAAGCCGACTTCCAATAGTTCCGACTGCCGGGGCCATAGGCTGCGTCCAACATGGACTGCTTGGCCGGGAAAGGCATTTCCTGCACGTCGACAACCAATGGCTCACCAATTTCAGTCAATGGCTTTATGGCTTGGTGCCCGGCGTCCTTGTCGTCGCCAATCCAACACGGCACCAACGCCGTCAGCGGTGTCCCATCCGGCCCCCAAAGCAGCGCGGCATATGCCGTGAGCTCATCCGGTGCCCGTGACATAACATCCCGGTAACCGCGAAGAACTTCGGCAGCGGCCTCTCGCGGATACGCAATCAAACCACCCAGTACCGTGGAAAGAGGATATGCCTTATAAAGAAAAGACGTCACCACTCCGAAATTGCCACTGCCACCACAAATCCCCCAATAAAGATCGGGATTGTTGTTTGCGCTGGCTGTTCTGATCGACCCATCCGCCGTGACGACTTCGGCTTCAATGACGTTGTCACAGGCCGGACCATATTTGCGCGCCAGCCAACCAAACCCACCGCCTGTCGTCAGGCCACCTATTCCGGTCTTTGAAACAATGCCCAAAGGTACGGCGAGGCCGTGCAGGTGCGTTTCCCGATCCACGTCACCCAACAAAGCCCCACCCTGAGCGCGCACGGTCTGGGCGTCCGGGTCGACATGCACCGCGCGCATATTCGACAGATCTATAACAAGCCCGTCGTCGCAGACTGCGCGCCCACCCACATTATGGCCGCCTCCTCGGATTGAAACCAAAACGTTGTTCTCAAATGCGAACCTAGCAGCTGCGGCGACGTCGCCGGTGCCCTGACACCGAAGGATGGCTCCGGGGTATTTGTCGATCAAGGCGTTCCATATGCTGCGCGCAGTGTCGTACTCTGCGTCACCAGGTAAAATTAGCGCCCCGCGAATTTGCGTTCTGAACTCTTCAATGCTGTCTTGCGGCACGGCTTTGCCGTCCCGATCTTTCAAAACTGTAGCTGTCATGGGTTCCTCCTTGGGAACTAATGCCCCAAAGAAACTATACACGAATTCGAATGTATTTTCAGCAGGTCGCCAAATGGCTGCCAAATCCGTATACTACATTGCCTCCGGGTCCGATTTGGCTATAGTGCGCGCTCTTTCGAAAGGCAGGGACGCAAGCGGATGAGCGATGTGAAAGTGGGGATCATCATGGGTAGCCAGTCGGACTGGCCCACGATGAAAGAAGCCGCAAATATTCTGGATGAGCTGGGCATCGCGTATGAAAAGCGTATCGTCTCGGCACACCGCACGCCTGATCGCTTGTGGGACTATGGCAAGACCGCCGCATCCCGCGGATTGCATGTGATTATTGCTGGGGCCGGAGGGGCCGCGCACCTGCCCGGCATGATGGCCTCGAAGACGCGGGTGCCTGTGATCGGTGTTCCAGTGCAAACGCGCGCGCTGTCTGGTGTCGACTCGCTCTATTCCATCGTGCAGATGCCCAAAGGGTTCCCTGTGGCAACAATGGCGATTGGTTCCGCTGGCGGAGCAAATGCGGGTCTGATGGCCGCTGGCATTTTGGCCCTGCAAGATAACGCATTGGCCCAGCGGCTGGACGCTTGGCGCGAGGCTTTGTCGGCCTCGATCCCCGAGGAGCCTGTCGATGAGTGACGCACTGAAGCCCGGCGCAAAGATCGGAATTCTGGGCGGCGGCCAACTGGGCCGGATGCTGTCGGTTGCCGCCTCCCGTCTGGGATTTGCAACCCACGTCTATGAACCCGGCGCCAATCCACCCGCCGGACAGGTAGCAGACCGGGTGACGACTGCGGCCTATGACGATGCGGACGCATTGAAAGCGTTTGCCGAGTCCGTCGACGTCATCACCTATGAATTCGAAAACATCCCGACCGAAGCGCTGGACATCCTTGAGTCCCATCACCCGATCCGTCCCGGCCGTGAGGCGCTGCGGGTCAGCCAGGACCGGCTGACCGAGAAGAATTTCCTGCAGGGGCTGGGCCTGCGAACCGCGCCGTTTGCGGATGTCACCGATCTGGCCAGCCTGAACGCGGCGATAGATCAGATCGGCACGCCTGCGATCCTGAAGACTCGTCGTTTTGGCTATGATGGCAAAGGGCAGGCGCGGCTACGCACGCCCGAAGATGCCGAAGCCGCTCTGGCTGATATGGCTGGCGCACCGGCAATCCTTGAAGGGTTCGTGGAGTTCACACACGAAGTCTCAATCATCGCGGCTCGTGGTGTCGACGGGCAGGTCGCCTGCTTTGATCCGGGCGAGAACGTCCACCGCGACGGCATCCTGCACACCACGACGGTCCCTGCCCGCCTTCGCCCGGCGCAGCGCACGGACGCAGTGCTGCTCGCCGCCAATATCCTGAACGCGCTGGACTATGTCGGGGTGATGGGTGTCGAGTTGTTCGTGACGCCCGGCAATCTTATCGTGAATGAAATCGCGCCACGCGTGCACAACTCGGGCCATTGGACCCAGAACGGGTGTGCGGTTGATCAGTTCGAACAGCACATCCGCGCCGTTGCCGGGTGGCCTCTGGGCGACGGGCAGCGGCATTCCGATGTGGTAATGGAGAACCTGATTGGTGCCGACATGGATCGAGTGCCGGAACTGGCAAAGGAACGTGACGTGGCCCTGCACCTCTACGGTAAGGCCGAGGTAAAGGCTGGTCGCAAGATGGGGCATTTCAACCGCATCTCGCGGTAAGTCAGCCCACGAACCGTGCCGCGATATCTCCAGCCATATAGCTGACACGCCCACCTGCCAGCGTAGCCGCGACGCGATGCGTTTCGGCGTCTAGGATTACCAAATCGGCGCGTTGGCCATGGGCCAGCGTTCCGCGATCCCGCAGTCCAAGAACGCGGGCCGGTCCGGATGAGACCAGCGCCCATGCCCCTGCCAGATCTATCAAACCAGACTTGGCCAGCATCAGCGCGGCGCGACGCGGGCTGGGATAGTGGTAGTCCGAGGCAAGCGCATCACAATAGCCCATTGCAATAAGATCCAGCGCGCTGGCATTACCCTTGTGCGATCCACCGCGCACGACATTGGGCGAGCCCAGAATGATATAATCCCCAGCTGCGCGCGCGGCCTCGGCCGCTTCTGGCGTTTCTGGGAATTCGGCTATCTGCGCCCCCCGCGCGCGCCAATCGGCGCGGGTTTGGGCGGTAGTGTCGTCATGGCTGCCCATGCGGACGCCCTGCTCTGCTAGCACCGTGCAAAGGTCATCCAGCGCTCCCGGAACCTCAGCTGTACGGGCATGCATGGACAGAAGCATTTCGAAATGAACGTCGGGGTTCCGCCCCGCCTTCAAAGCCTGACCCGTCAAACGCGGCGGCTTGCGCCCTTCGGCTAGGCGGTCGTGCGGCAAATGATCGTTGAACACAACGTAAGGCACCTGCCATTTGGCAATCCGTTCAGGCAGGCCCGCATAGTCGTCCAGCATATGCGTCTCGAACCGCAATTGGGGCATCAGATCAGTGACAACGCGATCTTTTACCGAGGCGATGGCGTCAAAAACCTGCCCTGCAAATTTCGGGCCGCGCACCCCACCTTCCCAACTGTGAAACTGGGCCAGAACTGCAGTGGTTATACCATTCGCGGCCAGTTCGGCTTCGACCGAGAGGATCCCCTCCTCCATCTGTTTCATCGCCCCACGGCGGGGTGCGATGTGTCGCTCGAACCCATCCCCATGCAGATCAATGATGCCAGGCAGAACGAGGTAACCGGACAGATCGACCGAACGGCCAGTGTGATCAGACTGAATGACACCATCGGCCAGAGACAAATCGGCGCGCGTGATCCCTTGGTCCGGCAACAGCACCTCTGCGCCGGTCAGGGTCAGATTCAATGCGGTCATTGCGATAGCTCCGAAACAGGTTCTGAGCAGTCCTGCCCGATACAGATTTCGTCGATGATATCCATCACTCCATCTAGCCAGGTGATCTGCGGATCGAATTGGCCAAATTCGATGAAATGCAACGCCTGCGCCATCACACGGGGGTTGTTCATCATGAAGGTATGGGTCACCGGCAGAACGATATGATCCGCCATGCCCTCAACCTTTGTGGTCTCGATTGACACCTTGCCATCATCCCGGCCGTCAATCATTGACGAAAACAACGGATTTAAAGAGTTCTCACCCGCGATCACACCCAGCTCGAAATCTACTGGCGGCAATTTTCGCGGGATACCCTCGGGACCGGTACCCAGTGCCAACCCTGCAGGGCCATTCAGCATGCCGAACACCTCCCAAGCCCCCAGTTCATCTACCAACTGGCTGCCCTGGTTCGGCGGCCCAAGCATGACTACGCGACCCAAATTCTCGGGGTGATTGTCCTGTAGCCAATAGCGCAGCAGGATACCGCCCATCGAATGAGCAACGACGTTTACTGAGTCGTCCCCGCAGGATGCGAAAGCGTCCGGCAGGGTTTGATTGGCCAGTTCCGGGATTGGCAGGTCGGTCGACGGATAACCTGGACGAACGACCGTGTAGCCATGCGCCTGGAACAGCTGCTCCATGATGGTAAATGAGGCCTCGGTCCGCGCTAATCCATGCAGAAGCACCACGCATTTCGCTTGCGCGACGGCGGGAACAAGGAACAGAAACAGGGCGAGCAAGTATCTCATAGCCGCCAGATAAGGCTTAACCGGGCGCGATGAAACCCCTAGCGCGGTTTCAGGCGCAGGACAGCCAGCGCGATACCGCCCAACACCAGCACTGCCCCCAGGATCAGCCGAAGGCCGGCAATCTCTCCCAACAGCAGAACGCCACCAATGATGGCGATGATTGGCACGCTCAGTTGCACCACAGCTGCCGTACCGGGCGCCAGTTGCGGCAAGATACGATACCAGAGCGCATAGCCCATGCCGGACGTGATGCCGCCGGAAACTGCTGCCAGCACGTAGCCTGCCCCGGTCATCTGCCAATCCCCTCCGACCGCCAGAAGGGCCAGCGCAGTCACCGGCAATGCAACGACAAAATTGGCGGCCGTTCCGGCCAATGCGTCCGGCTCGGATCGCCCGACCAGTGAATAAATTCCCCAACCTATCCCGGCGGCGGTCATCAGAGCCGCTCCAATCAGGTCGACCTGCACTGCGCCCGATGGCCAAAGCACATAGGCCAATCCCGTCAACGCAATCGCAGCGCCAGCCAACTGACGAGCGGTTGGGGCGTTGCCTGTCACAGACGTCACCGCGAACATGGTGATCTGCACTACTCCGAACAAAATCAGCGCGCCCAGCCCGGCATCCAGTGTCAGATAGGCGACCGAGAACCCAATCATGTAAAGCGCGAGCGACCCGGCCCCGGCGACCCTGCGCCGATTACGCAACGGCAAATGGCCGGCCTTCAACCAAACCAGACAGGCCAGCACCACGGCCCCGGTTAGAACCCGAACCACAGCGAACCCCGCAGGATCGCTGGCACCGCTATCAATGGCCAGACGGTTCAGGATCGAATTCGCCGCAAAGGCGCACATGGTCAGGGCGGTGAGAAGGAAAAGTCTCATATCAATCGCATAGCGGTTTCATGGTGACTTGGACACTCACATACCTGCACGAGCGATAAAACAAAAAAACGGGGCCGCCCGAAGGCGACCCCGTCGTTAAGCACTATGGCCTAAGCAGCTTACATCATGCCGCCCATGCCGCCCATGTCGGGCATGCCGCCTGCGGCAGGCGCATCTTTCTGCGGCTTGTCAGCAACCATTGCTTCGGTGGTGACCAGCAGACCAGCAACCGATGCCGCATCTTCCAGAGCGGTACGGACAACTTTGGCCGGGTCGATGACGCCGAACGAGAACATGTCGCCATATTCTTCCGACTGCGCGTTGAAGCCGAAGGCAGCGTCCGAAGATTCGCGAACTTTGCCAGCAACAACCGCACCGTCAACACCTGCGTTCTCAGCGATCTGGCGCAGCGGCGCTTCGATAGCCTTACGAACGATGTTGATGCCTGCGTTCTGGTCAGCGTTTGCACCTTCCAGAGCTTCCAGTGCTTTACCGGCCTGAACCAGAGCAACACCACCGCCCACAACAACGCCTTCCTGAACGGCTGCGCGAGTTGCGTTCAGAGCATCGTCCACACGGTCTTTACGCTCTTTCACTTCAACTTCGGTCATGCCGCCGACGCGGATAACAGCAACACCGCCTGCCAGTTTGGCAACACGCTCTTGCAGCTTCTCACGGTCGTAGTCCGACGAAGTTTCTTCGATCTGGGTGCGGATCTGGGCAACACGTGCTTCGATCTCGGCTTTCTCGCCAGCACCGTCGACGATGGTGGTTTCGTCTTTGGTGATTTCGATTTTCTTGGCGGTGCCCAGCATGTCCATGGTGACGGACTCGAGCTTCATGCCCAGATCTTCGCTGATGACCTGACCGCCGGTCAGGATTGCGATGTCCTGCAGCATGGCTTTGCGGCGATCGCCGAAGCCCGGTGCTTTGACAGCAGCAATTTTCAGGCCGCCGCGCAGCTTGTTGACCACAAGGGTCGCCAGCGCTTCGCCTTCAACGTCCTCAGCAATGATCAGCAGCGGCTTTTGCGACTGGATCACCTGCTCGAGCAGCGGAACCATCGGCTGCAGCGAGGACAGTTTCTTTTCGTGCAGCAGGATCATGCAGTCGTCGAGCTCGGCGATCATCTTGTCTGCATTGGTGACGAAGTAGGGCGACAGGTAGCCACGGTCGAACTGCATACCTTCGACAACGTCGGTCTCGGTTTCCAGACCTTTGTTTTCTTCGACGGTGATAACGCCTTCGTTGCCAACCTTCTGCATCGCGTCTGCGATCTGCTGGCCGATTTCGGCTTCGCCGTTGGCCGAGATGGTGCCAACCTGAGCAACTTCTGCCGAGTCTTTGACTTCGCGCGAAGCGTCTTTGATGCCTTCAACAACTTTGGCAGTTGCCAGGTCGATGCCACGCTTCAGGTCCATCGGGTTCAGACCCGCTGCAACCTGCTTCAGACCTTCGCGGACGATGGCTTGGGCCAGAACGGTTGCGGTGGTGGTGCCGTCGCCGGCTTCGTCATTGGTGCGGCTGGCGACTTCTTTCACCATCTGCGCGCCCATGTTTTCGAACTTGTCTTCCAGTTCGATTTCCTTGGCAACCGAAACACCGTCTTTGGTGATGCGCGGTGCGCCGAAGGATTTGTCCAGAACCACGTTGCGGCCTTTGGGGCCCAGGGTCACTTTAACAGCATCGGCCAGGATGTTCACACCTGCCAGCATACGGTTACGGGCATCGGTGTCGAACTTGACGTCCTTTGCAGCCATGTCGTTTCTCCTCGAGAAAATGTATTGGAATGAAGATCAGAGAAAGCGCGCGGGCTTACTCGATGATCCCCATGATGTCGCTTTCTTTCATCATCAGCAGCTCTTCGCCGTTGACCTGAACCTCGGTGCCCGACCATTTGCCGAACAGGATCTTGTCACCAGCTTTTACAGCCATTGCGATCAGCTCGCCGCTGTCCTTACGCGCGCCTTCGCCGGTTGCGACGACTTCGCCTTCGCTGGGCTTTTCTTTAGCGCTGTCAGGAATGATCAGGCCGCCTGCGGTTTTCTCTTCGCTCTCTACGCGGCGAACCAGCACACGGTCATGAAGCGGTTTCAATGCCATCTTTGCAGCTCCTTGGGCTCAAAGTTTGTTTATCCTCCCCTCGCCGACTGACGAGGCATTAGCACTCGACCCTTGCGAGTGATAACGACGAATAGCTAGGGGGTCCAAATCCCCGAGTCAACAAGCTGTGATAGATTTTTTGTCAATCGGCCTCAGTTAGCCTGTTCCCAGCTGTAAGCCCAGTGTTTCAGACCCTCTTGTCCAGCAGAGGACAGGCCATAAACACCCTTTTCGATCTTGTCGAACCAACCATAGTGATTGTCTCGCATCAGGCGGGTAGCTTCCAAGACGCCGGTGGCTTTGGCCACGTCCGCTCCTTTGGTCGCGCCCCATTCGGCCAGATGCGCCGCGCATTTCAGTGCGTCCTGACGGTAGGCCGTGACAAGGCCGTGTCGTGTGGCGCCACCCGCATTCGGATCACCTTCCAGCCTTTCGAATTCACGCAGCAATCGCCCAGCCTTGGCTTTGTTCTTGCGCGGTGCGTAGGGGCCGGGATCACACTGAACCTCAACTGCGCCATCTGCGCGCACCGTGATCAGCCCAAGACCCAAACGCCGACACAATGCCAGATTGTCCTTTAGCGCCCGTCGGGCCGTACGACCTTTTGGCTTGCAGACGGCGATGTAAACCAGATCGGTTACTTTCAGACGTGTGATCGCCTGATGGAAAAGCGCCAGAGAGAACCGCAGCTTCAGTTCGACGATCACCGGCTCCTCACCTTTTCTAACGGCGACGATGTCGGCCGCGCCAACCTCGCCTTTGACGGTATAGCCCTGACGCTCCAACAACGCTTTGACGGGGGGATAAAGGTCCTGCTCACGCTCCATGACCGCATGCTAGGCTATTTGCTGTGGAATGCCAGACACAGATACGCCCGGCGACACAGCAAGTTACTTGAACCAACGCTTTGGTCGCGGCAAGGTCACGGAAGATATCTTTGCCGAGTTTACTGGATGGCCCCAATGCGTTTGTTGTTCCTTTTCGTTTCCTTGTTCCTGCCGATCAGCGCGTACGCGGCTTGTGAAGGACGTGATTTAAGAGCGGACTTGGCTCCCGAGCTGCAGGCCGAAATCGAACAGGCACTGGCCGAGACCCCATTTCCCGAAGGCAACCATTGGGTTGCATCCAAGGGCGACACGGTTTTGCACGTGATCGGAACTCTCCACAGCAACGACCCGCGCATGGATGCTGTGGTCGAGCGTCTGACTCCGGTGCTCAGCCAAGCCGACGCGTTTTACTTTGAAATCACCGAAGACAAGTTGAGCGACTTTGAAAAGAGTTTGGCCGGTGATCTCAGCCCTGTTCTGATCACGTCAGGGCCAACCCTTATCGACATGATGCCAGAGGATGACTGGGCCGCGCTATCAGCCGGACTGGCCGAGCGCGGCATCCCCAGCTGGATGGCCGCAAAAATGCGCCCGTGGTTTCTGAGCATGATGCTGGGCATCCCGCCATGTATGATGCAAGACCCAAACGCCAATCATGGTATGGACGCACGCCTGACCGATCTGGCCGAAGAACATGCCATTCCACAATTCTCGCTTGAAGAAATTGACGACCTGATGGCTATCTTCGACAGCCACCCCATAGAGAAACAGGTTCAATCCCTCGTGCGGATGGCTGATGCCCTTGAGGGTAGTGAAGACCAGTTGGCGACGATGGCAAATGCCTATATCGAAGAGCAGCACGGCGAGATCATTCAACTGGCGCGCCTACAGGGGCGCGACGCTTCCGGCCTGTCGCAAGAGACTTTTGATGAGGAGTGGGACGGGTTCGAACAGCAGCTTCTTATTGGGCGGAACAACAACTGGATGGAACACATTCTGGGCATTCAGGATCAGACAGCGGTGATCGCGGTCGGGGCCGGGCACCTGGGTGGTGAACACGGGCTTCTGAACCAGTTGCAGCAAGCCGGATACACTCTGACCCGCGCCCCGTTCTAACCAAGCACAAATAATATCAGACCAACCGTCGCAGCTTGCTCACTGCCGGGTGACAACCCCGGTAGAGCGCCCTATAAGGCGCGCAAATTTATCATCCTCAGGACGCTGACATGACAACCCTCGTATTTGGTCACAAATCCCCCGACACCGATTCCACCGGCTCTCCGATCCTTTGGTCGTGGTACCTGAACGAAGTCAAAGGCGAACAGGCCGAGCCCGTGCTACTGGGCGAACCCAACACCGAAGCCGCGTTCATGCTGCAGCGCTGGGACTTGCCCAAGCCGCGCATCATCGACGACGTCGAGGCTGACGCTCCGGTTGTCATCGTCGACACCAACAACCCGGCCGAATTGCCCGCCAGCGTCAACAGCGCCGACATCCGCGCCATCATCGACCACCACAAGCTGGTCGGCGGCCTGGAGACCAAAGGCCCGATCGACATTACTGTGCGCCCGCTGGCCTGCACCGCGACCATCATGGTCGACCTGATGGGCGACGACGCCACCAAGATGCCCGACGCCATCAAAGGCGCCGCGCTGACCTGCATTCTGTCGGACACGCTGGAATTCCGCTCGCCCACCACCACCGCGCATGACCGCGAAGTGGCAGAGAAATTGGCCGCCGATCTGGGCTTGGACGTTTCGGCCTATGCCGCTGACATGTTCGCGGCGAAATCGGATGTCTCGTCCTTTTCGGACGCCGAACTGATCCGCATGGACAGCAAAGAATACGAAGTCGACGGCACGAAGTTCCGCGTCTCGGTTCTGGAAACCACCGCACCGGGCGTCGTACTGGACCGCAAGGCCAGCCTGGCCGACTCGATGGTGGACGTTGCCAAGGAAGACAGCGTTGATCAGGTGCTGTTATTCGTAGTCGACATTCTGAACGAAGAGGCCACCCTGCTGGTCCCCAACGATCTGGTCAAAGGCGTGGCCGAGAAAAGCTTTGGCGCTTCGGTCGACGGCGATGCTGTGGTCCTGCCCGGTATCATGAGCCGGAAAAAGCAGATCATTCCGAACCTCAAAGTCTGATCTTCGGAACACATTAAAGAAAAGGCGTCCCAAGTGGGCGCCTTTTTTTCATTGCGGTGCAGGATTTGCGCAAACCGCTTCCGTTGCTACTCTGGTTGACACAAGCGGAACCGGATCAGATCCAACTTATGAGTACGCGTAAGTTAAGTATAACACGCAGCATCCTGCGGTTCGAAGGCAACGACATAGCGGCCTATTGGAGACGCTTTGCTATGCTGCTGACGCTGTCCGTCGTGATTGCCACGATGGGTATGCTGCGAAATTCCGGAGCGGTGGTCATCGCCGCGATGCTGGTGGCCCCGCTGATGACCCCTATTCTGGGCGTTGCTGCAGCCATGGTCATGGGCTGGTTGGCGCGCGCGTTTAACCTCGCCCTGATTGTTTGTGGGTCGGCGGTTTTGTGCGTTCTGCTCGCCTGGTGTCTTGTATATGTCGCTGACGTTCCGCGCGGCATCCTGATCCCCGATCAGGTTCTGGCCAGAACCGATCCCGGCACCGAGGATCTGATCGTCGCACTGGCCGCAGGCGTGGCGGGCGCATACGTACAGATCAATCGGTCCGAAGCCAGCCTGCTGCCCGGTGCGGCCATCGGCGTTTCGCTGGTGCCTCCGCTGTCGGCTTCGGGAGTTCTGCTCTATTTCGGTGAACCGGCCGAAGCCTATGAAGCAGGATTGCTATTCGCCACAAACTTGGGCGCGATCATCTTATCCGCTTGTGCAGTCTATATCATCTATGCGGCCCACTCGGTGGCGTTCAGCAAGGGACGTCGCAAATTGAATTTCACTGCCAGTGTGGTTGTGACGTTGGCCTTTCTGGCCTTCGTCGTGCTTCAACTGGGCAAATCCACCTATAACCGCTACCTCGAAACCCGAACCGAGGCGCAGCTTGCGCAAACTATCCGCGACTGGGCCGATCCGGTCTCGGTCGAAATCATCCGTGTCGATGTGAACGCAAAAAGCAAACACGCCGATATCTGGCTGATCGTCGACCTTCCGATAGAAGCGGCATACAAAGTCTCTTCGATAGTGGGGCTTTTACCAGAAAGCCTGCGCGAGACACCTCTGGTTGATGTCCTGCGAGAGGAACTGGGCCCCGGCTATCTGGTCGTCGTTCGCTTTCAGAACAGGATAGGCGCGCAGATCATTCTGGGCACCGATACAGTCCAGCAGGCACCAGACGTCGAAAAGATCACGGAAGAGAACTGACAGGCGTCGTATTTCAGCGGCTATCAACATTGCGGGATGGTCAAAACGCTCCAGCTTTGCGATAGCTGAGGCAACTTCAATATTTACTCCCCCGAGGCCTTCAATGACCCAGATCATCCATGCCCTTTCCGAAGTCTCCGACCGCTACAAGGCGCTGTTTGTCGACCTTTGGGGCTGTGTTCATAACGGTATCACCGCCTTCCCCGAGGCCGTCGCCGCCCTGCAAGACTACCGGGCGAAGGGCGGAGTTGTGGTGCTGGTCACGAACTCTCCGAAACCGCGCGCAGGCGTTGCTGAACAGTTGTTGCACTTCAATGTTCCTGCAGATGCTTATGACACCATCGCCACCAGCGGCGATTCCGCGCGATCTGCGATGTTCCGGGGTGAAGTTGGGCATAAGGTCTATTTCATGGGCGAATGGGAGCGGGATGCGGGGTTCTTCGAGCCGCTCAAACTGCTGCATCACCCAATCCACATTGAGCGCGTACCTCTGGATGAGGCCGAAGGGATCGTCTGCTGCGGTCCGTTTGATCCGATGGCAGACCCGGCGGTGAACCGACCGGATTTCCTCTATGCCAAGCAAAAGGGCATGAAACTGCTCTGTGCCAACCCCGATATCGTCGTTGACCGAGGCGAGGTTCGGGAATGGTGCGCGGGGGCATTGGCGAAGCTCTATACAGAGATGGGCGGAGAGAGCCTGTACTTCGGCAAGCCGCACCCGCCGATCTATGATCTGGCCCGCCGCCGACTTCAGGAACTGGGTCACGATGTGCCCGACGGCGACATTCTGGTGATCGGCGACGGCCCACATACCGACATTTTGGGGGGCATGGGAGAAGGGATTGATTCTCTGTTTATCTCGGGCGGATTGGCCGCTGCAGAAACAAAAACTGAGCACCATCCGCACCATGAATCGCTAACCGATTACATCGCAAGGGAAAATATAAATCCCACCTTTACGATTGGTCGCCTGAGATAAGCAGAAAAGGCTTGATTTTCTGCGCCTGCGAAGTAATAAAGTTGCCGAACAGGGGCGGCATTGATCTTTTTGTTGCTCAATGGATGCAAGTGAGGGCGACATGTTGGACAATCTTCCGCGCGGCACGATCTGTATTGAAGACATCGAAATGGGCATGACCCGTCACCTGCGCAAAGTGGTGACCGATGAAGATATCGAGATGTTTGCACAGGTCTCGACTGATCGGAATCCGGTACATCTGGACGATGACTATGCCCGCGATACGATTTTCGAAGGACGGATCGCGCACGGTATGCTGACGGCGGGCCTGATCTCGGCCGTGATTGGTGAGCAACTGCCCGGTCACGGCACGGTTTACATGGGCCAGTCGCTGAAATTCCTGGCCCCGGTGCGCCCCGGCGACATGGTGTATGCAGAGGTCAAGGTAATCGACATCGACTTTTCCAAGCGTCGGGTAAAACTGGATTGCCACTGCGCCGTGGATGGCAAAAAGGTGTTAATTGGCGAAGCGATGGTTCTGGCGCCATCCCGCAAGTTCGATTGACTTAAGCTGAACTAGAAAAGGGCGTCGCGTTGACGCCCTAACCTCTAGTGACAGTGAAAAGGCTCTTTGCCTGCGTGGTAACATTTGCGCAGAGAGGAGAATTCCGACGACAACCACCACCGCGCGCTGCCTCTTCATTGAATTAGAGACCAAGTTGTGGAATGGCGAAATTTGGCTACGTTGCCAGCTAGCAAACCAAACACGAGAGAAGCATCAACTTTTTAGCTACGCAATATCTACCTTTAGCCAAGGCTTGTTAGTGAAGTTTAGCATTCTCCTGTGGAAGACTGAGGTTGTGTTCTGCAATGCCGAGGGTGACTACTCGGGCAGATTGAACGGAACAGTCTGCCGCACAGCACAACCACTGAATTGACGCACAATGCACGCCCCTCCGCACGCGGCCAAACTAGCAGATGCGACGTATCGGGACCGGGTCAGACAACTTGCGACCGGCCATTGATGACCTAACCACAATCATACGCTTGAACCCGCCCCGCAGTCCCGTTAGGCAAGCGCTATGCGCATCATCCGGGATTTTCAATTCACCGAGCCTGAAGACCGCGGCGCCAGCGTGGCGATCGGGAATTTTGACGGCGTTCATGTTGGCCACCAGTCGGTGATCGAACTCGCGCGCAATGCCGCCCCCAACGCGCCATTGGGCGTGCTGACATTCGAGCCGCACCCGCGCGAATATTTCGCGCCCGACGCCCCACCCTTTCGCCTTATGCGCGGCAACGCGCGCGCGCACCGGCTGGAAAAGCTGGGCGTACGCAAACTATATGAGCTGCCCTTCAACGCGGCTCTGGCGGGACTAACGCCAGAGGAATTCGCCCGTAACGTGATCTGCGACGGATTGGGACTGTCGCATGTGGTGGTGGGCGCTGATTTCTGTTTCGGAAAGGGCCGCAGCGGAACAGCGGATGATATGGTCCGGTTTGGGCAGGAGATGGGCTTTGGCGTCACCATCGCCCCGCTTATGGAGCGGTCCGAGAATGTGGTCTCATCAACGGCGATCCGCACGGCTTTGACCGAAGGCCGCCCCAGCGATGCAGCTGCGATGCTAGGACACTGGCACCGGATCGAAGGTGAGGTGGTCGGTGGCGAACAGCGCGGTCGAGAGCTGGGTTTTCCCACGGCGAACATGTCTATCGAAGGGCTGCACCCGCCAAAATTTGGCGTATACGCGGTGCTGGTCGATGTTTTGGACGGCCCGCATCTGGGCAGCTATCACGGCGCGGCCTCGGTTGGGACGCGGCCGATGTTCAACGGCGAGGTGCCCAATATCGAAACCTTCCTGTTCGATTTTTCGGGCGATCTTTACGGCGCGACCCTGTCGGTTGGATTGGTCGAGTATCTGCGCCCCGAAATGACCTTTGATGGGCTGGACGGTCTGGTTGCCCAGATGGACACCGATTGCGACAAGGCCCGCGCCCTGCTGGCAGCGCTATGACCACCGACCCCATAGATCGAGATGGCCTGAGTCCCCGATTCTGGGAACGCAAACCGCTGAGTAAGATGAACCAGCGCGAATGGGAGGCTCTGTGCGACGGTTGCGGCAAGTGCTGCCTGAACAAGCTGGAGGATGAGGACACCGGCGAAGTCGCCCTCACCTGCGTCGCCTGCCGCTTGCTGGATGATGAGAGCTGCCGCTGCACGCAATACGACATCCGCCATCAGTTCGTGCCGGAATGTATCGTGATGAAGCCCGAAAACATCGACGACCACGCCTACTGGCTGCCGCAGACCTGCGCCTATCGGCTGCTGTGGGAAGGGAAACCTCTTTACGACTGGCACCCTTTGATATCTGGTACACCAGATAGCGTGCACGCCGCTGGAATCTCGGTTCAGAGGCGCACGGTGTCCGAATTCGAAACACCCGTCGAAGAATGGGAAGACTACATTATTGAGGAGCCCAACTGATGTATTTCGCTTCCGACAATTCCGGCCCGGTCCACCCTCGGGTCATGGCCGCATTGAACGAAGCCAATCAGGGGTATCAGATGGCCTACGGGGCCGACACTCTGATGAACGAAGTGCGGGATCGCATTCGTGGAATTTTCGAGGCTCCGGGCGCGGCAGTGTATCTGGTGGCCACCGGGACGGCGGCCAACGTGCTGGCGCTCTCAACACTGGCAAACCCGTGGGAGACGATCTTTTGCTCTCCCGTCGCTCATATCCACGAGGATGAATGCAATTCCCCGGAATTCTACAGCGGCGCCAAACTGACGCTCGTGCCCGGTGGCGACAAGATGGCGCCCGAAGCCCTGCGCCAGTCTATTCTGGCCGAAGAAACGCGCGGCGTTCATGGTCCACAGCGGGGGCCGGTTTCGATCACGCAGGTTACTGAACGCGGTTCGGTCTATTCGCTGGGTGAGTTGCAGGCGTTGTGTGACGTAGCCAAGGAATACGGCCTCCCCGTTCATCTGGATGGAGCACGGTTCACCAATGCACTGGTGGCGCTGAATTGTTCCCCGGCCGAAATGACATGGAAATCCGGCGTTGATGCGGTAAGTTTTGGCGGTACCAAGAACGGGCTGATGGGGGTCGAGGCGGTTGTCTTCTTCGACGAAGAGAAGGCCTGGGAATTCGAGTTACGGCGCAAGCGCGGCGCGCATCTGTTTTCCAAGCACCGCTATTTGTCAGCGCAAATGGCGGCCTATTTGCAGGACGACCTCTGGCTGCAAATGGCACGTCAGGCCAATGCCAATTGCGCGCGTCTGGCCGACGGCTTACGCGCCAAGGGCGCGACATTCCTGCACGAGCCACAGGCCAATATGATCTTTGCCAAGTTCTCGCGCGCCCGGCACAAGCAACTGCACGAGGCCGGGGCGGTCTACCACCTGTGGGGAGCCGAGTTGGACGGGGCAGATGATGAAGAGATCCTCGCCTGCCGCCTCGTCTGTGACTGGTCGATCAGCGCGGACGATATCGACCAGTTCCTTGCTCTAATCTAGGAATTACCTGTCAGCCCTTCATCTCGGTCAGGTGCCGGTCCAAATCATCCAGACGGTCTTGCCCCCAGAACCGTTGATCGTCTTCGGTGATGTAGAACGGCGCACCAAAGACGCCCCGATCGACGGCCTCTTCCAGATTTGCGGCGTAGGTCTCGGCACCGACCAGCAGACCGCTATCGGCAAGTTTTGGATCAAACCCGGCCTGTGACAGGCAATCGCGGATCACATCGTCCTGAGCGATGTCCTTTTCCTCGGCCCAGCAGGCGCGTAGCAGGAACTGGACGAGTTTACCCACGTCACCAGAGCCGTCTTTCGCTGCGGCGATCACCGCGTAAGAGGACGGGGCCATATTCGTCGGCCAATGCGCCGGTTGCAGATTAAACGCCATGCCCAGATTCCTTGACTGACGCAGCAGTTCCTGTGCACGGTACTCATTGCGTGACTTATGGCGATCCTTGGGGGGTGTTCCCCCCGTGCGCCCAAACAACGACATGATGTCCAACGGCTTATAGTTGATCGTTGCACCATGCTTGACCGCGACCTCTTCCAACCGCCCACCTGCCAGATATGTGAATGGCGAAATTGTCGCAAAATAGTAGTCAATCTGAGCCATGTGCACTTTCTCCCCTGCGTTACCTTTGCTGGACGGTAAGGCCATGCTAAGCGGTGTCAACATCACGAATCTGTCACATTTGCCATTGCTGCCCGGGGACCTCAGCCGATGCCGACACTCAACGAACCCAAGCTAATAGCTGGGAACGCAAACCTTCCGCTTGCCGAATCCATTGCTCGCCGCATGAGCCTGTATCGCGGCGTCGATCAGGGTCTGGTCGATGCGCGGGTCGAGCGATTCAACGATGGCGAGATTTTCGTCGAAGTTTTCGAAAACGTCCGCGGCGAGGATATGTTCATTGTCCAGCCGACCTCGAACCCGGCCAACGACAACCTGATGGAATTGCTGATCATTGCCGATGCTCTGCGCCGCTCCTCGGCGCAGCGGATCACCGCTGTGATCCCTTACTTCGGCTACGCCCGTCAGGACCGCCGCACCAAGGCCCGCACGCCTATCTCTGCAAAACTGGTCGCCAACATGTTGACCGGCGCGGGGATTGAGCGGGTGCTGACCATGGACCTGCACGCCGCTCAGATTCAGGGTTTCTTCGATATTCCGGTGGACAACCTCTACGCTTCGCCGATCTTTGCACTGGACGTGAAACACCAGTTCAAGGACAGCCTGGATGAACTTATGGTTGTGTCACCCGACGTGGGTGGTGTGGCCCGTGCCCGCGAACTTGCCAAGCGCATCAACGCCCCCCTGTCGATCGTCGACAAACGCCGCGAAAAGGCCGGCGAAGTGGCCGAGATGACCGTGATCGGCGATGTCAAAGACAAGATCTGCCTGATCGTGGACGATATGTGTGACACCGCCGGTACACTCTGCAAAGCGGCGCAGGTGCTGCTGGATAACGGCGCGAAAGAGGTCCACTCCTACATCACTCACGGCGTCATGAGCGGCCCCGCGGTCGAGCGCGTGACGAACTCCGTGATGAAATCTTTGGTTCTAACCGACACGATCCAGCCAACCAAAGAGATCGCCAAGGCCAAGAACATCCGGATCGTGCCGACTGCCCCGATCTTTACGCAGGCCATCCTGAACATCTGGAACGGAACCAGTGTGTCTTCCCTGTTCGAGGATAAGACCCTGACTCCGATCTATGAATCCATGTACCACATGGACTAATTCTGATGGGTGTCCGGGTGGCCACCCATTTCACTTTCACTCCTACAAAGGCAGGACGTTTCCGTGACCGCCACCAAACGTATCGTTCTCTCCAGCGACCATGCAGCTATCGAACTGCGTCAGACCGTTGCCAATCACGTTGCGGCGCAGGGCTGGGACGTGGTCGATATCGGCCCCACTACCCCTGAAAGCACCCACTACCCCCTGCACGGCAAGGCCGCCGCGCAAGCCGTCGCTTCGGGCGATTGCGAGCTTGGGATCATCCTGTGCGGCACCGGTCAGGGCATCATGATGGCGGCCAACAAAGTACCAAGCATCCGCTGCGGCGTGTGCTCGGACGCATTCTCGGCCCGGATGATCCGTGAACACAACAACGCCAACATGCTGTCCATCGGCGCACGTGTTGTCGGGGAAGGCCAGGCGCTGGACATCGTCGACGCATTTCTCTCCGCCGAATTTGAGGGCGGCCGTCACGCAACACGCGTAGACATGATCGAGCCACAAGACGGCTGACACCTTTTCTGGCGCGCCTCTGACAGCGCGCTAGGAAATATCCCAATCATCCTCATGCGCGACCTCTCCAAGCGCAGTCCAGTTCACCCGTATCCGCGCGATACGGGTGTCAGACCAAGTCCGGAAGACGGCAACAAACCCTTCCTTGGTAATGTTCTCCGTTGTCACTTCAGCACGCAGGGCCGAGGACGTGTCGACATCCCAAAGAGACACGCCGATCTGTACCACCGGCGCCGAGCGGAACGGTTGACTGAATGTGATGGCTGAGCACCGTTCGCGCGGCCCCTCACCTGTCCACATATCGCCTCCATCAGCGAAATCAGAAAACAGCACTGCCTCGCCTTGGTCGACGCCAATCGGGTGGGTTCGAAAAGCCTTCATACTATCATCTTTATTATTTTATTTCTTGAGCTTAACCCGCGATCTGGACAAAAGCACGACAAAAAAACGGCCCTGCACAAGCAGAGCCGTTTCTAAATCTCAAGAACTGAACGAACCTTACAGGCTCATATGGGTCCCAAGGGCTTCCATGTCGGCCAGCAGCTTGGCGGCGTCGTCGACGATGGTTTGATCATCGCCTTCCTTCGCCGCTTCGTGCGATGCCCGCGCCTCTGCGATCAGATCGTCAAGATGCGTGCGGGTCACTTCGGCTACCGGAATGGCCTTTTCGGCCAGTACCGACAGGCCATCGCCATTGATCTGGGCAAACCCACCGGTGACCAGGTATTCGCTGGAGCCTTCGGGTGCCTCGACCTTCAGTATGCCCGGGCGCAGCGTCGTGATTGTGGGGGCATGATCGGGCATCGCCGTCATGTCCCCGTCCGCGCCGGGAATCTGGACCGCGGTGGCCGCGAGCGAAGCAAGGCTCCGCTCGGGGCTGACGAGGTCGAATTGCATCGTGTTTGCCATCAGGGATACTCCTTAGGCGGCTTCTGCGGCCATCTTCTCGGCTTTGGCGATCACTTCTTCGATGCCGCCAACCATCAGGAAGGCCGCTTCGGGCAGGTGATCGTATTCACCGGCCACAACGGCCTTGAACGACGAGATGGTGACATCCAGAGGAACCTGAACGCCCGGCGAACCGGTGAAGACTTCGGCCACGTCGAACGGCTGCGACAGGAAGCGTTCGATCTTACGGGCACGGGCCACGGTCAGTTTGTCCTCTTCCGACAGTTCGTCCATGCCGAGGATGGCGATGATGTCCTGCAGCGACTTGTAGCGCTGGAGGATCTGCTGAACGTCGGTCGCAACCTTGTAATGCTCTTCACCAACGATGGCCGGGTCGAGCAGACGCGAGGTCGAGTCGAGCGGGTCAACCGCCGGGTAGATACCCTTTTCCGAGATCGCACGGTTAAGAACGGTGGTCGCATCCAAGTGAGCAAACGAGGTTGCCGGCGCGGGGTCGGTAAGGTCGTCCGCAGGCACGTAGATCGCCTGAACCGAGGTGATCGAGCCCGACTTGGTCGAGGTGATGCGTTCCTGCAGGGCACCCATGTCGGTGGCCAGTGTCGGCTGGTAACCCACCGCCGAAGGAATACGACCCAGCAGAGCCGAAACCTCGGAGCCCGCCTGCGTGAAGCGGAAGATGTTGTCGACGAAGAACAGAACGTCGGTACCGGACTGGTCGCGGAACTGCTCGGCCAGGGTCAGACCGGTCAGAGCAACACGTGCACGGGCTCCCGGAGGTTCGTTCATCTGACCGTAAACCAGGGCCACCTGCGATTCCGACAGGTTGTCCGGCTTGATCACGTTCGATTCGATCATCTCGTGGTACAGATCGTTCCCTTCACGGGTCCGTTCGCCAACACCCGCGAACACCGAGAAGCCCGAGTGCACTTTTGCGATGTTGTTGATCAGTTCCATGATCAAAACGGTTTTACCAACGCCGGCACCGCCGAACAGGCCGATCTTACCGCCTTTGGCGTAAGGGGCCAGCAGGTCGACGACCTTGATGCCGGTCACCAGAACTTCGGACTCGGTCGACTGTTCCGCGAAGGTCGGTGCGGGCTGGTGGATCGCGCGGGCCTCAGATGCTTCAACCGGGCCTTTTTCGTCGATCGGCTCACCAACCACGTTCAGGATGCGGCCCAGGGTGGCGTTACCAACCGGAACCGAGATCGGTGCGCCGGTGTCGGTGACCGCTTCGCCGCGGACCAGACCTTCGGTCGCGTCCATCGCGATGGTGCGGACAGTGTTTTCACCCAGGTGCTGAGCAACTTCCAACACCAGGCGCTTGCCATTGTTGGTGGTTTCCAGCGCGTTCAGAATTTCAGGCAGTGCGTCATCGAACTGCACGTCGACGACGGCCCCGATGATCTGTGTGACTTTGCCTTTTGCATTCGCCATGTTTCGTCTCCGGTTTTCTTACAGCGCTTCGGCGCCGGAAATAATTTCAATCAGCTCGTTGGTGATCACGGCCTGACGCGAGCGGTTGAACTGGATCGTCAGCTTGTCGATCATCTCACCCGCGTTGCGTGTCGCGTTGTCCATTGCGGACATCCGTGCACCCTGTTCAGACGCTCCGTTTTCGAGCAGAGCCGAGAAGATCGCGGTCGCAACCCCCTTGGGCAGCAGGTCGGCCAGAATGGCCTCTTCGCTGGGCTCGTAGTCGAAGATGGCACCGCTGTCGTCACCCTCGGTGTCCTCGAACGAGGCGGGGATGACCTGCTGTGCCGTCGGGATCTGGGTCACGACGTTGACGAACTTCGAGTAGAAGATCGTGGCAACATCGAACTCACCCCCGTCAAAGCGGGACAGGATGTCCCTGGCGATGTCCTGCGCGTTGGAATAGCCCAGACGCTTGACCTCGCTCAGGTCGATATGTCCAACGAACAGATCGCCAAAATCACGCTTGAGCGCGTCGCGGCCTTTCTTGCCGACGGTCAGAACCTTGACCGTTTTGCCCTTGCCGCGCAGCTCTTCCGCCTTTTGGCGGGCCAGCTTGGCGATGTTCGAGTTGAAGCCGCCGCACAGGCCGCGTTCAGCTGTCATGACAACCAGCAGATGGACATCATCGCTGCCCGTACCACGGAGCAGCTTGGGGGCGCTGTCGCTGCCCCCGACCGACGCCGCCAGCCCCGCCATCACAGCATTGAACTGCTCGGCATAGGGGCGCGAGGCTTCGGCAGATTCCTGGGCGCGGCGCAGTTTTGCTGCCGCGACCATCTGCATGGCCTTGGTGATCTTGCGGGTCGATTTGACCGACTCGATCCTGTTTTTAAGGTCCTTAAGATTTGGCATATGCCCGCCTCTCCCTTAAGCGAAGGTTGCGGCGTATTCGTCCAGCGCAGCCTTGATCTTGTCGGAAGCGTCACCCTTGATCTTGGGATCTTCGTCCGTGATCCACTGAAGCAGATCCGCGTGCTTGCCACGCAGGTGCGCCAGCAGGCCAGCTTCGTAACGGCCAACATCGGACACGTCGATCTTGTCGAGGTAACCGTTGGTACCGGCGAAGATGACGCAGACGATTTCAGCGTTGGTCAGCGGCGAGTACTGCGGCTGCTTCATCAGCTCGGTCAGACGCGCACCACGGTTCAGCAGCTGCTGGGTCGCAGCGTCAAGGTCGGAACCAAACTGCGCAAACGCAGCCATTTCGCGGTACTGAGCCAGTTCCAGCTTAACCGGACCGGCAACCGACTTCATCGAGTTGGTCTGAGCCGAGGAGCCCACACGCGAAACCGACAGGCCGGTGTTCACAGCAGGACGGATGCCCTGGTAGAACAGCTCGGTTTCCAGGAAGATCTGACCGTCGGTGATCGAGATCACGTTGGTCGGAATAAACGCCGAAACGTCACCACCCTGAGTTTCGATAACCGGCAGAGCGGTCAGCGAGCCCGCACCGAAGTCTTCGTTCAGCTTCGCCGAACGTTCCAGCAGGCGGGAGTGGAGGTAGAAAACGTCACCCGGGTACGCTTCACGTCCGGGCGGGCGGCGCAGCAGCAGGGACATCTGACGATAGGAAACGGCCTGTTTCGACAGGTCATCATAGATGATCAGCGCGTGGCGGCCGTTGTCACGGAAGTATTCAGCCATCGCGGTTGCGGCGTAGGGCGCCAGGAACTGCATCGGTGCCGGGTCGGACGCGGTTGCGGCAACAACGATCGAGTATTCAATCGCGCCGGACTCTTCCAGTTTCTTTACCAGCTGCGCAACGGTCGAACGCTTTTGACCGATCGCAACGTAAACGCAGTACAGCTTCTTCGACTCGTCGTCGCCTGCTGCGTCGTTGTAGGTTTTCTGGTTCAGGATCGCGTCCAGAGCAACGGCGGTTTTACCGGTCTGACGGTCACCAATGATCAGCTCACGCTGGCCACGGCCGATCGGGATCATTGCGTCAACCGATTTCAGGCCGGTTGCCATCGGCTCGTGCACCGATTTACGCGGGATGATGCCCGGGGCTTTGACGTCTGCAACACCACGCTTGGTTGCGTTGATCGGACCTTTGCCGTCCAGCGGGTTGCCCAGACCGTCAACAACGCGGCCCAGCAGTTCATCACCGATCGGAACGTCCACGATCGAGTTGGTGCGCTTAACGGTGTCACCTTCTTTGATGTCACGGTCAGAACCGAAGATAACGACACCCACGTTGTCGCTTTCCAGGTTCAGCGCCATGCCCATGATGCCACCGGGGAATTCGACCATCTCACCGGCTTGCACGTTGTCCAGGCCGTATACACGGGCAATCCCGTCACCGACGCTCAGCACGCGGCCGATCTCGGCCACTTCGGCTTCCTGACCAAAATTCTTGATCTGGTCCTTCAGGATTGCAGAAATCTCTGCAGCTTGGATTCCCATTTATCCGACCTCTTTCATTGCATTCTGTAGGGAGTTGAGCTTCGAACGGATCGAGCTATCGATCATTTTCGAGCCCACTTTAACGACAAGACCGCCGATGAGGCTTTCATCCACGGTCGCATTGATAGTCACGGTCTTGCCCACACGCTCGGACAGCGTCTTGGACAGTTTATCCAGTTGTGTCTTGGTCAGCGCCTTGGCCGAGGCGACATCTGCGGTCACTTCACCGCGCTCTTCAGCCAGCATGTCGCGCAGAACCTGCACCAGTTGCGGCACCACGAACAGGCGGCGTTTTTGTGCCATCAGACCCAACGTGTTGCGCAAGATGGCGTGCAGACCCATCTTGTCAGCAACCGCGGTAATCGCACCTTCCTGCTCGGCACGTGAAACCAGCGGGGATGCGATCAGATCGCGCAGCTCGGCGCTTTCGCCCAGAGCAGTTGCCAAATCGTTGATGCCGGATTCCAGACCTGCAAGGTCATTGTTCTCTTTTGCAATCTCGAAGATTGCCGTGGCATAGCGCTCGGCGATGCCAGTGGAAATCGAAGCTGGTTCGGACACGTCCACCCTTCCGATATTTGAGGCCCCGATTTTGAGTAGCGGCCGCTACCTTGGGGCGTGAGGAAACCCCGTCCTTTTAGGGCGGGGATCAAAATCACCGGGGATGTAGCAGAGCCGAACCAACCTAGCAATATATTATCACGGCAAGCACTTTATCCACAAAGCTATATTTTTCAAATACTTAACCGGGGTGCGACCCTTTTATCCGGTTGGGACACGGGAAAAATGTTACGAAAGTGTAGGTTTTTGCGATTCCTGTGACCTTTTTCCCGCATTTTTTGCGGTTTTCCGCGTCTCAAAACGCAACTGTTCCCTACGCGGGCTTCAACAACCCATCCAGCGCCTTGATCGGACGACGCTCAGCTTCCTTGGTGACGCTGCCGCTGGGTGGCCGGATGTGCTTGGTGACTTCGACCATCAAAACGCCTCCGGCCATGACCGTCGGTAGGCGCTGCCCGGTTTTCTCGATCAGGCTTCCCGACTTCAACCAGAACCTGCGAAATGACGGCGGCATATAGAGGGCGGAACAGTGGCTTTCAGGAATAAAATGATGGGCTCTGAGTTGGCTTTCAAGCTGCGATGCAGAATAGGGGCGACCAAACCCGAACGGAGTCCGATCCGTCCGTGACCACAGTCCGGCCCGGTTCGGAACCACAAACAAGGCCCGCCCGCCGGGGCCAAGAACCCGCCAGCACTCGTCCAGCAATTCGCTGGGGCGGCTTGAGGTCTCCAACCCGTGCATCACCACCAGCTTGTCTACGTGACCGGTTTCGACCGGCCAGAGCGTCTCTTCTGTTAGGACTGACACATTGGGCATTCCCGCAGGCCAAGGCATCACCCCTTGCGGACCCGGCATAAGGCCGATTACCCGCCGCGCGTCCGCCAGATAGGGACGCAGCAGGGGCACCGCAAAGCCGAACCCCGCGACTGTCTGACCTTTGGCTTCGGGCCACAAATGCGTCATCCGGCCCCGAATGGCTGCTTGTGCCGCGCGACCCAGAGTGCTGCGGTAGTAAAAATTCCTCAGATCCTGCACATCAAGATGCATTGCGGACACCCGGTCAATTGGCTTAGCTGAGCGCAGTCTAGCAACGAAAGGGCAAAAGGCCATGCCTCTTGAGATCGTAACCGTCCCATGTCTCAGCGATAACTACGCTTTTCTGGCCCATGACGCGGCCAGTGGCCAGACCGCACTGATCGACGCGCCAGAATCCGGACCGATTTTGGCCGAATTGGATGCGCGCAACTGGACTCTAAGCCACGTATTGCTAACCCACCATCACTGGGACCATGTGGACGGTCTGGCCGCAATTTTGGAGAAACATCCGGCCAAGGTCATTGGCGCAGCCGCGGACGCTCACCGCTTGCCCCCGCTGGATCAGCAGGTGTCAGAAGGTGATGTGTTCGAAATTGGCGGCGAGCCGGTACAAGTATTGGACGTATCAGGCCACACGGTAGGGCATGTCGCGTACTATATGCCGGAAAGCCGCGCTGTGTTCACGGCCGACAGTCTGATGGCGCTGGGTTGTGGTCGCTTGTTTGAAGGAACTGCACCGCAGATGTGGGCCTCTCTCTGCAAACTGGCCGCCCTGCCCGACGACACTCTGGTTTGCTCCGGCCACGAATACACCCAGGCCAACGCGCAATTTGCCATTACCGTCGACCCGGACAACGCCGCACTGCGGCAACGCATGGCGGATATCGAAGCTGCCCGCGCCGCCGGGCGGCCCACGGTCCCGTCGACTCTGGCGCTGGAAAAAGCCACGAACCCGTTTTTGCGCGCCACCGACCCTTCGATTCATGCTATCCTTGGAATGGAAAACGCCGACCCTGCTGCGGTTTTTGCAGAAATCAGGGCTAGAAAAGACCGGTTTTAGTGCCTATTTGGCTCTCTTCACAGCAACGGTCACGTTAAATGTGACTGTCAAGTGAAAGAAAACCCTTGAAGCCGAGCCACGATCAACCAAACTCTAATAGTATGAGGACATGGTTGGATTGGGGCCATAGCCGCCCCCTTTCGACCCAAGACAGAGGAGCACCCGCGTGCCTTCATTCTCGAGCACATTAGAACAAGCCATTCACGCGGCCTTGGCGGCTGCGAATGAACGGCGACACGAATTCGCAACGCTGGAGCATCTGCTGCTGGCGCTGCTTGAGGAACCTGATGCCATCCGCGTCATGAAAGCCTGCAGCGTCGATCTTGATGAACTGCGCAGCACTCTGGTCGAATTCATCGACGAGGATTTGTCGAACCTGGTAACAGACATAGACGGGTCCGAGGCTGTTCCCACGGCTGCCTTCCAACGTGTCATCCAGCGTGCCGCGATCCACGTCCAAAGCTCGGGTCGGACCGAGGTTACAGGCGCCAACGTATTGGTCGCTATTTTTGCCGAACGAGAAAGCAACGCGGCATACTTCCTGCAAGAACAGGACATGACCCGTTACGACGCGGTGAACTTCATCGCGCATGGTGTGGCGAAAGACCCGGCTTACGGCGAGAACCGCTCGGTATCAGGTGCCGATCAGGTCGAGGAAGAGGTTCAGTCCAACGCCGGCGAAGGCGAGCAGAAAGAAAGTGCTCTGGGTAAGTACTGCATTGATTTGAACGCAAAATCGCGTGCAGGCGACGTTGATCCGCTGATCGGTCGCGCCGACGAGGTTGAGCGCTGCATTCAGGTTCTCTGCCGCCGCCGCAAGAACAACCCGCTGCTGGTGGGAGATCCGGGTGTGGGCAAAACCGCAATTGCCGAGGGGCTGGCCCATAAGATCGTGGGCGGCGAAGCTCCCGATGTGCTGTCCGAGACCACGATTTATTCGCTGGACATGGGGGCACTGCTTGCAGGCACGCGTTACCGCGGTGATTTCGAGGAACGGCTAAAGGCAGTCGTGACAGAGTTGGAAGATCACCCCGACGCGGTGTTGTTCATCGACGAGATTCACACCGTAATCGGTGCCGGTGCCACTTCGGGCGGCGCGATGGATGCGTCGAACTTGCTGAAGCCTGCTCTGCAAGGCGGCAAGCTGCGCACCATGGGCTCGACCACCTACAAGGAGTTCCGTCAGCATTTCGAAAAAGACCGCGCGCTTTCGCGCCGGTTCCAGAAGATCGACGTGAACGAACCTTCGGTCGAGGACAGCGTAAAAATCCTGCGCGGTCTGAAGCCCTATTTCGAAAAACATCACGAGATCAAATACACCGCAGATGCGATCAAGACCGCCGTGGAACTATCGGCGCGCTATATCAACGACCGCAAACTGCCGGACAAGGCCATCGACGTGATTGATGAGGCCGGTGCCGCACAGCATCTGGTCGCGGAAAGTAAACGCCGCAAGACCATCGGTGTAAAAGAGATCGAAGCGGTCGTCGCCAAGATCGCGCGCATCCCGCCCAAGAACGTCACCAAGGACGATGCTGAGGTCCTGAAAGACCTCGAAGCCTCGCTGAAACGGGTGGTGTTTGGTCAGGACGAAGCCATCGAGGCACTGTCCAGCGCGATCAAACTGGCCCGCGCCGGTCTGCGGGAACCAGAGAAACCCATCGGCAACTACCTGTTCGCTGGTCCGACCGGTGTGGGTAAGACCGAAGTGGCGAAACAGCTTGCCGATACGCTGGGTGTGGAACTGCTGCGCTTTGACATGTCCGAGTACATGGAGAAACACGCGGTTTCACGTCTGATCGGCGCCCCTCCGGGCTATGTCGGCTTCGATCAGGGCGGCCTGCTGACCGACGGCGTTGATCAGCATCCGCATTGCGTGCTGCTGCTGGACGAGATCGAAAAAGCACATCCTGACGTATTCAATATCCTACTGCAGGTGATGGACCACGGGGAACTGACTGACCACAACGGCCGCACGGTGAATTTCCGCAACGTGGTACTGATCATGACCTCGAACGCGGGCGCGCAGGAACAGGCCAAGGCCGCCATCGGCTTTGCCCGTGACCGTCGCGAAGGCGAAGACACCGCCGCGATCGAACGCATGTTCACGCCGGAATTCCGCAACCGTCTGGACGCCGTGATCTCGTTTGCGCCGCTGCCGAAAGACGTCATCCTGCAAGTGGTCGAGAAGTTCGTGCTGCAGCTTGAAGCTCAGTTGCTGGATCGAAATGTAACCATTGACCTGACGCCTAAGGCCGCCGAGTGGCTGGCAGACAAGGGCTATGACGACAAGATGGGTGCGCGCCCGCTGGGTCGCGTCATTCAGGAGCACATCAAGAAGCCTCTGGCCGAGGAACTGCTGTTCGGCAAGTTGGCCAAGGGCGGAGTGGTCCGTGTCTCGGTCAAGAAAGGCGAACTGAACCTGGAAATCTTCGGCCCCGATCAGCCGCGCATTCCGGGCGACAAGCCCCCGCTGCTGACGGCGGATTGATCGCCTGACACGTCAAATAGAAAACCCGCCAACCATGGCGGGTTTTTTTTATGTCTTCAGGCCAGAGACACAGCCGACCGACTTAGGGAAGTTTTTGGCCTTTGAGTTGGTAGAACTTCAAAATGCGGGGATGGCCGTTTTGGACCGGACATGGCTCTGACAGAGCCCGGGGTGCGCCGCCTTGTGCCGTGCTATAGGCGGACAGGACGCAATGGGCATAGCGCGGCCCACTGCTACCCTGTGACAAAGCAGACAGGATCGCGATACCGACATCGCGAACCTTGCGAAGCCACCCGGCCTTGGCGGGCACGAAATACTCGAAGTCGATGAACCGAATCTGACGCCCGTCCCAGCACATGTCCCGAAAGGCCGGGCGACCGTGGGCCAGGCCCGCCGCGTGCAGACGCGCCAGCGCACGTCCCGCAGCGCGGCACGCCCGGAGCTTTTCTACCTGACTGATGGACGTGTTGTCACAGAACTTGGTCAGGCTGGCCCCGGCATCCTCGAGGGCAATAAAACCCGCGCCATCGGCAACGATCCGGGGGACAGGCATACCGTAGCTCCAAAGGAAGCGATGGGCTCGCCGATCACGATCGAATGCCTGTTCGGGCTTTCCCTTCACCAACCAGAGGTGTGGCGCGAAACGCTCAACACGCTTCAGCCAAAACCTGCGCCCTCGCCGCGTTTGGCATAGGGTCACACGCTGATACGGCGCATGCAGCACCTCATCCGCCAATTTGTTTATCTCCGCTTGATGGTCTTTCACACATTACCCCGAACAACCTATGGCAACATATAGAGAGACTACATATAGAGAGACTACACCCCCATTTCACCGTTTGCTGGACGGTAATCCACCAGCAACACAGCATTTTCTCAAAAAACAGAGATCGGCCGAGGTGATTACCGCTCGGTCAACTTCAATTCGATCCGACGGTTTTGCGCGCGGGCTTCGGGGGTGTCCGCCGGATTGACGGGCTGGAACTCACCAAACCCATTGGCAGCCAGCCGGCTCGGCGGGATACCCAGCGCTTCGACCATGTATCGTACGACCGACAAGGCGCGCCCTTGGCTGAGTTCCCAGTTGTCGCGATATCGGCCACTTCCGGCAAGGGGTACGTTGTCTGTGTGGCCATCGACCCGGATTACCCAATTCAGGCCCTCGGGAATTTCCGCAGCCACACCACGAAGGATGTTCGCCACTTTGGCGACCTCTTGCTGGCCGTCCGGCGACAATACGGCTGATCCTGTGTCGAACAAAACTTCCGACGAGAACACGAAACGGTCGCCTTCAATCCGAACACCTTCCTCATTGCCCAGCACATCACGCAGGCGGCCAAAGAATTCAGACCTATAACGTTCCAAATCTTCGGCCTGAGCCAGCAATTCTTCAGCCTCAGCTTCAAGACGCACGCGCTCGGCCTCTTCCAGCAGGCGGCGACGGCGTTCTTCCGAGGCCGCACGGGCCAAAGCAGCATTAAGGTCCTGCCCCAAAGTCTGGATGCGGATATCAGCGGCGGCATTGCGTTCTTCGTAGTCATCCAACAAGGCCTGCAACCCACCTAATTGCTCCCGCAGCGCGGCCATCTGCTGATTCAGCAAAGCAGTTTCGCGCTGTGCCTTTTCTGATATCGCCTGCTCATCTGACAGGGTGTCGCGGGCCAACGCCAGAAGGGCCGCGCGTTCTTCCGCCAGCGTCCGTTGCTCCGATGCTTCGGCCTGAGCTTCGGTCTGACCGGCCAGAGCGGCCTCTAGCTGCGCCTTCAACTCTTCGGGGTTCAGGTCACCGAACCGGCGTTCCAGTTCCGCTTTGGCGGCCTGTGCCGCAGCCAGAAGGGTTAATGTTTCTTCCGCCTCCTTGCGCTGTGCTTCCAAGGCAAGTGTCATGGCCGTCAACTCGGCGTCAGCATTCTGCAAACGGTTGCGCAGGTTCTCGGCCGCAGCAGCCTCGGCCAGCTTGGCAGCCTCTTCCGCGCTCAGTTGATCCTCAAGCTCGGAAATTCGCGTGGTTTGCGCCGCATCGCTTTGTTCCAGATCAGCGACCAGGGCCTCCAGCGCTTCGCGTTGGGCGGCTGCCAGTCGGGCCGCCTCGGTTTGTTCATCTATTTCAGCCCGGCTCTGTGCAAGGGCCAAGTTCAAAGCCTCCTGCTCACCAAGCAATTCTTCGCGCTGGTTCGCCAGTTCGGCAATTTCACCGCGCGCGCGCTCCTGATCCAGCAGCAAAGCGGCGACCTGAGCTTCAAAATCAGTCAGTTGGATCTGCGCCTGCACCAACTCTGTTTCGACCTGAGACAGGGTTGAGTTCAACACCCCCAGCCGCGCCTGCAACCGGCTGTTTTCCCGCTCCTCCAGGCCCAGTGCTCCGGCAAGTGCTGCAACTTCGTCGGAGAGGGCGGTCAGTTCATCTTCTTGCCCGGAAATGGTTTCGCGCAGAACGTACTGCACCACCATGAAGATTGTCAGAACAAAGGTCAGCACCATCAAAAGCCCGGTCATGGCATCCACAAACCCGGGCCAGACCGAACCCTGGAAACGCTGACCTGTGCGTCGGGAGAGGGCCATAAGTTACTCTCCTTCCGGAGCGGTACGCACGGCGCCTCGGGGCAATGTCAGGGCTTTGACGAGCAATTCTATATCCTTGCGCAACTCGCTCATACTCTCCTGCCGACCGGCTGAGATTTCTTCTAGGATTCGCAGCAACTGTACGTCCATCGAGCGCAAACGCATTCGGCTTTCCGCGTCGATCCCGTCACCGGTGCCCTGTTCGCGCATATGATCCAGCAAGGCATCCTGTCCAAGCGCCACCCTCTCCAACGCAGCGGTCACGCCATCGTTGTTCTGTTGCCGCGCATTCATCTCGCCGATCGAATCCGCCAATTGACCCAACCTGGACGACACCGCCGCACGATCAGCCTCTTGCGCGGAGAAAAGATCCTGCAGCGCATTCATCTGTTCAGACATAGCATCCAGAACAGGTGTCAGAACGGCCAGTTCGGCCCCGCCTTCTTCAGTTGCTGCAAAACCTACACGGGTAATCGAGGACAACCATTCTTCAAGCTCGCGGTAAAACCGGTTTTGCCCGTGGCCCGCAAATAGCTCCAGCAGGCCAACGATCAGTGATCCGGCCAACCCCAGCAACGATGACCCAAAGGCCACGCCCATACCCTGCAGTTGCGATTCCAAACCGACCATCAGGCGGTTGAACACGGCCATACCTTCTTCACCCTCTTGTGGGTTGAGGCTGCGGATGGTGTCAACAATGGCGGGAACGGTGGTGGCCAACCCGAAGAACGTACCCAATAGGCCCAGATAAATCAGCACGTTGGTGATATAGCGGGTGAATTCGCGTTCTTCCTCGACCCGTTCCGCGACCGAATCCAGAATAGACCGTGTCGAGGTCGAACTGATTTGCGACCGCGCGCCCCGCTCTCGTAGCAGCGAGGCCAATGGAGCCAGCAATTGCGGTGTTCGGGCATCTTCCCGTACGACACCGCCCACGAACGCTTCGATCCAGCGAACTGAGCCGATCAGCTGTGTCACCTGATAGAAACAGGCGAAAACGCCGATCACGAAGACCAACAGGATAAAGCCGTTCAGATAGGGGTTGGCGTAGAAAACCGGCAACACGTAGGGCAGCGCCATAAAGACCCCCAGCCCCGCCAAAGCAATCGCAATCAGCATCGTGACGATCTGACGAATGGGTTGCGAGAAATGCGGTCTCGCGCCCTGATGTGCCTGCGCCATGCGCGTGGTTCCCGGTTTTTGCCTGCTCTGCGCTGAATCTAGCGAAAATACACCGGTGAAGCCAAGGGTTTATGCGGTGATCTCACGAACCCGTTGCGCCAACCACTCAAGATCGGGATCGCGCAGGTCGATCTCGGCCAGATGTTCAGCGGTGTTGTAGAGGTATTCAGTGTTCGGCCCCCGACCGCCAACGGCATGCGCTATGATTTGGGCCTGTTCTTCAAGCGGCATACCCCCGCAATATTGCACGTGGTCCGCGTCGATTACATAGGTCACTGCATTCACCACCTCGCCGCTGTCGAGATGCACATCCAGCATCTTTTCAAGATAGGCCGACGAAACCAGTTCACGCTCACGCAATTCGTGCAGGGTGCGATCTTCGTGACCAGCCTCGACCGCCAGAGCCAATCCCTTGCAATGCGCGTCGGTTTGTTCATTCAACGCCAAAACCAGACCGGGATGGTCTTCGGTACCTCGGTGGTGGATTGAGCTCATGCAGAAGGACCGGGCGTACCCATGCAAAGTGCCGTGTTCGCTGCGGGCCACCGGAAAGCCCGGATTCCATAGCAGCGATCCATATCCGAAAACCCACATCGTCATAGCACTGGTCCTTGCCCGTTTGGGCCTATAAACATCAAATCCGAGGTGGGAAAAAGGGCCAACTGCCATGCGCGGTCTGATACGAGTCGTCATTTTAATAGTTGTGATCTGGAGCGCCTATTGGTTCGTCGCCGGCTTTGGGCTGCGCAACGCGATCACCGCTTGGTTCGACGCACAGCAGGACCGAGGCTGGCAGGCTGAGTTTTCTGATGTTGAAACCGCTGGGTATCCGCTGCACCACATGACACGGCTCAACAATCCTGCATTGGCAGATCCAGTGAATGGCACCGCGTGGAGCGCCGATTGGATCGAATTCCAAAGCCCCGCGATCTGGCCCGGTCGGCAGGTTTTGCGCTTTGCTGATACCCCACAGCGGTTATCGTACTACGACCAGACGGCCACCATTGAAGCCAGTGACCTGCAAGCCGAGTTGCAATTGCAGCCCGGTGTGGCGTTGGAACTGGAAAAGATGGCGTTAACCGCTGGACCGTGGGCGATCACCGACGACACCGAGGCTCTGGCAGGCGGTGACACGTTAGCTCTTGTGATGGAACAAACGGACAATTCCGAGGCATATGTGATTAGCGCCCTGGCGGACGGCTTCACTCCCGGCGACGATCTGCGAGAGTTGATGCGTTCGGCCACTACGCTGCCGCAGGCGTTTGAGACGCTGGAACTGGACATGACGGTCACCTTCGACAAGGCTTGGGATCGGTCAGCCCTGGAACAGAGCAGGCCCCAACCGGTAAAGATTGATCTGCGGCTGGCCGAGATGAAATGGGGCGCATTGCGCCTGTTCGCAGCCGGAGAGTTGGACGTTGATCCGCAAGGGATTCCTACTGGCGAGATCGCGATCCGGGCCGAGAACTGGCGGGACATGATAGCCATGGCCAATGCCGCAGGTGCTCTGCCTGATCAGGCCGTAGACACTGTGACGAAGGCGCTGAACTTTATGGCGGGTCTGGGCGGCAATCCGAATGCACTGGATCTGCAACTCAATCTCCGCGATGGATTTGTGGCGCTAGGCCCGTTGCCTATTGGCCCCGCACCACGCCTGATCCTGCGTTAACGGCAGTATGGCCCGCGTCGGTGTCGTGCCGTGTCCAGATGGAAATGATCCCGGTGATACCGATCCGCATTTGGCCCCAACACCGTGCCGAACGGGCCGCACGCTCCACGCCATACCTTGGTCAGTTGACGCTTTGACGGATTCTTGCGCCAGCCGTTCAGGACTGTCACGACCTCTCCATCCGCCATTTTAAAGCCCGAGATATCAATCGCCCGGCCTTTGCCGTGCTCTGAAATACGTGCGCCCTTTTGGTTATTGCGAGTGCGGCAGGCATAGTGGGCCGCGACCTTCATCTCGACCACCGGGCCACGTCGTTTGAACGTGGGCTTGACCGTCTTGTCGACCCATTTGTTGAGCGCAATTGCGGTGCCACAATCCATCGTCGACGGACGGCTGAGCACCACACCTGAAACCGAGGTAACCTGCACTGCATCCTTGATCCCGCATGCCTTGATCCTACCCGGTACGTTGCCCACAGGTTTACCCTGTATGTCGATATCTCCGCAGACCGAACCTTTGCGCAGCTTGCGTTTCTTGAACAGCGCCTCTTGCTCCAATGCTTTCGGCCGCAAGTAGGGCATCAGAGAGGTATCAGGTCCCAGCAACGGCAACTCTGATGGACGTGCGGCGAATGCCATTACTTGCGGCGATACCGGGCGCAACTCGGGCCGGATCTCTGCATTGGGCACCGGCGCAACGAACGCCAACATGGGCGCTGCTGAGGGTCGCGCAACAGGAACCAGTGACTGTTCCAGAGGGGCAGCATTGGACAGAGTGGCACCAAAGGCCACGCATCCAATCATCAGTGCCCTCCAGCCGTGCCTCATGGGTTCGCTTTCCCCCGCCCGAAATCGGGTGCGTCCGTATCCTGCCCCGCGTCGATGATGCCACGCCGGATCGCACGCGTACGGGTGAAGTAGTCAAACAGATGCTCGCCATCACCAGTACGGATGGCGCGTTGCAGGGCGAACAGTTCTTCGGTGAAGCGACCCAGAATTTCCAGCGTCGCGTCTTTGTTGGTCAGGAACACGTCGCGCCACATGGTCGGATCCGAGGCAGCAATGCGGGTAAAGTCCCGGAATCCGGCGGCGGAATACTTGATAACCTCGCTATCGGTCACCCGGCGTAGGTCGTCTGCCACCCCGACCATCGTGTAAGCGATCAGGTGCGGCGCATGTGAAGTGACAGCCAGAACCAAATCGTGGTGATCCGCATCCATCTCATCCACGTTCGAGCCCATGCCCTCCCAAAGCGCGCGCAGGCGGGCAATTGCATCCGGATCAGAGCCTTCGACCGGGACCAACAGGCACCAGCGGTTGTCAAACAGCTCGGCAAAGCCTGAGTCAGGACCGGAATGTTCGGTCCCCGCCAGCGGGTGCGCGGGTATGAAATGCACACCTTCGGGAATATGCGGGGACACAGCTTGGATAACATGCCGCTTAACCGAACCCACATCGGTGACCGTTGCCCTAGGTTTCAACGCCGACGCGATATCTGCGGCCACGGCCCCCATCGCGCCCACGGGAACACAAAGTACGACGAGGTCAGCGCCCTCGACTGCCTCTTTCGCGGTGTCACAGACGCGGTCGCACAGACCAATCCGGCGGGCAGTGTCGCGGGTCGCCTCGGAGCGGGCATAGCCTGTGACCTCACCCGCAAGGCCCGAGCGTTTAATGGCCCAGAACATGGACGAAGCGATCAGGCCCAGCCCAATCAGCGCGACGCGGTCGTATATCTGGGTCATGTCGCACCCCCTTTGAACGCGGTGATGGCCACAACGACACGGCGACAGGCCTCTTCATCACCCACGGTGATCCGCAGGGCGTTTGGCAGGTTGTAGCCCGCCACACGGCGCACAATCAAACCCTGGGTCTTCAGGTAGTCATCACAGGCCTCGGCCTCGGCCTGATCGGCAAAGCGGGCGAGGATGAAATTGGTGCAGGACGCATCCGACGGCACGCCGATCTTGGCCAGTTCTTCTGACAGCCATACCCGTAGGCGGGCGTTTTCAGCCTGACAGAAAGACAAGAAATCTACATCTTTCACTGCAGCCTCTGCTGCCGCCAAAGCGGTCAGAGACAGGTTGAACGGTTGGCGCACGCGATTCAACACATCGATGATCGACTGCGCCGCATAGCCCCAGCCGACCCGCATCCCGCCCAAACCGTATACCTTGGAAAACGTCCGGGTCATGATCACGTTCTCGAACCGATCCACCAGCGATGCACCGCCGTCGAATCCGTCGACGAACTCGGCATAAGCCCCGTCGATCACCATCAGGCACGTCTGCGGCAGAGCCTCGGCCAGCCGCACCAGTTCCGCCTCGGGGATCATGGTCGAGGTCGGATTGCCCGGATTGGTCACAAACACGATCCGGGTCTGCGCGGTCACCGCGGCAAGGATGTTGTCGACTTCGACGTGTCGGTCCCGCTCGGGCACCATCACAGGCGTCGCGCCAGCCATGCGGGCGATGATCGGGTACATTGAAAACCCGTGCTCGGTATAGATGACCTCATCACCAGGCCCTGCATAGGCCTGAGCGATGAATTGCAGCACTTCGTCACTGCCCACGCCGCAAATGATCCGCTCAGGGCTCAACCCGTGGCGGCCCCCAATCGCCGCGCGCAAGCTGGCGTGGTCAGTGCTGGGATAGCGATGCAAGGTTTCGGCACTGTCGCGCACCGCCTCAATCGCCTTGGGGCTGGGGCCGAACGGGTTTTCGTTCGAGCTGAGTTTGATCACATGCTCGACCCCGGCCACATGCGACTGGCCGCCCTGATAGAGCGCGATGTCCATAATGCCGGGTTGAGGGGTGATCTTGTTCATAAGAGGCTCCGTTGATTGGGGCCTCTCATACCTGTCTCAACGCGTTGAGAAAAGCGGCAATTCCGTTACGCCGCTTTGAAGCGGGCCGTCGCCGGGTCCGCGCTGTAGAATGGCACGAATTCCTCGGTTCGGCGTGACAGGTCGTTGACGCTGTCGATGATGAACTGAACGGTCTCCTCGCTCATCAGATATGAGAAGTTCAGACGCACCCAGCCGGGTTTCTTCATCTCTTCCCCCGCAGACAGTGCCGCGTGCAATTCATCCGACGTTGCGCGATCGATGCCCAGCAAACGATGTGCATACGGCCCGGCGCAGGCACAACCGCCTCGCGCCTGAATGCCATAGATGTCACTGAGCATCCGTGTGAAAAGTTGCTGATGCACCGGCTGGCCGGAATTGTCCCGTACGAGAAAGGAATAGATCGGCAGGCGATGTGGATTGTCAGTGCCCAATAGAGTCAGGTTGGGGTTGTCGCCCCACCCCTGCAGCGCCATGTGATTGTACTTGGCCTCCAGGCGGGCAATTTCGTCGGTGCCTACGACATCTTTGATGATAAATGCCAGCGCTGCACGGATATCACCGATCACATTGGGGGTGCCGGCCTCTTCCCGCGTCGCCAGATCCTCGCTGTAATCGTGCCGCCAGGGCGAGACAAAACTGACCGTGCCGCCGCCGGGCCAACTGGGGCATGTACGCTTCACCGCATTCTGGTTGACGATCAAAACGCCCGACGCGCCCGGCCCACCCGGAAACTTGTGCGGAGACACAACGATCGCATCCTTGCGGGCGTCCTCCGGCCCCATATCCATTGGCAAGTAAGGCCCGCCACCCGCGTAATCCCAGACTGAAACCGCCCGATGCGCCTTGAGCAATCGCGCGATCGGGTCCGGGTCCGTTATGATGCCTGTCACATTGGATGCCGCTGAAAAGGAACCGATGATCAAATCGGACGCAGCATGGTCCACCAACATCCGCTCTAGCACGACAAGATCAACACCACCCTCGGGCGCCTCGGGAATTTCGATCACACGCGCCTTGCTTTCCCGCCACGGCAGGATGTTCGAATGATGCTCATACGGCCCGATCAAAACAACCGGCCGGTCAGCGGCATCCACACCTAACAAGCTGACCAGCCGGTTCAAACCCGCAGTGGCGCCAGACCCGGTAAAGATCACCGCGTCCTCTCCCCTCGCACCAACGATGCGGGCAATCTCAGCGCGCGCCTCGCCGCGCAGACGCGTCATGTAAGAACCGCAATAGGAGGCCTCGGTGTGGCTGTTGGCATAGAAGGGCAGCACCTGTTCGGCGACAAAATCCTCAACCTGCCGCAGCGCACGGCCCGAGGCGACGTAATCCGCGTAAACCAGCGGTACGTCCCCGTGCAGACCCGGGATCAGAACATTCTCTCCGATCAACCCCTCGCGCAGGCTTGAATTGCGAGTGGTGGTTTGGATGTCTGCGCGAAATTTGGACAGGGTCATGGCGAAGGCTCCGTATTGCCCATCCAATATGATTGATTACCAATGCATAAACTTTACTTTTCTTTGCTGTTTTTTGCCAAATATTGTGTCATATGACTTAGTATGTCAGAAAAATTAGATCAAATTGACACGCACATCCTGAAAGAGCTTCAAAAAGACGCCACCCTGTCACAACGCGAGCTGGCGGACCGGGTTGGTTTGTCCCAGAATGCCTGCTGGCGGCGGCTAAAAGCGTTGAACGACAACGGCGTGCTGCTCGGCTCTACAGCACGGATCGAACGGGAAAAGCTTGGGCTAAGCCTTGTGGTCTTTGTCATGCTGCGGACCCGGCATCATTCGGCCGAATGGTTGCAGGCCTTCCGCAGCCACGTTCTGACGATCCCCGAGGTAGTGGATTTTCATAGGATCGGTGGCGACTATGACTATCAGCTGAAAGTGGTCACGCAGGACATGGCGTCATACGACAAGGTCTATCAGCGCCTGATCGAAAAGGTCGAGCTGGACAGTGTCACATCCTATTTCGCAATGGAGGCGATCGCCGAGGGGCGGCCTTTGCCTCTCTGATCAACTCTCCATCTGGCCAAAAATACCTCGGGGGAGTCGCGGCCTGCCGCGATGGGGCAGCATCCCCCTATAAACAAAAAAAGACCGCGCCAGATGGCGCGGTCTTTCGGAATTCGATGCAGGCGAAGATTAGTTTTTCGCGTAGAATTCGACGACCAGGTTCGGTTCCATCATGACCGGGTAAGGCACATCGCTCAGGCCCGGTGCGCGAACGAAGGTCGCGGTCATTTTCGAATGGTCGGCGTCGATGTAGTCAGGCACATCACGCTCGGCCAGTGCAACAGCTTCCAGAACAACAGCCAGTTGCTTGGACTTATCACGTACTTCGATCACGTCACCTTCTTTGACGCGGTAGCTGGGGATGTTGACCCGCTTGCCGTTCACTTTGACGTGGCCGTGGTTCACGAACTGACGTGCAGCGAAGACGGTCGGTACGAACTTTGCGCGGTAAACAACAGCGTCCAGGCGGCGCTCCAGCAGACCGATCAGGTTTTCACCGGTGTCGCCTTTTACACGCTCGGCTTCGGCGTAGATGCGGCGGAACTGCTTCTCGGTCAGGTCGCCATAGTAACCTTTCAGCTTCTGCTTGGCGCGAAGCTGCAGACCGAAGTCCGACAGTTTGCCCTTGCGGCGCTGACCGTGCTGGCCGGGGCCATATTCACGACGGTTGATCGGGGATTTCGGACGACCCCAGATGTTTTCGCCCATCCGGCGGTCGATTTTGTACTTGGCAGACGTGCGTTTGGTCACGGCTGATCTCCTTCTTTAGGTCGAAGCCCGAATGGGCCACTATGAAGGGCGTTGTCCTCTTGAGGTTTCCCCCATGACAGGCATCCCCTTGCGGGGGCCACCAACACCAATGAAGCCGCGCTTATATCCGCGAAAACAGCAGAGTCAACACACCGTACAGCTTTGCTTTGGTATTTCCGTCAAAAGTTGATGAGCAGTTGAAGCGTCAGTCGGTCCTACGTCCGGCAGAGACCACCCGCCGTTGACCCTGATCGCCCAACTCCAACTGTGTTCGAGGCGGAAACGCGACAACCGTGTCACCCATTCCAGCCACTTCGCCACTTTTGGAATCAGTTTCAGTGTATTCGCTGACCCAAAACTCTTGATCCCGCGCCGGACAGTCGCCTTCGAAAACCAGAACTGGAGCGAACTCACCACTAACTTGGAGCAAACTTGCCGTGAAGGTTTGCGCGCCGTTGGTCAACACAAGCACACCGCTCGCTGCATCCGGATAAATCTGATCCAGTTCTTCATGACCCAGTGTCAAAGTCGTGCTTTCAAGAGGGCTTCCGGCGCGTTCCAGCGCCTGCTCTCTCGATTCGATCAGAAACCGTACTTGCCCTCGCCAAGACCAGGCCGCTCCGACGCGAAGAAAAGACTGAGGCGCCGCCTCCAATCCGTCAATTTCCGTTTGACCCCATTTTATGGCTACACGACCGCTTTTTCCGGCTCTCATTTTACCGCCTGCACCTTCAACCCATCACTGCTAACTGCGACCGTCATATCAACGTAAAATAAGGCGGAAAAGAGACGTTAATGCAGCGTTCACGGAAATGTTGCTCAAGAGATTCAACTATTCCCGTCTGGCGGGTACTATCCCAGCCAAACTAAACCCAGAACTGCAAGATTACGTCATTGACACCTATCCACACTTGGAATGACCGCAGCTGCGGCAAGTCATGCACCCTTCGATCATCACCATGTCGAACTGGCCACAGGACGGGCAGGCTTTGCCGCGCGGTGCGTCCATATTGACTACCTGCGCTTGCGGATCGGACTTCAACCCCATGCCTTCGCCTTCCAGAAATCCGATATTGATCAGGTGTTGTTCGATCACGCCTCCAATCGCGGCGAGAATTGAAGGAATGTACTTACCTTGCACCCATGCTCCACCACGCGGATCAAATACGGCTTTAAGCTCCTCGACCACAAAGGACACATCTCCGCCCCGACGGAATACGGCAGAAATCATCCGCGTCAGCGCCAGCGTCCAAGCATAGTGCTCCATGTTTTTCGAGTTGATGAACACCTCGAATGGACGGCGGCGACCACCAATGACAATGTCGTTGATGGTCAGATAGATCGCGTGCTCGCTGTCGGGCCATTTCAGCTTATAGGTCGAGCCTTCAAGCGATTGAGGACGGTCGAGCGGTTCGGACATGTAAACCACCTCACCCCCATCGACCTCATGCGGGGCGGTGGCGCTTTCGCCGGGTGCTTTGTCGTCGCTTTCGGAGACGGTCAGCACCGATCCGGTCACATCATTGGGGCGATAGGTCGTGCAACCCTTACAGCCCTGATCCCAGGCTTGCATGTAAACGTCCTTAAAGGCGTCAAAGCTGATATCTTCGGGACAGTTGATCGTCTTAGAGATTGAGCTGTCGATCCATTTTTGCGCCGCCGCCTGCATTTTGACGTGATCGGACGGAGACAAGGTCTGCGCGTTGACGAAATAATCCGGTAGGTCCTTTTCGCCAAATTTGTCGCGCCACATTTGCACGGCGTAGTCGACGACCTCTTCCTCGGTCCGCGAGCCATCCTTCTGCAGCACCTTACGCGTATAGGCATAGGCGAAGACCGGCTCAATCCCCGAGGATACGTTTCCGGCGTAGAGAGAGATCGTTCCGGTCGGCGCAATCGAGGTCAGCAGCGCGTTGCGGATGCCGTGTTCGCGAATTGCATCGCGCACGTCTTCATCCATCTGCTGCATCGTGCCGCTCGCCAGATACTTCTCGGCATCAAACAAGGGGAATGCGCCTTTTTCCTTCGCCAAGTCGACCGACGCCAGATACGCGGCGCGGGCGATCGCGTGCAACCAGCGCTCGGTCTGACGCGCCGCCTCGTCCGAACCATAGCGCAGGCCCAGCATCAACAGAGCGTCCGCCAGTCCTGTCACACCCAGTCCGATACGGCGCTTAGCTTGAGCTTCGGCGGCCTGCTCGGGCAGCGGGAATTTCGACGCATCCACCACGTTGTCCATCATCCGAACGGCCGTCGCGACCAATTCCTGCATGGCCGCCTCGTCCAGGTGGGCTTTCTTTTCGAATGGCTCAGCCACCAGACGCGCCAGATTAATCGAACCCAACAAACACGCACCATAAGGCGGCAGGGGTTGCTCACCACAGGGGTTTGTCGCAGCAATGGTTTCAACATAGCTGAGGTTGTTGGCCAGATTGATCCGGTCGATGAAAATCACGCCCGGCTCGGCATAATCATAGGTGGCCTGCATGATCTTGTTCCAAAGATCACGCGCCTGAACGGTGTGATAGACCTTATCGTCGAAGACCAACTCCCACGGTCCGTCAGCCTTGACCGCTTCCATGAAGGGGTCGGTAACCAGCACCGACATATTGAACATCCGCAGCCGCGCCGGGTCGGATTTGGCAGTAATGAATTGTTCGATATCCGGATGGTCACACCGCATCGTCGCCATCATAGCCCCGCGACGCGAGCCTGCGGACATGATGGTGCGGCACATCGCATCCCACACATCCATGAAGCTCAAAGGTCCCGAGGCATCGGCGGCCACCCCATGCACATCCGCGCCGCGAGGACGGATGGTCGAGAAATCATACCCAATACCCCCACCCTGCTGCATGGTCAGCGCAGCCTCTTTCAGCATGTCAAAGATACCGCCCATGCTGTCCGGCACGGTCCCCATGACAAAACAGTTGAACAGGGTCACCTGCCGCGCAGTGCCCGCACCAGCCGTGATACGTCCCGCAGGCAGGTATTTGAAATCCTCGAGCGCTTCATAAAATTTTTCTTCCCAAAGCGCCTGGTCTTTCTCGACCCTCGCCAGATCGCGGGCGATGCGCCGCCAGCTGTCCTCGACCGTTTGGTCGATGGGCGTGCCATCCGCCTTTTTGAAACGGTATTTCATGTCCCAGATCTGCTCGGCGATGGGGGCGGCAAAGCGGCTCATTGGTGATTCCCTGTTCTGAAAGAGGTATCCAGACTACCCTAAATCACATCTAGACCACAACACCTTGATGACAACCGATACCAAGCTACAATATAAAGATAGGCCTCGGGACGACTCTGTGGGGAAACTGTGGATAAGTACGTAAACCTCATAAAACTTTCCGTCGGATCGGAAAGCGTCGACACGCTGATCGCGTGGCAGGACAGCCGAAAACCGCTCTATGAGGACGGTTGCCCGCGCCATGTCACACGCATGTGGCCGAAACGCGAAGCCGAGATTCTGAACGGCGGATCAATCTATTGGGTGATCAAGGGCGTGATCCAATGCCGACAGCGCATTCTGCGGCTAGACGAGGTGCGTGGAGAAGACGGCATCCGCCGCTGCGCCATCGTTCTGGACCCAGAGGTTCACCGCACCCAGAACGCTCTGAAACGCCCGTTCCAGGGGTGGCGATATCTGAAGCCCGAGGATACGCCCGCCGACCTGCCCAAAGGACGCGAGCAGGACGATGCCCTGCCCGACGATCTGAATCGCGCGCTGGCCGAGATTGGCGTGCTTTAACTCAAGCGGTCCAGCAAATCAGACAAAACTGCTTTGTCTGCTTCGTCGTATTTCGCAACCCGGCTCCGCCATAGTGTCGCCTGTGATTGCAGGATCAACCCGTCCGACAGAATCTTCAGGTGGTTTGCCCGCAGGGTTTCTCCGGTCGAAGTGATATCGGCAATCGCCTCTGCCGTTTCGTTCATCACAGTGCCCTCGGTTGCACCCTGACTGTCGACCAGAGTGTAATCGGCCACGCCCGCATCGGTCAGGAACTCACGCACCAGACGGTGATACTTGGTTGCAATCCGCAACCGGTGGCCGTGGGTCTTGCGAAAAGCAGCCGCAGCCGCATCCAGATCATCCAGCGAGTCCACGTCGACCCAGCAGGCCGGAGTGGCAATTATCAGGTCGGCCTTTCCGAAACCCAACTGCGAAATCTCTTCCACCTGCTGTTCCCAGCGTGGCAGTTTTTCCTGCACGAGGTCGATCCCGGTGACACCCAGATGAATGCGCCCAGCGGCCAGTTCACGCGGGATTTCTCCGGCAGACAGCAGGATCAGCGAGACTCCGTCGATCCCTTCAACCTTTCCGGCATACTCTCTGTCCGAACCGCTGCGCGACAAAGTGATGCCGCGTTTTTCGAACCAACCGAAGGTTTTCTCCATCAACCGGCCCTTGGAGGGCACGCCCAGTTTCAGGCTCATTGTGCGGCCTCCTCGATTTCCAGCATCAGGTCGGGGCGTAAAACACCACCCACCGCAGGGATCTCAGCACCATTGCCCAATTGCCGGGTCAGCGCGTCATAGCGCCCACCGGTGGCAATCGGAGGCAGATCAGGGCGACCCTCGGCATAAAAACCAAAGACGAATCCGTCATAGTACTCCATTGAGGTTCGGCCATAAGCGGCCTCGAAATCCAGCCGCTCCACGTCGACGCCACGCGCCTGCAACGAGGCCACTCGCTCCTCAAGCCGATCCAATGCCGGGGTGATCTGCGGCAAATCAACCGCCACATCCCGCAACTGTTCCAGCGCGAAAGGCATCGTTTCGCGTACGTTGAGGAGCGTTTCCAGCCCGGCCAGTTCGTTGTCGGAAATCGGCGGTGTATCGCGATCTTCGCGCAGGGCTTCGATCCGAGCTTCAATCTCAGATGCGCGGCGTTTGCCGATCATGGGGGCATCCACGTTCAGGGGGTCTTTGCCATCCAGCAACGTGTCGCGCCCCTCGGGACCGGGTTTGCGACCGGCAAAACGCTCCAGCAATATGCGGAAACGACGCGGGCGCCACAGGTGACGCATCAGCGCCGCTTTTCGGCGATCCGTAGTCTTCAGACCCTGAACCGCAGCGGTCAGAATCCCGATATCGCCGGTTGCTGCGCGCAGCGGCAGGCCACGCAGTTGCAGCGCAAAGAGCGAAAACACCTCGGCATCAGCGCCAGAGGGATCGTCGCGGTCAAAAACCTCATACCCGACCTGAATATACTCGTTGGAACGTTCGGGATCGTGTTCCTGGCGTCGGAAGACCTCACCGGAATAGGTATATCGTGCCGGCTCGGCGCCTTCGGACATGTGCATCTGCACAACGGGCAGAGTGAAATCCGGGCGCAGCATCTGCTCACCACGCAGCGCGTCCGAGGTCACATAGGCGCGGGCACGGATATCCTCTCCATAGAGATCCAGCAGCGTTTCTGCCGATTGCAGCAGCGGCGGATCGACAACCTGCGCACCTGCGGCCTCGAACCGGACGCGCATCATCGCGGCGCGGGCCTGTATCTGGGAACGGTTGGGCATGGCTCAGTCCTGACTGTCCAGAATTTCGCGCACCTTGGCGACCAGATCGCCGCGCGGCACTTCGAACTGGCTGGGGCGTTCTTTCCATTCCTCCAGCGTGGCGCTTTCGGCGATCTTTGCGCCAAGGATCAGGTCCTTGATCTGCACAATCCCATTGGCCTTTTCATCGCCGCCCTCGATCACCGCAATCGGTGAGTTCCGCTTGTCCGCATATTTCAACTGATTGCCAAAGTTCTTGGGGTTGCCCAGATAGACCTCGGCCCGGATGCCCGCATTGCGTAGTTCGGCCACCATCGCCTGATAGTCGGCCATCCGGTCACGATCCATGACGGTAACAACCACAGGGCCTGTCGCTTGAGCGGCGATCCGGCCCTTTTCGCGCAGAGCGGCCAGCAGGCGGTCAACCCCAATGGAGATGCCGGTCGCGGGCACTTCCTGCCCGGTGAAGCGTTTGACCAGATCGTCATAGCGCCCACCGCCCGAGACTGACCCGAACTGCCGCTTGCGGCCTTTCTCGTCAAAAATCTCAAAGGTCAGTTCAGCCTCATAAACCGGCCCGGTGTAGTAACCCAAACCACGAACGACCGAGGGGTCGATCTCAATCCGGTCCGCGCCGTAACCACCCGCATCCAGCAGCGCACCAATCTGTTCCAGCTCTGCAATCCCGTCCGCACCGATCTTGCTGTTACCAACTGCAGCGCGCAAGTTGGCCAACGTCCCGGCGGTATCCGCAGCCTTGGACGTCAGGAACGCGATAACCGGCTCGGCCTGATCATCGCTCAGGCCCACACCGTCGATGAACGCACCCGACGCATCCAAACGACCACTGGTCAGAAGCTCACGCACACCGGCTTCGCCGACCTTGTCGAACTTATCTATGGTCCGCAGAACGTTGTCGCGGGCGGTTACATCCTCGCCCAAGCCCATCGCCTCCAGCACACCGTTCAGAACCTTGCGGTTGTTTACGCGCACCAGATAGTCGCCGCGGGGGATGCCCACGGTTTCCAACGTATCCGACAGCATCGCGCAGATCTCGGCATCGGCGGCCATCGAGGCCGTACCGACCGTATCCGCATCACATTGATAGAACTGGCGATACCGCCCCGGCCCCGGCTTTTCGTTCCGCCAGACCGGACCCATCGCATAGCGACGATAAGGCGTTGGTAGATCGTTGCGATGCTGCGCATAGACGCGGGCCAAAGGCGCGGTCAGATCATAGCGCAGCGCCATCCAATCGCCATTGCCGCCTTCGTCGAATTCCTGCCATGCGAACACCCCCTCATTGGGGCGGTCCACATCGGGAAGGAACTTGCCCAGCGCCTCGACAGTTTCTACTGCGCTGCTTTCCAAGGCATCAAACCCGTAACGATGATAAACGCCCGCGATCGTCCGCAGCATCTCGGTGCGCTGCGTGACTTCCTCGCCGAAATAGTCACGGAACCCTTTCGGCGTAATTGCCTTGGGGCGGGGCTGTTTCTTGGGCTTGGCCATGTGGGGCGTCCTTGGGAGTATCCTTGTTCCGCGCGCGGTCTATCCCATGCCCCGCATCTGGGCAAGGCGCGCTTTCGCTGGCCTTGGCGTCACAGGGTCGCTATGACCGGCACAGAAGGAGACCCCCATGCAGCATCTGGAAGAACAGATCGCCCATCTGACCCGCACGGTCGAAGAACTGAACGCGGTCGTCACCCGCCAGCAGTCCGAGATCGACCGCCTGACACGCCGCGTCGAGATGCTACTGCAGCGCGAGGCCGAACGGGCGCAGGAAGGATCAGGCGGGGTTGTGTTCGGAGACGAACGCCCGCCGCATTATTGAGGTTTGGCCAATGGTAAATGACGTGGACGGCGACCTCTGCGCGTGGATTTCCACAACAGTGAATAATATCAATGCCATACAAGCTGTACTCCGCAAGGAGTACAGCGACTGGCGCTTGAGGCAAACTCCAGAAGTGGTCGAATGGTCCAAGAGGATGGTCAGCGAGTCGGATCTCGGCTGGAAGCGCGGAGAAATCCTGACCAATGAGCAGGTCGGCGACCTTTGGTATTTCAACACACATCCCGAATATTCCCCACCTCCGTTTATCAGTGGAGGCGGCTACCCTCTGGTTTCCGAGTCCGCAAAGGCTGTTCTTGAACGGTTCGATCTGGGAGAAACAGTGTTTCACTCGCTTACACTCATGGACTCAGAAGAAATGCGGCTATCAACAACCGAGCCTTATTTCTTGCTGAATGTGGGCAACAAACGGTCGATGGGCAACTATGAGGCGCTGGGTCCAGAGGGCGGGATCAACACACCTCTCGTTAGTGTCGCCGAAGGGGTTGTCTATTTACCTAATCACCACAAGGAAGACCAACTTGTCATAGCCCCAGAAGCCCTCAACGGCCCGGATATCTGGCTGGACCCGAAAGTCCCTAAACTGCTGTTCCTGTCCGACCGCCTCGTCACTGGCCTAAAATCCACCGGGATGGACAAAGGTTGGGGGCTGGTCCGCTGCGCGGTGGGCATGCTGTAACGCGACCAACCCGCACCCCATCACAACCCCAGCGTCGTTTTCACCGCATTGTCGACCACGCCGCCCAGCAAGGCATCCTTATCCGCGGCGCATCCCTCTGACAGAGCCGCAATGAAGGCTTCGCGCAGCTGGGCTTTTTCCTCGTCCGTGGTCGCATGGTCTTCGATGTTGACCTGACGATTATAGAGCGACAGGGCTGTCATCTTCCCAACAACCTCCACAACAAAGGCTTCGTCCCCATCCGCCTCTTCGGCGATCGAGGCGCAGGTATAATGCATCACAGGCAATGCGTCCTGTACCATCTGTTCAGCCGCGTCATCGGCCATCACTACGCAAGGAGCCGCCAGGACTGCGGCGCAAACGGACATTCTGAGTCTAAAATACCGCATCACCATCACTTCCAGTTGTGACCAATTATGGCACCGGCTACGCCGCCGATCGCAGCACCCTTGCCGTCACCGATCAGCGCGCCGACACCAGCCCCGATCAAAGCGCCTTCAATCGTCTGCTTTTTCTTTTTGTCGTCCTTGTCATCCGCCCATCCGGCAGATGCCAAAGCCAACGACGTCGTTACCGCAATGGCCAGAGTTTTGAATCCAATAGTTGAAATTGCCATAGCTGTGCCCTCCTGTGACACGCCCTAAAACTGGGCATGCACTCAGCCTAGCGATGCAAAAACTCTGTGGCAACAAATGGGAGGGTCAGATTTCCTCGACCAGGGTCACGCCATCCAGGGACTTTATCGCGCCCTTGATCTGCGGGTTGATCGGGAAGTCCTGACCCAGATCCATCTCGACATCGCCCGGCAGGCCAGGATCCAGCAGACAAACGTAAATCGGCCCTTTCGAGGCCCGTTTGGCCGCTCCGGCGGCATCCTCAAGCACCTTGGCGACCGTCGGCAGCACTTCGGGCACATCCACGAAGATGCGCAAACCTGTCGCGCCCGCCTCGGCCACGACTGAATCCACAGGTCCCACCGAGCGGGCCAGCAGTTTCAACTGGTCCGACTCCATCGTTGCCTCGGCAGACAGAACCACCTGCGCGCCGGTTTCCAAAAATTCACGCGATTTCTCCAGCGTTTCCGAAAACAGCGTGACTTCATACGCTCCGGACGGGTCGGACAATTGCGCAAAGGCAAAACGGTTGCCCTTGGCCGATTTCCGTTCCTGCCGCCCCGAGACAACACCGGCCATCTTGGCGATGAACGGACCCGAGCGCGCCTTTTCCGTCACCTCATCCAGCGTCATGACTTTCTTGCGCTTCAACGCAGGCATGTAGTCATCCAGTGGGTGGCCAGAAAGATAGAAGCCTATGGCTTTGAATTCTTCGCTCAGGCGTTCGGCGGGTAGCCAGTCGGGCGTGGGCGACAAACGGGGTTCGGGCAGATCATCCCCTGCCTCACCAAACAGCGACACCTGGTTCGAGTTCTTCTGGTCGTGGATCGCCGCAGAATATTGCACCAAAGGATCAAGGCTTTCGAACACGCGGCGGCGGTTCTTGTCGAGCTGATCAAACGCCCCGGCACGGGCCAGCATTTCCAGCGGGCGCTTGCCGACCTTCTTCAGGTCGACACGACGAGCAAAATCAAAGAGGTTTACGAACGGCTTATCCCCGCGCCCCTCAACCACAAGGTTCATCGCCTCGGCGCCCACGTTTTTCAGCGCGCCCAGCGCATAGACCAACTCGCCGTTCACAACGTCGAAGGTTGCCAGTGAACGGTTCACACAAGGCGGCACATAGGGCAATTCAAGTCCCTTGCGCACCTCTTCGAAATAGACGGCCAGCTTGTCAGTCAGGTGGATATCGCAGTTCATGACGCCAGCCATAAACTCAACCGGGTGGTTCGCCTTCAGCCAACCGGTTTGATAGCTGACAACCGCATAAGCAGCCGCGTGGGATTTGTTGAAGCCGTAGTTGGCGAATTTCTCCAGCAAGTCGAAGACTTCGCTGGCCTTCCTGGCATCTACGCCATTCTCGCCCGCGCCCTTTTCGAATTTGGGGCGCTCGGCGTCCATCGCCTCTTTGATCTTCTTACCCATCGCGCGGCGCAGCAGGTCAGCGCCACCAAGGCTGTACCCAGCCATCACCTGCGCGATCTGCATCACCTGTTCCTGATAGACGATGATGCCCTGCGTTTCCTCAAGGATATGGTCGATCAGAGGGTGGACCGAGGTGATTTTGCGCAACCCGTTCTTGACCTCGCAATAGGTCGGGATGTTTTCCATCGGGCCGGGGCGATAGAGCGCCACGAGGGCAACGATATCCTCGATACACGTCGGCTTCATCCGCTTGAGCGCATCCATCATGCCCGACGATTCCACCTGGAACACGGCCACGGTCTTGGCCGCCGAGTAGAGTTTATACGTCGCCTCATCATCCAGCGGGATGGCGTTGATCTGATTTTCGGCCCCGTCAGCGGGTTCATAAAGCTCGGTGCCATCCGCCGCGATATGAAGCGACCTGCCGGATTTGAAAATAAGGTCCATCGCGTTCTGGATAACGGTCAGGGTCTTTAGGCCGAGAAAGTCGAACTTGACCAGCCCAGCCTGCTCCACCCACTTCATATTGAACTGGGTTGCAGGCATGTCGGAACGAGGGTCCTGATACAGCGGAACCAGCGCATCCAACGGACGATCCCCGATCACAACCCCCGCTGCATGGGTTGACGCGTTCCGCAGCAACCCCTCAACCTGTTGGCCGTAGGTTAACAGACGATCGACGACCTCCTCATTGCGGGCCTCTTCGCGCAGACGTGGCTCATCTTTCAGCGCCTTTTCGATGGAGACGGGTTTCACACCCTCCACCGGGATCATCTTGGACAGACGGTCCACCTGCCCGTATGGCATCTGCAGAACGCGCCCAATATCGCGCACCGCGGCCTTCGACAGCAAGGCACCGAAGGTGATGATCTGCCCCACCTTATCGCGGCCGTATTTCTGTTGCACGTAGCGGATCACCTCTTCGCGGCGATCCATGCAGAAGTCGATATCGAAGTCAGGCATCGAGACCCGCTCGGGGTTCAGGAACCGTTCGAACAGCAGCGAATAGCGTAGCGGGTCAAGGTCGGTGATCGTCAGAGCGTAGGCCACCAGCGAGCCCGCACCCGAACCCCGCCCCGGCCCCACTGGAATGTCGTGGTCCTTAGCCCATTGGATAAAGTCGGCAACGATCAGGAAATAGCCGGGGAAGCCCATACCTTCGATGATGCCCAGCTCGAAATCCAACCGTTCCTGATATTCCTCCGGCGTCACCGCATGCGGGATCACGGCCAGTCGTTTCTGCAAACCCTCATTGGCGATCCGGCGCAGTTCGGCGACCTCATCATCCGCAAATTTCGGCAGAATCGGATCACGGCGATAGGCCATGAAAGCGCAGCGCTTGGCGATCTCGACTGTGTTCTCGATAGCCTCAGGCAGGTCCGCGAACAGGGTCGCCATCTCTTGCTGCGACTTGAAGAAATGTTGCGCGGTCAGGCGGCGGCGGCCATCCTGCTGGTCAACATAGGCACCCTCGGCGATACAGATCAGCGCGTCGTGGGCCTCATACATATCAGAGGTCGGGAAATAGACGTCATTGGTTGCAACCAGCGGCAGGTTCTTGGCGTAGGCCATCTCGACATGGCCGCGTTCGGTCAGGCGTTCCGCCTCGGGTTGACCGCCCTCACCCGGATGGCGTTGCAATTCGACATAGAGGCGGTCTGGGAACATCCCTACCAGCCGATCTACCAGAGCCTCCGCCGCCGGGCGTTGCCCCTGCTGCAAAAGCATCCCAACCGGTCCATCCGGCCCGCCGGTCAGGCAGATTAGGCCGTCCGATCGGTCCGCAAGTTCTTCCAGTGTGACCTGCGGTAGCTGCCCACCTTTGTCGACGTAAAGGCAGGAACTGAGCTTCATCAGGTTCTCGTACCCCACTTCGGACTGCGCCAGCAAAACAAGCGGCGCGGGCATTTTGGGCTTTTCTCCCGGTTGCGCCTTTACATAGGTCAGGTCGACCTGACAGCCCATGATCGGCTGCACCCCGGCCCCGCTGGCGGTCACGGAAAATTCCAAGGCCGAGAACATGCTGTTGGTGTCGGTAACGGCGACGGCGGGCATCTCCATCTTCTCACAAAGACCCGGCAGCTTTTTCAGCCGCACGGCGCCTTCCAGCAAAGAATATTCGGTATGAACGCGGAGGTGAATGAATCGAGGAGTACTGCTCATGCCGCCTACGCTATCTCAGCCAGCAGCGCGGCAAAAGCGGGAACCGACGCTTTTGGATGCTTAAAAAATCAGCTTTGATTATTCGGTTTTTCCAGAAGGTGCTTCGGGGTCGACGGCCAAGCGCCAGAAGAAAACTGTTTAATTTCAATTGTCTGAGCGCTATTATGAACCGGTGTTTTCGCGCCATTCGGATGTAATGATACATCATGTAGGCAGTTTTTCTTGCCAGAGAACCCGCCCAGTTTCTAACATCTGAAGGCAAGCTATTCGCCCGCCACTCTTTCTACGTCGCATCGAAGGAGGGCCACAGGGGCGCAACTAGGTAAGGCGACGGGTTTCTCGAATGAACATCACGTTTCTTCTGAACGGAGAGACAGTAGAGCTGGAGGGTGTGGATCCGACAGCGACCCTACTGGACTGGCTGCGCGAAGATCGTGGACTGTCCGGCACCAAAGAAGGCTGTAACGAGGGCGATTGCGGGGCCTGTACCGTTATGGTGACCGATGACGGCGGGGCCAAAGCCCTGAACTCCTGCATCTTGTTCCTGCCGCAATTGCATGGCAAGGCCGTCCGCACCGTCGAAGGGGCAAGTGGCCCGAATGGCGAAGCGCATCCTGTGCAACAAGCCATGGTTGACCTGCACGGTTCGCAATGCGGTTTCTGCACCCCCGGTTTTGTGATGTCGATGGTGGCCAGTCATGCCAATGGTGCCAGGGACCATGACACCCAGCTTGCGGGCAACCTATGTCGTTGTACCGGCTACGCACCGATTATCCGTGCGGCAAAAGCCGCCGAAGAACAGCCTGTGCCTGCTTGGGTGAAAGACAAGCCGATCGCCGCACAGGCCTCGCCGATGTTGCCCGACTCTTCCGACGAACTGGCCAAATTGTACGCGAAGTACCCCAAAGCTACTCTGATCGCAGGAGCAACCGATGTAGGTCTATGGGTTACAAAGCAGCTGCGCGACCTCGACCCGGTGATTTTCCTAAACCGTTGCGACGACTTGAAAGAGATCACGATCACCGATGACGAACTCCGTTTCGGTGCCATGGTTGATATGAACCGCATGGGAGAAGCGCTAACCGACCTCCATCCCTCATACGCAGAAATGATCCGCCGCTATGCCAGCGTTCAGGTGCGCCATGCGGCCACGGTCGGCGGCAACATCGCCAACGGCTCGCCCATCGGAGACAATCCGCCCGCGCTAATCGCGTTGGACGCGACCTTGCACTTGCGCAAAGGCGACGCGCGGCGGTCTATCCCGCTTGAAGATTTCTTCATCGACTACGGCAAGCAAGACCGCGCACCCGGCGAATTCGTCGAGGCCGTCAGTTTCCCGCGTCAGGCAGACCGGCTAAAGGCATACAAGCTCAGCAAACGCTTCGATCAGGATATCTCGGCCGTCTGCGGATGTTTCAACATCACGATCTCGAATGGCACCGTTTCTCAGGCACGCATCGCCTTTGGCGGCATGGCAGGTATCCCGAAACGGGCTTCAAACGTTGAGGCCGCTCTGAACGGCAAACCATGGACACGCGAGACCGTTGATGCAGCACTGCCAGCTTTTGCAGACGACTTCACCCCAATGACGGACATGCGCGCCTCGGCCACGTACCGGTTGGAGACGGCCAAAGCGATGCTGGAACGCTACTTCTTTGAGGATCAGGGCGAGGTCACCAACGTGCTGGAGGTGTCAGCATGAGCGTGACCAAACCCCTACCCCACGACGCAGCACCCCTGCATGTGTCAGGCACTGCCCGCTATGTCGACGACATCCCGACGCCAAAAGGCACGTTGCATCTGGCCTTCGGCCTGAGCCCGATTGCCAAAGGCAAGATCAACGAGATGGACTTGTCGGCTGTGAAGGCCGCCGAAGGCGTCGTCATGGTAATGACCGCGGACGACCTGCCCTTTGCTAACGATGTCTCGCCCTCGATCCATGACGAGCCACTGCTGTCCGACGGCACGGTTCACTATATCGGCCAGCCCGTGTTTTTGGTTGTCGCCACCAGTCATCTGGCCGCACGCAAAGCAGTGCGTCTGGGCAAGATCGACTACGTCGAAGAGACTCCGATCCTGACGGTCGAAGAGGCGCTCGCCGCTGACAGCCGGTTCGAGGACGGCCCCCGCATCTATGCCAAGGGCGACGCGGACGCTGCGATCAAGAGTTCGGCCCATGTTATCGAAGGTACGTTCGAGCTTGGCGGGCAGGAGCATTTCTATCTGGAAGGTCAGGCCGCACTGGCTGTGCCGAACGAAGGTGCGGACATGTTAGTGCACAGCTCGACTCAGCACCCAACTGAAATTCAGCACAAGGTGGCGGATGCTTTGGGCGTTCCCATGCACGCCGTACGGGTCGAAACCCGCCGGATGGGCGGCGGCTTTGGCGGTAAGGAAAGCCAAGGTAACGCTCTGGCAGTCAGCTGCGCCATCGCTGCGCGTGCAACCGGCAAGGCCTGCAAGATGCGCTATGACCGCGACGATGACATGATCATCACCGGCAAGCGCCATGCATTCCGCATTTCATACAAGGCCGGTTTCGACGAAAACGGCCACATTCAGGGCGTCTCGTTCCACCAGTACGCGATCTGCGGTTGGGCGCAGGACCTGTCCCTGCCTGTGGCGGACCGCGCAATGCTGCATTCGGACAATGCCTATCTGCTGCCAAACGCACGGATAGAAAGCCACCGGCTTAAGACCAATACCCAATCCGCCACTGCCTATCGCGGTTTTGGCGGCCCGCAGGGTATGGTCGGTATCGAACGTGTGATGGACCATGCAGCCTACGAACTGGGATTGGACCCAGTCGAGCTGCGCCGCCGCAATTACTATGAACCCGCGCATAAAGTTGCCGAGGCTGAACCGGCAGAGAAGCCGCTGGGCCACCCTGATCCGCATGAAGACCTCACCAGCCGGGGCGCGGTTGAGACCGGCAACGCCCCTGTGCGCCCCTTGCCCGCAGGTGGCAATACCACCCCTTACGGCATGGAGGTCAGCGATTTCGAACTGCACGGCATGACCGAAGCACTCCTGAAATCGAGCGATTATGCCGCGCGCAAGGCGGCGATCAAAATATGGAATGCCGAGAACAAAGTGGTCAAGAAAGGCATCGCCTTCTCTCCGGTCAAGTTCGGCATTTCCTTCACGCTGACCCACCTCAATCAGGCGGGTGCGCTGGTGCATGTGTATCAGGACGGCTCGGTCCACCTGAACCACGGTGGCACCGAGATGGGCCAGGGTCTGTTCCAGAAGGTTGCGCAGGTTGCGGCCTCTCGCTTTGGTATCCCGCTGGAGATGGTGAAGATCACCGCGACCGATACGGCCAAGGTGCCGAATACATCGGCCACTGCGGCGTCCTCTGGCAGTGATCTGAACGGCATGGCGGTGAAAGCCGCTTGCGACACGATCCGCGACCGGATGGCCGACTATTTGGCCGAACGGCACCAGGCCGACCCGTCGTCCGTCACTTTCTCGGATGGCCATGTCTCGGTCGGAGAAGAACGATACACATTCGCCGAGGCCGCCGCGCTGGCCTATCAGGGCCGGATCAGCCTGTCGGCCACAGGGTTCTATAAGACTCCCAAGATCGAATGGGATCGGATCAAAGGCCGGGGCCGTCCTTTCTTCTATTTCGCCTATGGCGTATCGATCACCGAAGTCGCCGTAGATACCCTGACCGGCGAGAACCGTATCCTGCGCACAGATATCCTGCACGATGCAGGTGCCTCGCTGAACCCGGCGCTGGATATCGGGCAAGTCGAAGGTGGTTACGTGCAAGGCGCAGGCTGGCTGACGACCGAAGAATTGGTTTGGGACGGCAAAGGTAATCTGCTTACACACGCGCCCTCGACCTACAAGATTCCCGCGTGTTCGGACCGGCCCGACATCTTCAACGTCGCGCTCTGGGACGGCGAGAACCGAGAGGACACGATCTATCGCTCGAAAGCGGTGGGCGAGCCGCCCTTCATGCTGGGCATCTCGGCATGGCTCGCCCTGTCTAATGCCGTGGCGGCCTGTGGCGACAGCTATCCGGCGCTGGATGCACCCGCCACAGCCGAGGAAATCTGGAACGGCATCCAAAGGGTAAAGGGAGGAACCTGATGGGATTTGATCGAGAGGCTTTGAGGGAGGCGGTCAAAACCCACGGTAAAGTCACCCGGGTGGTCATCGCTGCGATCAAGGGGTCGTCCCCGCGCGAGGTCGGCGCGGCGATGATGGTTTGGAAGGACGGGCAAAGCGGCACAATTGGAGGCGGCACGCTGGAATATCAGGCGGCTGAGGCCGCGCGATCTCAGACCATGCCATCCCGCCTGACACATCACGCTCTTGGACCTGACATGGGGCAGTGCTGCGGCGGCGCGGTCTCGCTATTTAGCGAGGTCTATGACCAAAAAGCCATCGACGCGCTGGACGATACCCTCATCGCACGTCCGACTGCCGGCGAAGATATGCCCCTGTCAGTCAAACGCCTGCTGGCAGCCGCGCGTGGTCAGGGCATCGCGCCCGAACCGCAACTGGTCGACGGCTGGATGGTAGAGCCGGTGCATAAACCTACCCGCAACTTGTGGATCTGGGGCGCGGGCCATGTTGGTCGCGCATTGGTGGATGTTCTCTCTCCGCTGCCCGATTTTGCAATCACCTGGGTCGATACTGGTCCTGCACGGTTTCCGAATTCGGTTCCAGCCGGCGTGACAACAGTTCCAACCGCCAAGCCGGCCGAACTGGTACGCCATGCTCCACCCGATGCCGAGCATCTTGTGCTTACTTATTCACACAATCTGGATTTAGAACTGTGCAACCGGCTGCTTTCGCACGATTTCCGCTTTGCTGGCCTGATCGGCTCGGCTACGAAATGGGCGCGATTCCGGTCGCGGCTGGCGGCCTTTGGGTATTCTCCCGAACGGATTAGCCGGATCACCTGTCCAATCGGCGATCCGTCGCTGGGCAAACACCCGCAGATGATCGCCGTTGGCGTCGCCGCGCATCTCTTGCGCCCGGCCCGGCAGAACGACTTGAAGAAGGACCTGAGCGCGTGACCACTCCACTACTAAGCTTGCAAGGGCTGACCAAAGCCTATCCCGGCGTCGTGGCCAATGATCAGGTGTCCTTTGACATTGGCGAAGGCGAAGTTCACGCCCTGCTGGGCGAAAACGGCGCGGGGAAATCCACGCTGGTGAAAATGATTTACGGGCTGGTGAAACCCGACAGCGGCACGATGTTGCTGCGCGGCCAGTCCTTTGCACCACCCGAACCGCGCGCCGCGCGGGCTGATGGGATCGCAATGGTTTTCCAACACTTCTCGCTGTTCGACGCGCTGAACGTGGCCGAGAACATCGCTTTGGGGATGGAGAACCCGCCCCCGATGGGTGATTTGGCCTCGCGCATTCGGGAAGTGTCCGAGACCTACGGCCTGCCGCTGGATCCTTTTCGAACAGTCGGTGATCTGTCTGCCGGTGAGCGCCAACGGGTCGAGATCATTAGATGCCTGTTGCAGGACCCCAAGCTGTTGATCATGGACGAGCCGACCTCGGTTCTGACACCGCAAGAAGTCGATATCCTATTTGAAACGCTGAATAAATTACGGTCCGAGGGCACCTCGATCCTGTATATCTCGCACAAACTGGAAGAAATCCGAACCCTCTGCGACCATGCTACGATCCTGCGCCTGGGCAAGAATGTTGGCGAATGCGTGCCCGCCGAGACCTCGGCACGGGACATGGCTGAGATGATGGTGGGCTCGACCCTGCAAACGCCAGAACGTTCGGGCCGTGAGTTCGGTGAGGTCGCTCTAGATGTCAGTGGTCTGTCGGTACCGTCGCCATCGGAATTCGGGACTGCCTTAAAGAACGTCCACATGGCCGTCCGCAAGGGCGAGGTTCTGGGCATCGGAGGCGTGGCAGGGAATGGTCAGGACGAATTGCTGGGCGTTTTGTCAGGCGAAATTCCGACGGCTGCGGACGCGATCAAGTTCAACGGCCAAGCGATTGGCAAACTCGGCCCGACAGCGCGCCGCAAGCTTGGCGTGCTGACCGCGCCCGAGGAACGGTTGGGCCATGCTGCGGCCCCCGATATGAGCCTGACCGAAAACGCGTTGCTGACCGGTTCGGTCCGCGAAGGGTTGGAAAACAACGGCTTTCTAAAATGGTCGGAAACCAAAAACTTTGCCGAGAAGATCATCAGCGCATTCGACGTCCGCACACCAGGGCCTGAGAATGCTGCACGGTCGCTGTCGGGTGGCAACCTGCAGAAATTCGTGATTGGACGCGAGGTGCTGCAGAATCCGGATGTTCTGGTGGTCAACCAGCCCACATGGGGCGTCGATGCGGCTGCGGCGGCCTCGATCCGGCAGGCTATTCTGGATCTTGCGGCCAAGGGAACTGCGGTCGTCTGCATCAGCCAGGACTTGGACGAGTTGATGGAAATCTCGGACAGTTTTGCGGCCCTGAACGAAGGGCGGCTAAGTGCGCCGCGCCCAACCATTGGCCTGACGGTTGACGAGATCGGTCTGATGATGGGCGGCGCCCATGGCATGGAGGTGGCGCATGTGTAATCCGTCGCGTCGCCTTCGGCGAAAGTGTTTACAAAAAGATGAAGACCTTGGGGGGATGAGCAGATGATTGTGTTGGAGAAACGGCCGCAGCCGTCCAAGGCGTGGTCTTATGCGACCCCTTTGGTCGCAGTTGTGGCTACGATGGTATTTGGCGGCATCTTGTTCGCCATTTTGGGCAAAAACCCGGTTGAAGCTATCGGCACCATCTTCTGGGAGCCCCTGTTCGGTGAGTTCGCCTTCTATTACCGCCCGCAACTGCTGGTGAAGGGCGCGCCGTTGGTGCTGATCGCAATCGGTCTGTCCCTGGGTTTTCGCGCTGGCATCTGGAACATCGGTGCCGAAGGGCAGTACATTATGGGGGCCATTTTCGGTGCGGGTGCCGGTCTGGCCTTCTATCCTCTGGATGCATGGTACATCTTTCCGATCATGGTCATCGCTGGAGCATTCGGCGGTTGGCTCTGGGCCATGATCCCTGCCTTTCTGAAGGTGCGCTTCGGCACCAACGAAATCCTTGTGTCGCTGATGCTGGTCTACGTGGCCGAGCAAATGCTGGCCTCGGTTTCGCTGGGCCTGTTGAAGAACCCCGAAGGGTTCGGCTTTCCCGGCTCGCGCAACCTGCAGTCCTATGAAAGCGCGCATAATGCCGAGCTGATCGCAGGATCGGGGATGCACTGGGGTGTGGTGACGGCGCTGATTGCTGTGATCTTTGCTTATGTGCTGCTAAATCGGCACATGCTGGGCTTCCACATCCGACTGACCGGCGAAGCGCCACGTGCAGCGAAATTTGCTGGTGTGAACCCGGCGCGGCTGATCCTGTTCTGTCTGGGCCTGTCCGGTGCATTGGCCGGTCTGGCCGGGATGTTCGAAGTCTCCGGCCCTTCGGGCGTGGTCAGCATCGACTTTAACGTGGGTTACGGCTTTACCGCGATCATCGTGGCCTTCTTGGGGCGCCTGCATCCAGTGGGTATCCTGCTGGCCGGTGGCCTGATGGCGCTGACCTACATCGGCGGTGAAATCGCTCAGTCTCAACTCGGCCTGCCTGCCGCAGCCATTCAGGTATTTCAGGGAATGTTGCTGTTCTTCCTGCTGGCTTTCGATCTTCTGACAAACTACCGCATCCGAGCGGCCCGTAGCGAGGTGGCGTGACCCATGGACCTAGGTGAAATTAACCCCGTATTGTTGCTCGCCTCGCTTATGGTGGCTGCAACGCCCCTGCTTCTGGCCGCGATCGGTGAACTGGTCGTCGAAAAGGCAGGTGTTTTGAACCTTGGTGTTGAAGGCATGATGATCGTCGGCGCGATCAGCGGATTCGCGATCTCGGTCGAAACAGGCTCACCCTGGCTGGGCTTTGTCGCAGCGGCCATTGGTGGTGCAGTTCTGTCCCTGCTGTTTGTGCTGCTGACACAGTTTGCGTTGGCCAACCAAGTCGCCAGTGGCCTTGCCCTAACCCTGTTTGGTTTAGGCTTCAGCGCCCTTCTGGGCCAAAGCTATGTAGGGATCAAACCACCCAGCATGGGTGACATCCACATCCCAGTGATCAGCGATATCCCGGTCATCGGTCCGATCCTGTTCCAGCATGATCCTATCCTCTATGTCGGCATCGCTTTGACGGCAGCGGTCTGGGCCACGCTGAAATACACCCGTGTTGGTCTGATCCTGCGTGCGGTAGGTGAAAACCACGATGCGGCGCACGCCCTTGGCTACAAAGTCATCAAGATCCGCATCATGGCAATCCTGTTTGGCGGTGCGTGTGCCGGCCTAGGCGGAGCTTATATCAGCCTGATCCGCGTGCCGCAGTGGACCGAGGGCATGACCGCCGGTGTCGGCTGGATCGCTCTGGCTCTGGTGGTGTTCGCCAGCTGGAAGCCATGGCGTGCCTTGCTGGGTGCCTATTTGTTCGGCGGTATCACCGTGTTGCAGCTTAATTTGCAGGCGGCGGGCGTTGCCATTCCTGTCGAGTATCTGGCAATGTCGCCCTATATCATCACGATCCTTGTGCTTGTGATCCTTTCGGCCGACAAGAGCAGCGCACCTGCCTCACTGGGCCGGACCTTCCATGCCTCGCACTAGACGAGGCCAACTGAACCAACTTGGGGAGTAACACATGAAATTCACTACACTTTTGGCAAGTGCCGCCATGGCACTGGGTCTGGCCTCGGGGGCCATGGCCGAAGACAAGACCAAAGTCGGTTTCGTCTATGTCGGCCCTGTGGGCGACGGCGGCTGGACCTATGAGCACAACAAGGGCCGTCTGGCGGTTGAAGAGCATTTTGGCGACAAGGTCGAAACCGTCTTCGTTGAGTCCGTTCCCGAAGGCCCAGACGCCGAGCGGGTGATGACCCAGATGGCGCTGGAAGGCGCTGACCTGATCTTCACCACTTCGTTCGGTTACATGGACCCGACCATCAACGTGGCCAAGAAATTCCCGAACGTGAAGTTCGAGCACGCGACCGGCTACAAGACCGCTGACAACGTCTCGGTCTATTCGGCCCGTTTTTACGAAGGTCGTGCCGTTCAGGGCCACATCGCGGGCAAGATGACCGAGTCTGACATCATCGGCTATATCGGTTCGTACCCGATCCCCGAAGTGATCCGCGGCATCAACTCGGCTTACGTCCACGCCAAAAAAGTGAACCCGGATGTCGAGTTCAAGATCGTCTGGGCCTACACTTGGTTCGATCCGGCGAAAGAAGCTGACGCCGCCACCGTCCTGATCGAACAGGGCGCCGACGTGATCCTGCAGCACACCGACTCGACCGCGCCGCAAGCAGCCGCGCAAGAGGCGGGCAACGTGATCACCTTTGGTCAGGCATCGGACATGAGCGAGTACGCACCGCACCCGCGCGTATCGTCGATCATCGACAACTGGGCGCCCTACTACATCGCGCGCACTCAGGCCGTCATGGACGGCTCGTGGGCAACCGTGAACACTTGGGACGGAATCGCCGAGGGCATGGTTGAGATCGGTGAGATTTCTGACTCCGTTCCGGCCGATGTGAAAGAAGAAGCACTGGCGCTTAAGGCCGCTATGGCCGCAGGTGAGTATCACCCCTTCACCGGTCCGCTGAAAAAGCAAGACGGCAGCGACTGGTTGGCTGAGGGCGAGACCGCCGATGACGGCACGCTGGCGGGCATGAACTTCTATGTCGAAGGGCTGGAAGGCGAAATTCCGCAATAAACCTATCTGCATAGGCACTGAAGGGCTGGCCGTTTGGCTGGCCCTTTTTAGTTGCGCGGGGGCACACCCTCAGCCTTGACGAACAAAGCCAGGCGGGCCCTGATAGGATCAGCTGTCCACGGATCGGAACAATAAAATGCAGACCAAGGCACAAGACCGCAGTCGCTGGTGGATCCTTGGCGCGATGGGGGCGATCCTTGGGGTCATTCTGCTGGATGAAACGGTGGTCAGCGTTGCGTTGCCTACCATCCGGGATGAACTGCATCTCTCGCGGCTGGATGCGCATTGGGTAGTGAATATCTACCTGCTTGTGCTGGCTTGTTTCGCCGGGGCGGCAGGGCGTCTGGGTGACATTCTGGGCGTCCGAATACTTCTGAGTGCGGGCCTGCTGATCTTTGGTCTGTCCTCGGCGCTTGGAGGATTTGCAGAGGACGGTTTCGCACTGCTGACCGCCCGCGCGGTTCAAGGCATCGGCGCTGCCCTGATCTTTCCCTTGTCGATGGTGATACTGATCCAATCCTTTGACGAAAAGGAACGCGGCCTTGCCTTAGGTCTCTATGGCGGGATCGGTACGGTTTTTTTGTCATTGGGACCGCTGGTCGGAGGAGTGCTGACCGAATTTCTGTCCTGGCGCTGGATTTTTTGGGTCAACCCGCCAGTCGTGCTGGCTGTCGCCGCGATTACCTGGACCTTTTGGCGTGACCCGCCACACCTTTCGGAGCGTGGGTTCGACTGGAAGGGGCTTGTGCTGCTGGTGCCCGGCTTGGCCGCGCTGGTTTTTGGGATCATGGAAGGTCCGGACCGAGGTTGGGTCCAACCCGAAGTGCTTGCGGCGTTAATCGCAGGCCTTGCGGCGCTCACGCTATTTGTCCGGATTGAGCGACGCATCCCAACGCCCTTGATCGCGGTGACTCTGTTTGCCAACCCCGGCTTTGCGGCGGCAAACATGATCCTGTTTACTGCGCAGTTCGGCAAGATCGCTTTATTTGTATTCGGGGCGTCCTACTTTCAAACCAAGCTTGGCTTTTCCCCGCTGGCCGCCGGAGCCGCACTATTGCCTATCGCATTCCCGCAAATCTTCGTGGCGCCGATGGCGGGCAAGGTCGCCGACAAGTTCGGAACACGCGGTCCATCGCTGACGGGCACAGCACTGGGGACAGTCGCCATCCTGTTGATTGCGCTGGGAATGCATCAGGACGTCACGGCGCTGATTTATACGGGTTACATCCTGTGGGGATGCTGCGTGCCGTTTCTGTTCGTTCCGCCCCGGCGCGCCATTATGTCCTCCGTATCACAAGATCTGCACGGTCAGGCAAGCGGGATATCCATGACGTTTCAACTGTTGGGCGGCACGGTCGGCATGGCGCTTGGAAGTTCAGTCTTTGCGATAACCAACTCCTACCCTCTGGTCTTTTGCTTCGTCGCGGGTTTCGCAGCCTGCGTTCTGGCTTATTCTTTCGCCTCGCTAGCTGAGGCTAGACCATCTGGCCGCGCCTCTGGCTGAAGCACGGCCGAAGCCCCATTTAGTGGCCGGTCAGAACCAGTGTATTCACCGGCATCAGGATCAATCGCAGGCGCAGGCCGGCCGCGTGGACAACACCAATCGTGTCGATCACATGCAGGGCCGCAGACTGCCAAAATCCCAGATCCTCATGCTCAAGCCGCTCATGATTGTCGGTATAGACATTGGCCAGACAGTTGCTGCCCGGCGGAATGTCATCCGCCATGTTTTTGTACAGCGGCTCCATATAGACCAAGATCGAGCCCGGCACATTATTGGCCTGCACATCCCGCAACTCGTCCGAGGGGCGAATTTGGCCAGATGGGATCACGTCCTGCACCTCGACCACAACCATCGGGATCACTGTGAAGGGCTTGGTCATGCAGCCCAACTCTCCGATCATGCCGGGCTTGATGACCTGCGCCGACATCTGGTTGAACGCGGCCTGGAACCGATTGTGGCCCGAAGATGAGGGCACCAGAATACCCGCCGGGCGCAGCAGAGGGCTGACATAGTCGCCAACCTGGAGGCCAAACTGTTCAATCCGACCGGTGACGCCGGCGTTGATCACTGTCTTGTCCAACTCGGTCAGAGCGGCGTCCAGTTGCGCATTGGCGCTGGCCAGTTGGGCGGGGATCAGTTCCTCGATCTGTTGTATGACGGCTGCGCGTTGGGACTCAGCGGCCCGCAATTGAGCCTCGCGTTCAGCGACCAGATTTTCCAACCGGTCGATCTCGGCCAGCCGCACAGCGCTGGACCCTTCGTCGCGCAGTGTGGTGTTGCGCTCCAGGTCTTCCAGAGACTGATCCAGCGCGGCTCGCGCACCGGCGATTCCAGCCTCAGCTTCTGCCAAATCGGTCTCGGCCACTTTCAGCGAGGCCTGAACCTGTGCGATCTCGGCATGGGCCGCTTCGACCATGGCGGTTTGGGTGAAATCTTCGATCCGGAAGATCGGCTGCCCGGCAGCAACCTGCTGGTTGTTGGTGACATAGACCTCGGACACGCGCCCGCCCAGTTGAGGCAGGATGGTCACGGTGCGAAAATATGAGGCTGCCGTCTTGCTGGCCGGATGGAAGTAGAACAGCGTGGTGATCACGGTCAGCGCCAGAATGGCACAGGTTGTCAGGCCCCAGCGCAGTTCATACCACATAGTAAACAGCGTGATCTCATGCCCGATCCGCTTACCCTGCACATAACGGCGGAACAGATAGTCAGGCAGCACTGTCACCAGAGCGCACATCAATGTCTCAAGCATGTCTTACTGCTCCTGTTGCGCGGTAGGTTCGGTGGGTGGCGTTGGAGTGGGTTCGTCCGGTCGGGGGTTGCCCAAAGATCGGATCGCGTCAGCAATAGCCCTCAGCGGCGCGGCCACGTCGGGGAACTGGAACCCAGCCACCAGAATGGCAGCAACCCAGAACAACCCATTGTGGGTAAACAGCGCCAAAAGGGCCAGAATGCCGACCAGCTGGAACTGAGGATGGTTGGATTCATGTGCGATTTTTTCGGGGATCGAATGCAGGGTGAAATATCCGACCCCGATCAGAATGATCACCACAACGGTAAAAACAAACATGAACGTCAAAAGAAAATCACTGCCGTCCGCTTGGGTCACGTAGGACGGAATATGCCCTGTGGCCATCGGGTGTAAATCTGCGGTGCTCACCCTGCCCTCCTGTTTATGCTTGTTCCTCTTTGGATGGGTTGATGCGTAAATTCAAGCCTGCTTAAAGTTGCCGACAGAGTTCCGGCACTTTCGCCTGGCCGGCATTCGCGGCCCGGGCGCCCGATCGAATGAGGCTACATGATTGATTTTCTTATCATAGGCGGAGGCATCGCAGGCCTAAGCGCCGGAGCACGCCTGTCACACCACGGGCACGTGACCTTACTTGAGGCGGAAGATGCCCTTGGCTATCACACGTCGGGCCGATCGGCTGCCCTGTTCGAGGAAAACTATGGTCCGCCCTCTGTGGTGGCACTGAACAGGGCGAGCGCAACGTATCTGCATAGCGCGAATGGTGGGTATTTAACACCACGCGGTATTTTGCTGGTCGGTCACAAGGACCAACGCGCTGCCTTTGAAAAGGACGCCGCCGAGTTAAACATGCAGATCATATCTAGGGATGAGGCACTGGTCCGGGTGCCGATCTTGAACCCGGATAAAGTTGCCCATGCAGCCCTTAGCAACTCTGCGTTCGACATCGACACGGACAGGTTGCTACAGGATTTTGCCCGGGTTATTCGCAAAAATGGCGGCAAGATCGTGACCAAAGCCAATGTCTCTGCCATCCACAAGGGCAAGTACTGGACCGTCGACGCCGGACAGACTTTTGAAGCCCACACTCTGATCAATGCTGCCGGAGCCTGGGTAGATGAGATCGCCTCACTGGCCGGGATCGCTCCGATCGGCATCACACCGAAACGCAGGTCAATGGCGCGCCTGCCTGCGCCGGGCGGGCATGATGTAAGCGACTGGCCGATGCTGTTTGGCGTGGGAGAGGCGTGGTATGCTAAGCCGGATGCGGGCAAGCTTCTGGTATCGCCGTCCGAGGCCGATCCGGTCCCGCCGCAGGACGCCTATGCCGACGATATGGTGTTGGCCGAAGGTTTGGCCCGATACGAAGAGATGGTCACCGAACCCGTCACCCGGGTCGAGACAAACTGGGCCGGGCTGCGCAGCTTTGTCTCCGACGGAACGCTGGTTCTTGGACCCGATCCGGCCGATCCTTCTTTTGTCTGGTCAGCGGGTCAGGGCGGATACGGGTTCCAGACTTCTCCCGCGGCGTCGCAACTGGTTGCGGATTTGACAATCGGCACGGCCTCCGAACTGGATGCCGAAACCATTGCTGCCCTCAGCCCGGAAAGGTTGCGCTGATGAGCAAACGAACGCTTCCCTCCAACGCCAGTGTGGTCAGCCAAGGTCAGGACGGACGACTTGTCGCGCCTGCGGCAACACGTAATGCCGACGCGCTGTGTGACTTGCTGAAACACTGGGCACCCAGTACGGGCAAGGCGCTGGAGATCGCCAGCGGCACCGGCCAGCATGTTAGCGCGTTCGCCCGGTCCCTGCCCGATCTGAACTGGCAACCGACTGAGGTAGAAGCGGAGCGGCGGGCCAGCATTGACGCCTATACAACTGATCTGCCCAACGTCGCAGACGCGGTCACGCTGGATGCCACGGTACGAGGATGGCACGAGGGGTTCACAGGTCAGAACCTGATCGTGCTGATCAACTTGGTACATCTGATCAGCTGGCCAGAGGCGCAGGTGCTGATATCCGAAGCCGCACGGGCGCTGGCCCCCCAAGGGCGGTTTATCCTCTACGGGCCATTCAAACGACTAGGTCAGCTAACAAGCGACGGCGACCAGAGGTTCCATAACGCGCTTGTCCAGCAAGACCCCGAGATCGGCTATAAGGATGACAGAGACATCTCCAACTGGATGGCAGCTCAGAGTCTGAGCGTCCTCAAAATCGTCGAGATGCCAGCAAACAATCTGGCCTTTATCGCGGAAAAATCTGGCACCTGATCAAGATCAAGGCCCTGCTTAACGCGCCACAACATATTCCATTTATCTAATGTTAAATGGAATGATGACATGAGCTGGCAGAACAAGATCAAAGAAACGCGCAATGGTCTGCGCAACCTCAACGGTGCGATACCCGACGCTACCCGAGCATTCGGTGCACTTAGCGCTGCGGTCAAACAAGGGGGAACGCTGGACTACAAAACCAAGGAGTTCATTGCTCTGGGCATGTCCATAGCGATCCGATGTGAACCATGCATCACTTTGCACACCGAAGCCTTGGTCAAAGCGGGCGCAACGCGAGAGGAGTTTTCCGATGTGTTGGCAATGGCCGTTCAGATGGGCGGCGGCCCGTCGATGATGTATGCTGCAAAAGCGTTGGAGTGTTTTGACGAATTGCAAACCTGACGTCCCCCAAACGAACTGAGTTTTAATGGGTCGGGTTAGATTTTAATCTTCTCGACCCTTTTTTGCATTCAGATTAGAGCTCTGATTTCAATTGTTTGCCATAGTCAAAGCGGCGCGGCTGTAAGCTTCGCGGGCGCCAATCTAGTGTTCAATCGTGACTTTTTCGCGCGTTTTTGCTAGGCTATCCAAAGGGGTGTAGCCGCGATGAAAGCCATATTAGCTATACTGTTAACCTTGTTACCCGCACAGTCGATGGCCCAGGAAGATCCGATCAGGGGCCGATTTCATTGCGGCGTTCTGGCCAACCGATTTGTCCCCACGAATAACAAAGTGACGAAGCCAAAGGTCAAAGTCCCTAAGGGTTTTACGCCTGGAACTACCCTGATTGTTGATTACACGCTTGACCCAACAAGCGGCCTGACGATCTACCTCGGGGAACCGAACCGAGCGAATGTTCTGATCGAGGAACCATTTCCCGAAAGTAGCTTTAAGGGGATATCCAAGATTACCCATAAGGCTGAATACCGCTCAACATTCAGCGAATTCTCCCTTGGCAAGTATTCGGTGAACTACAAAGGTAACGACCAGTTGAACATCAAAAGGTCCTGCAGCACCGGGTGGTCTGGCCACTATGTCCAGACCTATGTCAGCGGGCATTTCACTCAAGTGGTTTCGCTAAGTTGTCGCCCGTTGGTAAATGCCACGGAAGACTTGCTCGACCGTCTGAAGCTGTACAACTAGGGTACTTCTACAAGCCATGTCTGGCGCAATATTTCTGATGAAGGAAAGAAAAAGGCCCCGGCTTTCGCTGGGGCCTTTTCAAATTAGCCGTCCTTGCGGATGACTTCATTCTTCGGATCGTAGGGGCTGTCGCAGGTGACAACCGCATCCCACAGCTTGTCCTGAATTTTGACTTGCAGCTTGGTGCCTTCGACCGCCAGCTCGGGCTTCACGTAACCCATGCCGATGGATTTTTCGAAGGCCACCGAGTAGCCGCCCGAGGTCAGACGACCGACGCGCTCACCTTCCGGCGTGTACAGCGCCTCGCGGCCCCACGGATCGGCATCGTCCGGTCCGTCGATCAGCAGGGTGCAGCATTTCACGCGCACACCGGTCTCTTCCAGCTTGGCCTTGCCGTAGAAGTCTTTCGACAGGTCGACAAAGCGCGGCAGGTCGGCTTCCAGCGGGGTCGCATCGCGGCCCAGTTCGGTGCCGAAGGCGCGATAGGATTTTTCCTGACGCAGCCAGTTCTGAGCGCGCGCACCAACCAGTTTCATACCATGCTTCTCACCGGCTTTTTCCAGCAGGTCGAACAGGTAGTTCTGCATCTCGATCGGGTGGTGCAGTTCCCAGCCCAGCTCACCAGTATAGGCCACACGGATCGCGTTCACGGGGCACATGCCCAGTTCAATCTGACGGGCCGACAGCCACGGGAAGCGCTTGTTGGACAGTGCGGTTTCCGGATCGGCGTCCTTGATGACCTCTTTCAGGACGTCACGCGACTTGGGACCGGCGATGGCGAAAACGCCCCACTGGGTGGTCACGTCCTGGATCTCGATATAGCCGAACTCCTCCATCTTGTCCTCGGCCGCCTTACGCAGATAGTCGGCGTCATACTCGGTCCAGGCACCGGCCGAGACGATGTAGTAGTTGTTCTCGCCATTGCGGACGATGGTGTATTCGGTGCGGGTGGTGCCGTGCGACGTCAGCGCGTAGGTCAGGTTGATACGACCGACTTTGGGCAGCTTGTTGCACGTAAACCAATCCAGGAACTGAGTCGCACCGGGGCCTTTGACGACATGCTTGGTGAAGGCCGACGCGTCGATCAGGCCAACGCCTTCGCGGATCGCTTTGGCTTCTTCGACGGCGTACTGCCACCAATTACCACGACGGAAGGAACGGCTTTCCTCGTCGAAGTTTTCGGGCGCATCAACCGGGCCAAAGTAGTTCGGGCGCTCCCAACCGTTCACCCAGCCGAACTGTGCGCCACGCGCCTTCTGGCGATCGTACGCCGGAACAGTCCGCAGCGGACGGCAAGCTGCGCGCTCTTCGTCAGGGTGGTGCAGGATGTAGACGTGCTCATAGCACTCTTCGTTCTTGCGGGCTGCGAACTCGGTGGTCATCCAGTTCGACGAGTAGCGTTTGGGGTCCAACGAGGCCATGTCGATCTCGGCTTCGCCATCAACCATCATCTGCGCGAGGTAGTAGCCGGTGCCGCCTGCGGCGGTGATACCGAAGCTGAAACCCTCGGCCAGCCACATGTTGCGCAGACCCGGAGCCGGACCAACCAGCGGGTTGCCATCGGGGGTGTAGCAGATTGGACCGTTGAAATCGTCTTTCAGACCGGATTCAGCGCAGGACGGTACGCGTTCAGCCATCGCCATGTACTGATCTGCAATCCGGTCCAGATCCAACGGGAACAGGTCCGCGCGGAAGCTGTCCGGCACGCCATGTTCGAACCGCGCGGGTGCGCCATGTTCGTAGATACCCAGAATCCAGCCGCCACGTTCTTCACGCGCATAGGATTCGTTGTCGGCGTCACGCACAACAGGGTGTTCAGGGTTGCCGGCCTCACGCCATTTGACCAGCTCGGGGTCTTTGTCCATGACGATGAATGTGTGCTCGACAGGAATGGCGGGCATCTTGATACCCAGCATCTTGGCGGTGCGCTGCGCGTGGTTGCCGGATGCAGTCACGACATGCTCGGCGGTGATCACAACCTGCTCATCGCTTTCTACAAGGTTACCGCCCTTTTCCACCATCTTGGTGCAGGTGACTTCCCAGTGGGTGCCGTTCCAGTGGAAGGCGTCGGCCTGCATCTTGCGGACGATATCGACGCCACGCTGACGGGCGCCCTTGGCCATCGCCTGAGTCACGTCGGCGGGGTTAATATAGCCGTCCTCGGTGTGGTAGATCGCGCCCTTCAAGTCCGAGGTTTCGATCAGCGGCCAGCGTTCCTTGATCTGCTCAGGCGTCAGCCATTCATACGCAACGTCACAGGTTTCGGCTGTGGACGCGTAGAGCATGTACTCATCCATACGCTCTTGCGTTTGCGCCATACGCAGGTTGCCAACCACGGCAAAACCCGCGTTCAGACCGGTCTCTTCCTCAAGCGTCTTGTAGAAATCGACCGAGTACTTGTGGATGTGAGTCGTCGCATAGGACATGTTGAACAACGGCAGCAGACCCGCTGCGTGCCAGGTGGATCCGGACGTCAGTTCGTCCCGTTCGATCAACATCACATCGTCCCAGCCTGCTTTGGCCAGGTGATAGGCAATCGAGGTCCCGACGGCGCCGCCGCCAACGACCAGTGCTTTGACTTGGGTTTTCATAACCGGGCGTCTCCCCTTGAATTCAGTTGACACCATATGGCGCATTTGAAGCGCCCGGCGCGACATTCATCCGACCAGTGATATGAGAAAAACGACCAGACGTCGCATACAGACAGCGGAATCCGTGTTTTTGGCCTATTGCCCAGAGGCAGAGCACCGCTTACCGCTGCCAATCTTGGCGCACGAAGCCCCCAAGCCGCCCTTGTATACGCGCACCGGCTTCGCAGACTTGCCGCCGCCTGCGTCTTTTGACCCAACGCCTATGGCAGAGAGACCGCCAAAAGCAGGCAGTTTGTCCTTCAGGTTGGCGAAAAATCCAGAACTCTCGGCTTGGCTTGTATCTTCAACGTCCTCGGCCTCCTGCAAAGCTGCCTGTCGTTGAGCCGAATCCAGCAACAGTTGCAGCGCCCGACCATAGCCGATCTGCAAGACGTCCTGATTTTCGAAAACCTCGCCGCCGGTGATGTCCATCAATCCTTCGCTGTTTAACCCCGCGGATGTCACCATATTCACAATCACCGCCGTGACGTCCAAATTGCTGAGTTTATCGCTGGTCGTCTTTTCCTGAACCGCCACCATCTCAGAGTACAGACGGTTCATCTTGTCGGCGACTGCCGGCTGCTGGTTGAACGCGATCGAATTTCCCTGCCCTACGACAGGAGACGGAAAAGTCAGCAACGCGTTGAGCGCCGCATAGTCGACCGCCTCCAAAAGCTCGTGGATTGTGGAATCGTCTGCATTGGTGTGCATTCGGATCACCACTTCTTCATCGATTCCGATCCGGCCAATGATTTTGCGATATGGAAAATCTCCGGTTGGGTCCAGAGTGTCCTGATTAACCTCCATGAAGGCAACGCCGTCGATCACGGCAAACCCTTCTTTGAACGACACTTGGGCCAGGAAACTCTGCTGCCGCGACAGGGCAATGCCTGCCAACGTATTCCGCACCGATTCCGGTTTCAGGCTGATGTCAATCCAGGCGATTTCCTCTCCCTTGGCGTAGACCATGCCCGTTTCGCCCAGCTTGCGCAGCATCGCGTCTTCGCCACCGCTAGACAATCGCGCCAGTTCTGCCGGGCTCGCAATGGAACTGATCAAAGGGGTCGGGCCATAGCCTGCAAGTACCGCTTTGACGGCAGCGTTGTCATTAGCTGCCAGTTCATACCGCGCCCATCCTTCGCCGGTCGCAGGCAGAAAGGATTTTGCCCCGGCTTTCCAGCGCTTTTTGCGGTCTCGCTCGGCGGCTTTGGCATCGCGCACTTCCTGCTGGTTCGCGAAACGCGCTTTGATTGTGTCGACATACCCACCAGCGGACAACGTGTCTTCGTGTTTTTTGTCCTGCTGATAGTAGTCCAGGCCGGTGATGACCAAGACCACCATCAGCACCAATCCAAAGATACGTAATGCGTTCATCTAAATTTCCGAAATCAATCACCCGCAGATTAACGGTAGATAAACGGAAATTAGGGCAGTCATGTGACATTCACGGTAAAAATTTGCGGGATTCTAGGGCTCCATGCCGGGTAAAATCTTGCCGGGATTCATAATGTTGTCAGGATCCAGAGCCTTTTTGATCGCCCCCATATAGGAAACCGCAGGGCCAAGCTCCTTGACCAGATAGGGCCGCTTGCCTTGCCCGATACCATGCTCACCTGTGCATGTCCCTTCCATCGAAATCGCCAGATCGTTCAACCACCCAACAAATCCGTCCGCGCGGGCGACTTCCTCGGCATTGTCCATGTCGATCAGCAGCAGAGTATGGAAATTCCCGTCCCCGACATGCCCGACAATAGGTGCCATCAGGCCAAGCTCTTTCGTCTTAGCTTGCGTCGCGGTCACACATTCCGCCAAGCGTGAGATCGGAACGCACACATCTGTGGAAATCCCTCGGGCTCCGGGGCGCAGTTGAAGGCTGGCCCAATACATATCATGGCGGGCTTGCCACAGTTTGTTGCGTTCTTCCGTTGTCGAAGTCGCTGCGAAATCTGAACCGCCGAACTCTTCTGCAATCTGGCCAAAAGTCTCGGCCTGCTCGACAGCACCGGTTTCCGAGCCGTGAAATTCCAGCAACAACAGTGGCGTTTCCGGCAAGGTGAGGCCGGAATACGCGTTAGCGGCCTTCACTGACAACTCGTCCAACAGTTCGATCCTGGCTACGGGCACTCCATATTGGATCGTCATCATCACGGCCTGACAGGCTGCATCAACCGTCGGAAAGGAACACCGGGCTGAGGTGATCGCCTCGGGGATACCCTGCAATCGCAGCGTGAGTTCGGTGATGATGCCCAACGTGCCTTCCGCCCCAATCATGAGGCGAGTCAGGTCATACCCGGCCGAGGACTTCCGCGCCCTATGCCCGGTGCGAATGATCTGACCGTCCGGCATCACCGCTTCAAGACTGAGGATATTGTCCTTCATCGTGCCATAGCGCACCGCGTTGGTGCCAGACGCCCGAGTCGCAGCCATCCCGCCCAATGAGGCGTTGGCACCCGGGTCGATGGGGAAAAACAGGCCTTGATCACGCAGATGCGTGTTCAGGTCTTCGCGCGTCACGCCGGGTTGCACGACACAGTCCAGATCACCGGCATGCACGGCCAGAACCTTGTCCATCTGTGTCAAATCTACCGAAATCCCACCCGCAGGGGCGTTTACGTGGCCTTCCAGCGAGGTGCCGGTGCCAAAGGCGATCACGGGTACTTTGTGCTGGGCGCAGGTTTGGACGATCTCAGAAACTTCCTCGGTCGAATGGGGAAAAACCACCGCGTCAGGAGCTTGATTGTCTATCCAGGTCGTGGTGTGCCCATGCTGTTCCCTAACCGCCTGACCAGTTTGCAAACGGTCACCGAATTTCTGCTTGAGGATACCGACAACCGTCTCAATACCGGCCTCGTTTCTCGGTAACGCAACTGCCTGCACCATCTGGTTTACCTCTTACTCGCCCAGCGCGATGCCTTCGCGGCGCGGATCGGCGCCTCCGATCAGAACGTCGCCTATCTCAATCGCATGCAGGCCCGAGGTCAGGTCGCGCGCGTTGACCTCGAACCCCAGCTCGATCAGCGGGTCCGAGAACCCTTCCGCCGCCGTGCCCTGCTCCACATCGTAAGTACCGAACCGATTGACCAGATGCGGCAGCGACAGCGCCTGTTGCACGTCTAAATCCCAATCGGCCCAGGCGATGATCGACTTGGCGACATAACCGATAATGTGGCTCCCACCGGGCGAGCCTATCGCCAACACCGGCGCTCCGTCCTGCATCACAATCGTCGGGCTCATGGACGAGCGCGGGCGCTTGCCCGGCTCCAACCGGTTGGCAATCGGAACGCCACCGCTGTGAGTTTTGAACGAGAAATCCGTCAGTTCGTTGTTCAATAGGAAACCGTTGGTCATCAGCCGCGAACCGAAGCCGTTTTCGATCGTCGTGGTCATAGACAGCACGTTGCCGTATTGGTCCACAATCGAGATGTGCGAGGTCGAGGGCAGCTCTAGCGAGATATCATTCGCCCAATTCGACGCATGGTCGAATTCCGGGTTACCCGGCGTGACCTCGGTCAGTGCCCCCTCACCACCCAGCAACTGTCCACGCTCCGACAGGTAGTCAGGATCGACCAAACCCTGCGTGGGCATCGGAACAAAATCGTGATCGGCCATGTAACGGCCGCGATCCGCAAAGGCCAAACGCGAGGCATCGCCAATCAGACGCCAGGCATTTGCATCCTCTGGTCCCATCGCCGCCAGATCAAATCCATCCAACATGCCCAGAATCTGCCCGACTGTCAGCGCGCCAGAAGATGGCGGCCCCATGCCGCAGACCTCATAGGTCCGGTAGGTCGCACAGACCGGTTCGCGTTCGATCACCTGATACAGAGCCAGATCGACACCGGACAAAACGCCGGGATTGCCTGGCGCGCTACGCACGGTACTCACAATACCGGCGGCGATCTCGCCACCATAGAACCCGGCCGATCCTTCACGGGCCAGAATTCGTAGCGTTTCAGCATAGTCCGGGTTCATAAGCCGCTGACCTTGCTGCAAGGGCTCGCCACCGGGCAGGAAATACTCAGCCGTTACCGGAAAACGTGAAAGCCGTTCGGCATCTGCTTCGACAAGCGTGGCCAGACGCGGTGAGACGAGGAATCCTTCATCGGCCAACACGATGCCGTCCTGAAACAAGCTCGGCCACGGGCTGCGGCCCCAACGCCTGTGGGCCTCTTCCAGCAGAGCCGGCGTACCAGGCGTGCCGACGGAAAGCCCTCCGACAACGGCGTCGTAGAAATTCAGCGGTTCGCCATTTTCATCATGGAAATGACGGTGGTTCGCCTCCAGCGGGGCGGTCTCGCGCCCGTCCAGCGTTGTCAGCTTACCGGTCGCAGCGTCATACCAGACCAGAAACGCGCCACCGCCAAGGCCCGAGGATTGCGGCTCGACCAGCCCCAGAACAACCTGCACCGCGACCATCGCATCCGCGGCTGAGCCTCCGGCCCGCAGCACTTTGGCCCCGGCCTCAACAGCCAGCGGGTTCGCCGCAGCAACCATCCAGTTCTCAGACGTGACTGGCTGACCAGCCAATTTGGCCTCAAGCGAAGCAATCACCTCTTCGGTCAGGCCTTGAACCTGCCCGTCCGACGCACCCTCAGGCGCCACCGCATCAGCTGTTTCCTGCGCAACAGACGCCCCTCCAAAGGTCAGCGCCGCCAAAAACAATCCCGAAATCAGATTTCGTCTCATCGCGTCCTCCTGAAAACTGTTCTTGCGGCGCGGATGCGTCACAACATGGATGGCACAACCTGATCCGGCGGGCGATGCCCGTCCTCGAAGGTCTTGATATTGATGATAACTTTTTCGCCCATCTCGATCCGGCCTTCCAGCGTAGCCGAGCCCATGTGGGGCAACAGAACAACGTTCGGCAATTGCCGTAAACGCGGGTTCACTTGGGTGCCGTGTTCATAAACGTCCAACCCAGCACCCGCGATATCACCCGACCGGATCAGGCGCGTCAGCGCGTTTTCGTCGATTACCTCACCCCGGGATGTATTGATCACGACCGCTGACGGCTTGAGCAGTTTCAGCCGCCGCGCATTCATCAGGTGGAAGGTTGACGGAGTCGATGGGCAATGAATGGAAACGACATCCATCCGGGCCACCATCTGATCGAGGCTTTCCCAATAGGTCGCCTCCAGATCTTCCTCTATTTCAGGGCGCAGCCGACGACGGTTGTGGTAATGAACCTGCATCCCAAATGCGCGGGCACGGCGGGCCACAGCTTGGCCGATTCGCCCCATACCCAAAATGCCAAGACGTCGACCACCGATCCGCCCCCCCAGCAGCGCCGTCGGCGCCCAGCCGGTCCAGTCGCCCCTTTGCATCACGCCGACACCTTCGGGAAAGCGTCGCGTAACCGCGAGAATTAAGGCCATCGTCATATCGGCGGTATCATCAGTCAGAACTCCGGGCGTGTTCGACACCAGAATGCCCCGCTGCCGCGCCGTGGCAACGTCAATATTGTCGACACCAGCCCCGTAATTGGCGATCAGGCGCAGCTTTTCACCGGCCTGCCCCAACAATCCGCCGTCAATCGTATCGGTTACTGTCGGCACAAGCACATCCGCGCTTTGCACGGCAGCAACCAGTTCTTCCCGTGTCATGGGGGTGTCATCGTCTCGCAGCTGCACATCGAACAATTCGCACAGTCTGGTTTCAACTGCCTCGGGCAACCGTCGCGTAACGACAACACTCAGACGTTCTCTTGGCACCTTCGTCCTCCCATCGCTTTGCAAACCTTCGCGCGCCATGGCATCGTGGCTCAGGATAAGGCGGGGCACAAGAACCCCAATCGCATTGAGACGACCTTTTTTCTAAACCAGATCAACGGGCATAAGAGCAGGCAGTCAGTGAGTGGTTTTCTAACGGTTAAATGCCGCCTTCTGGTGGTTTCGTCCGTATTTCTATTGGTGTTGGGCAGTCTGGCCGCCAGCGCACAGGAAAAGCGTGGCCCGGTCACCAACCTGCCCTTGCCTCGCTACGTCTCGATGAAGGCCGCCGAGGGCAACGTCCGCCGGGGTCCGTCGCTGACGCATCGAATCGACTGGGTATTCAAACGGCGCGGCATGCCGCTGCAAATCACAGCCGAATACGGCAACTGGCGCAAAGTTCAGGACCGCGATGGTGCGGGAGGGTGGGTTCATTACGCTCTACTGTCCGGCGTTCGCACCGTACTGATCGAATCCGAGTTGCTGCCTGTCTACACCAGCCCCGATTCCAATTCACAAATCGCAGCACAATTCGAATCCGGAGTCGTAGCCCGATTGGGCAGTTGTAACGTGGATTGGTGTCATATCTCGGCTGGCGGCTATCGCGGCTGGGCTCAAAAGTCGAACCTTTGGGGCGTCGATATATCGGAAATCCGTGAGTAGCACGATCACCCCGCCGTCCACAGGGCTTCGCCATACTTGTCTATCAGTTCAGGAGCCATTCACGGCGCCATCGAACTTTGTTTCTCGCTCAATAATAAGTTGCCAATCTAAGTCACCGCCCGCACGCGTCCTATCGAAGACACGACAATACGCTCAGCTGTCCGACAGAGTTGGGTCCGCGCGGGGCTAGCCGGTGGGCCATTCTCTGTTAAATGCCGCCCCGAACAATCGTACTTCAATCGAAGCACAGAGCACTTCCCAGGTGTAGAAAATAAAATTTGCTCCAAGCCGATTTTTTAGCCGAAAAGCTCTTGAACCCTCCAACCAACAATCGTAGATAGCGCCTCACCGTTGGGGTGTAGCCAAGTGGTAAGGCAGCGGTTTTTGGTACCGTGTATCGTAGGTTCGAATCCTACCACCCCAGCCAGTTCATCGGAACATGGAATAGCGACAGGCTCTTGGGGCTAAACCCTCCGAGAAATGCCCCCGTTTATGCCCCAGCCACCCGGACCACCCGCTAACAACTATAGCGGGTTCTACGGGGGTGCCCCTCCCACTTTGCGGGAGGAGCGGGTTAGCTGGTTTGAAGTCAAGATTTCTGCATAGCCACAGGACTATAGCATATCCCAGTCGACCCCGTTCGCCCGCCGGTCACGCTCATCCTCAAGGTTATCACGGCGGTCACCGATGGTCAGATGGCGGGGATTGATACAGCGACGGTTATGACAGCGATGCCGGATTACCTGATCGCGGGTGGCGGCAAGCCGGTGGGTGATGCAATAAACGAACCTGTATGCTCGATCTTGCTGCCCCCGGAATCGTAGCTTTCTCGGCCCAACTGTTGGCGTGAGCAAACAACCGTTCCGGTCTTCTTCGGTGTCATTCAGCAATTCCTGTACTTTTTGACGACACTCTTCGTAGTGGTTAGCAAGTAAATTTTCGTACCATGCCTGTAACTGTCCACGTTCGCGGAAAACTGGAGCCCTCATTCAATGATCTCCACTTCATCTTCAGCCGGGTTAACAGGTTCGTCGTAGCCGTTAGGTCCAAGTACGCGACCGTTCGACACCCGATAGTCAGGATGAACCCAAAAAACTCGGGCATAGTCGACACCGCCCCACTTCACGCTTTCTGACATCCTGCCCAATTCGTTCATGAAGTGAGTAATTCTGTTAGGGTTGGCTTTTAGCGTTTCGGCAAAAATGCGACGCAACTCACTTTGCGGAACCGCGTATACCCTTTTCTTGGCAATTATCTCTGCCAGTTCCTGCTGTGGAACCTCACCCGAAGCGGCGTGCAGTCGTCTCATGATAGGAGTATCTACGGCAGCTATGTTGATGAAGCGAGGATTGAAGCCGTTGGATTGCTGACGAGCCATCAATGCCTCATAAAGACGAGCGATATTCGCCGGTTCGCCCAGGTAGGCATAGTAGCGGGTCATGAAGGACTGAAAGTCCTGATGGTCTGGGCCGGAAGCGTGGCCTGAGTGATTTGCTTCGATCACGTAAAATCGCCGGTCGTCTGGCTCGATCCAGTGTGGCGGGTGGTTAGTTGTCATCAGATAAACGCTGACACTGCGTACTTCCGTCACCTCCTTTCCTTTGCCCTCTACAGCAACTCTGGGTTCCGTTATGAACGACTTGACCGCATTGCCCGCATCGGTTCCCGGTTTCAGTTTGGCCTCTTCACATGCGATGAATTTCTTCGACATCAGTGTTTGGTTGAAACGGGATGTCAGCTTGGAGATACCATTGATACCGATGGAGTTGCTCTGTCCGAAGAGCTTGGCAAGGGTCAATGCAATCGAACTCTTGCCAGTACCCTTGGTTTGAGAATACAGCAGGACGGAAAATCCAGGCTTGCTGTCTTCGTTCTGGAGGCTCCAAGACAACCAATCGAGATAGAAAACTTGGTCGCTGTAGTGTGGAAACATGCGTTTCAAGAGTTCAGCAAATAAACCGTAGTCAGCCTTATCCACCCCCATATTTCTGTACTCAGGGCGAGACCACGAATGGATTCGTTGCTGACCCATCGAACCAGACAAGCCCATCTGAATTAGATGCGTAGCATTCAATGCGGTGGCTCCAGACCGCGACAGTTTGCGACTTGTCCGAGTGAACCTCCTCTACGGCAAATTGATACACCTCACGCCAAAGATCGTTGTCTAGTTCGATTTCAGGAAACTTCTCCCTTATTTGTAGAATGGCCACTCGACGTAGGTCGGTCGCGGACATGGCGGAAGTTGGATTCTTTATCGGAAAGAAGCGACCTTCCTTTCTGACATAGTTTTCCGCCAGAAATCGACACAGTTTTTCTTTTGGGTCCGAGGCATGGACAGTCTCAGATTGCTCCAGAGTCGTGTCTTCCGGTTTTGTCCTTTTTCGCCGTTTGCGCTGCGGTTGGTTTGGGACTGGAGCATTGTTTTCCACCCCCGTCGTCGAGGACGTGTCATGAAGTTTGGAGATCATATCCACCTACTTGCCCTTAAGGCATTGAAATTTATGGAAGATGTCCAGGCCGCGGCTCGTCACGAAGATGCTAGTGTGAAGTAAGCGAGCGCATTTGTTATGCGGTTAATGGATAGTGCCCTCAGTCCAAATCCCTGATAGACACCCTAGAGCGGAGCTCAGTAGCTAGGCAGTTCATGACTAGCAGTAGGTAGCGAAGCGTCTTGTCGTGAAACGAGTTCGACGCAAGGTAAGCCGATAACGTCGGTAAAGGCAAAGTAGTAGATTTTTTCTGCAGGTCAACACCCCCCGCCACCCGCGATCAGGTAATCCGGCATCGCTGTCATAACCGTCGCTGTATTAATCCCCGCCATCTGACCGTCGGTGACCGCCGTGATAACCTTCAGGATGAGCGTGATCGGCAGGCGAACGGGGTCGATTGGGATATACTATAGCCCTGTGGCTATGCAGAAATCTCGACTTCAAACCAGCTAACCCGCTCCTCCCGCAACGTGGGAGGGGCACCCCCGCAGAACCCGCTATAGTTGTTAGCGGGTGGTCCGGGTGCCGGGGGCATAAACGGGGGCATTTCTCGGAGGGTTAAGGCGTGATTGACCGAGCACATCACCGCAACAAGTTACTGAGGAGGATTTGAAATCAATTCACGTCGGTGCTTAGAGACAGCTCGATACTGCGACTATGAGCAGCCTGCGCAGTCCTTAGAATTAGCGGGAAAACCCCTTTCTCAAGGGACATCAACTCCTGCAGGCCGGCTTCAGTTGTTCCATTTGGGGACGTAACCTGATTTCGAAGTTCGGCAGGTGAGTTTGGGCTGAGGCGCATCAAATCGCCGCTACCTGAAATCATCGCAGATGCTAGTTTGGCGGAAACTTCTTGAGCCAAACCCAATTCTCTCCCGGCTTCTGCCAATGCTTCTGCCATCGCGAACACATAGGCCGGACCGCTTCCGGAAATCGCTGTTACTGCGTGAAGCATATCCTCATCATCGAGGACCACGGTCTCGCCAACTGCCCGCATCAGTTGTATTGCAAGTTCCATGTGACTTGCCGTCGTACAGACATTGCCGACAAGAGCGGTGATACCAGAACCAACCGATGCAGGTGTGTTTGGCATTGTGCGTACAATTGGCGTCTGCGTACCCAGCAACTCTTCATAGGTCGAAATCAAAGTGCCAGCGGCGACCGATACGAAAAGAGTTTGCCCGGACCCAAGTGAATTCAGATCCGACAAAGCAGAGGTCATGACCTGAGGCTTCGTCGCAATTACCGCAACAGCAGGCGGTTCTTCTGGTTGTTGGTTTAGTCGCAGGCCGCGTCGCGTAAGGCGCTGTAGCCAGTTAGACGGACGCGGGTCCAGGACAATGATCTTTTCCGCGTCCAGCCCGGCATTGAGCCAGCCGTTCAACAATGCGGAGCCCATCTTACCGCACCCCAAAAGCAATAAGCCGCGATCGCCTACATCCAGACGGCTCTGACTTTCTGGGTCCACAACCTGCGCCATACAATCAGCTCGCAACCTTCAGCGTGCTTCGTTGCACAAGCTCTTTGTAAAGCTCGCGCAGGCGACGGGTCATCGGCCCTGCACCGTCATGCTCTCCGATCTTCTTCCCATCTATTGACGCAACGGGTGTTTGCGCGCCGAATGTACCGGTCAGAAAGGCCTCGTCGGCTCCGTACGCTTCATAGAGCGAGTAGTTCTTCTCGAATACCGGTATGTCGTTAGCCCGGCACAGGTCTATGACCTTTTGGCGGGTCACCCCATTCATGCAGTAATCGCCTGTGGAGGTCCAAACCTCACCGCGGCGTACAATGAAAAAGTTGCACGCATTCGTCGTGTTCACAAATCCATGTGGGTCTAGCATCAGGGCTTCGTCGGCGCCAGCCTGTTCTGCCTGTAGGCATGCGATGACGCAATTCAGCTTCGAGTGGCTGTTATACTTGGCGTCTTGGCTCATTGGCAGGCCGCGCACCTGTGGAACGGTGGCCAGTCGAATGCCCCGGCTTGTGAGGCTGTCTACCGGTTTCGAGTGCTCCACGATTGCAACCACCGTGGGCCCAGAACGAGATAACCCCGGATGCTGAAACGGTTTGTCCTTTGGTCCGCGGGTCACCATGAACCGGCAATGCGCGTCAGTCGTTATCCCGTTAGCTTTAGCCGTGTCATTGAGCGCTTGCAGCACCTCATCTTTGGTCATGCCAACATCAATTGAAACGGCTTTGCAGCTGTTGAAAAACCGATCCATGTGTTCGTCAAAAAACGCCCATGTCCCGTTATAGAGCCTTAAACCTTCCCACATTCCATCGCCCAGCATGAAGCCGGAGTCATAGACGGACACCATCGCTTCGCTTCGCGGCACGATCTTGCCGTTGAGAAAGATCTTGATGTCTCGATTGCGCGCGTCTTCCTGCGCGTCATGAGTGGAATGGCTCAGGGTTTGCTCGCTCATGTTATTACTCGTAGGTGGGCGTTACGTCGAAAGGGTGCAGAGGCGACGGCGACCGCCGCCTCGGATGTGAGTTTAGTTTATCAGCCCGACTTCGCGGAAATAGCGCTCCGCCCCGGGATGCATTGGTGCGGACAACCCATTAACCACCATTTCCTCTTTCTTGAGGTTTGCAAAAGCCGGGTGGAATGACTTGAAAGCATCAAAGTTGTCAAAAACCGCCTTGACCATCACGTAGACAGTTTCCTCCGGCACGTTTGAGGAGGTCACGAATGTGGACGGAAGGCCGAAAGATGGCACGTCGCCATCTACACCGCGGTAGAGGCCACCGGGGATGGTTACGTTCCCATAGTAGGGCTTGCTCTCGACCAGCGTCTGCACTGCGTCACCTTCAACAGGAATGATGTTGATATCGCAGGTTGTGGCGGCTTCCAGCACGTTGGCCACCGGGTTTCCTGCAACCATCAGAAACGCTTCGATAGTGTTATCGCACAGCGCCGAAGACTGTTCGGCGGATTTCAGTTCGGTCACCAATCCAAAGTGATCCATATCCCAGCCCATCGCGTCCACGAGAACTTCGGCTGTTCCACGTGTTCCGGACCCGGGGTTGCCCAAATTGATGGTCCGACCGCCGAGGTCATCCAGGGACACAATTCCCGTATCTTTGCGTGCGGCAATGATGACCGTGTCAGGATGCAGCGAGAACAGGCTGCGGAGTTCAGCGTCTGGTCCATCCTCTTCGAACAGGCTGGTCCCGTTCAGGGCGTGGAACTGCCAATCCGACTGAACAATTCCCATCTCCAACTCGCCTTCGCGCATGGTGCGCAAGTTGTATACTGATCCACCCGTGCTCTCGACCGAGCAACGAATGCCATGTTCCTTGCGTTGCTGATTGACCAGCCGGCAGATGCCGCCACCGACAGCATAGTAAATACCGGTTACGCCGCCGGTGCCGATTGTCAGAAACTCTTCCGCTTTCGCCGGGGCGCCTGCCAAAAGCGCGGCCGCGCCAAACGCCGCAAGCCCGGTATGTATTCTCTTTTTGAGGATGCCGGTCGACAACATGAATAACTCCCTTTTCACCTGTTGCGTCATCCCGGTTTCAGACCGGGTGATCATCTCTTGCCGATGGAGTGGGCAATCGCAGCCAAGGTTCGGAGCTTTTCGAATCCCCACCTGCCATGACGATACAGCGGTATCTTGAAATTGTCGACAATTATTATTATTGTCGACAATTTTCAAATGGCCAATTACCTTGATAACGATCTGTCGCAGTCGGCCAAAGGAGTGAAATAGGCAGTTCAGTTGCAATCATTTTTCTGGCTATCTTGGCCTAGCAACGTAACCTCGCCTTCCATCCATTAGATGTTCCATCAACGGGTTCGACATGACACGACAAGCATCCTCCGCGGAGAAATCCGGCGATACCTTGAAAGACAGAACGCTGGAGCGTCTACAGAAACTGATCCTGACCGGAGACCTGGAGCCCGGAGCTAAACTGCTTGAAACCCAGGTTGCCGCTCAGCTGGATGTCAGCCGCGCCACATTGCGCGAAGCGATGGTTCAACTGAGTGAGATTGGGCTTCTTGTTTACATCCCCTTCCGCGGAACTTTCCTTCGCACACTCGATCCGATTGATCTGGACGAAATCTACTCGTTCCGAACGGGACTCGAGAAGATGGCGTTTCAGTTCTGCTGGGACAAGCGTGACCTGGTCAGCCTCGCCGACCTTCAGATGCGCAACAATCGACTATGCGATTGCATCTCGGACAACGATCCCTACGGCGCGATCATGGCCGAAATGCACCTCCACTCATGGTGCTACGAGCTTTCGGGGCATACCCTTCTGCTGCAAAGCTGGGAACGTCTGAAACCCAACCTCCAGTTCTACTTTGCCATGCATCAGAAGGCACATGGGCGGGGCGGCCCGCTCCAGGAATCTCACGACACTTACATCGAGCTTGCCAATGGGGACAGCTTGGATGACATGCTGATTCACCTTGAAGATCACATGCGGCAAGGGCTTGAAAACACGATGAAGTTCCTAAACGAAAGAAACGCATCGTAAGGTGCGTCAATGTCTCTTGAGTCGTGAACGGATACTGCCCGCTAAGCTTTCACATAGTAAGCGGTTTATTGATTGCCGGGTTGCTGATCATGCGCATCGTCGCGAAAGTGACGACGGCAATGCCTCGCGAAACCGCAGGATATGTCACACTCCAGACACGGTTGGCGCGACGGATCAGCAATTGGTCAAGCATGCGCTGGCACAAAACCCACCAACATAAGGAGCCCTACCCGATGCGCCGGAACCGTTGGAGGTGGAATCCATCGAGGAATTTTGAGCGGCATGGCCCACACAGAAATCGATACGCCCTGAGGGCTTCACTGGAGCCAACACAGATGCGTGCCGCGTTGGTTTATTCCAGCGACACCCACAGGACTTGAGCGTCCTCCTCACTGGTAGACACGCAGCCGTGCCCCATGCTGCTATCGTAGTAAAGCGAGTCCCCTGCCTTCATCGGTAGTGGACGATAGTGTTCCGATACAAAGATCAGTTCACCACTTAACACATACATGAATTCTTCACCCGAGTGGCGAACCCATGGGTCAAACTCGGAAATATCTCGCGCCCGGATCGTGGCAACATAAGGCAGCATGCGTTTGCTTGTCAGGTCAGAGCACAACAATTCGTGCAGATAGGTTGCCGTTTCACGAAACTCACCCTGCCCCTTAGCTGTGAAGTCGCGACGACCAGTAATGCCGGTTTGACCCGACTGTAGAAACAACTGCGGCGGCTTTAAATCCAGCGCCTGGGTCAGCCGCCGTACGATCTCGAAGCTGGGTTTGGTTTGGTTGTTTTCGATCTTAGACAAGGTGGAACGCCCAATTCCTGCCGCCCGACCGGCCTCCTCCAGAGTCCAGCCCTTTTCCCGTCGTGCATCGCGGATGGAACGCCCGAGCGCCGCGCCTTCATCCTGCTCCTCAGGGTTAGAGGCTTCATTTCTTTGATCTTCACCCATGAAAAACTCCCTTTCCTTCCAAGCATACAAATTCCCCGCAACGCACGCAACTTTGCGAATGTGAGAAAAATGTTGCTTTGGCGACCATTTTTCCACTATAGGAAACAAAGTTTCGAACGGGAGATTCGAAAAGGAGGACACCATGTTTAAAACGACACTTACCGAAGCTGATCCGACAATCGCTGCATCGATTGCCCGCGAAGGGGCACGTCAGGCAGAACAAATTGAGCTGATCGCATCGGAGAACATCGTTTCACAGGCCGTGATTGATGCACAGGGCTCGGTCCTCACCAACAAATACGCCGAAGGCTATCCCGGTCGCCGTTACTATGGCGGGTGTGAGTATGTGGATGAGGTAGAACAGGAAGCCATCGACCGGTTGAAGCAGTTGTTTGGCTGCGAATTTGCTAACGTCCAGCCACATTCCGGTGCGCAAGCAAACGGAGCCGTCAAACTGGCACTGCTGCAACCCGGTGACACGATCCTTGGCATGTCGCTGGACGCAGGTGGCCACCTGACCCATGGCGCGAAACCTGCACAATCTGGTAAATGGTTCCGTCCTATTCAGTACGGACTGACCGAGGCAGGCCTGATCGACTATGATCAAGTTGAAGCACTGGCCAAGGCCGAAAAGCCCAAGCTGATCATTGCCGGCGCGTCGGCTTATTCGCAAAAAATCGACTTCGCCCGCTTCCGCGCCATCGCAGATGAGGTTGGCGCCTGGTTGCTGGCGGACATGGCGCACATCGCCGGTCTGGTTGCAACTGGTCTGCACCCCTCGCCCATTGGTCACGCGCATGTGGTGACGTCGACCACCCACAAGACGCTGCGCGGCCCGCGTGGCGGCATCATCCTGACCAATGACGAAGCACTAGCGAAAAAGATCAACTCGGCTGTGTTCCCCGGCTTGCAAGGCGGCCCGCTAATGCATGTGATCGCAGGTAAAGCGGTTGCATTCGGCGAAGCTCTGAAGCCCGAGTTCAAAGAATACATGCAGCGTGTGGTCGACAGCGCCTCGGCTCTGGCCGACGTGATGATGGCACGCGGTTGCGACATCGTCTCGGGCGGAACCGAGAACCACCTGATGCTGGTGGATCTGCGCCCCGTTGGCGTGACCGGTAAAGATGCCGAAGCTGCTCTGGAGCGTGCAGGATTCACCTGTAACAAGAACAGCGTGCCGGGCGACCCGGAAAAACCCACAGTGACCAGCGGCATCCGACTGGGCACAGCTGCCGGGTGCAGCCGTGGCTTTGGACCGGAAGAGTTCAGGCAGATCGGCAATCTGATCGGTGATGTTTTGGACGCGCTGGCAAAGAACCAGATCGGTGATGAGGCCGTCGAAAAAGCCACCCGCGAAAAAGTTCACGCACTCTGCGCAAGCCACCCGATTTACTGAAAGAACAAAAATGACCTACGACCTGATTGTCATCGGAGGCGGACCGGGCGGCTACGTTGCCGCAATCCGCGCGGCTCAGTTAGGACTGAAAGTGGCCTGCGTCGAAGGACGCGGGGCGCTTGGCGGAACCTGTCTGAACGTGGGATGTATCCCCTCCAAAGCGTTGCTGACCTCCTCGGCCAAATATGCCGAACTTGCACATCTCTCCTCCCATGGCATTGCGGTCGAGGGGGCCAGCATCGACGTGCCCTCTATGATGGGGCGCAAAGATAAGATCGTAGGCGATTTGACCAAGGGTATCGCGTTTCTGTTCAAGAAGAACGGCGTTGACCTGATCGAAGGCTGGGCCAGCATTCCTGCAACTGGACAGATCAAGGTCGGCGACGACATTCACGAGACCAAGAATATTCTGATCGCCGCCGGTTCGGAACCGACCTCGTTGCCGGGGATCGAGATCGATGAGCAGGACGTCCTCAGTTCGACCGGTGCGATCGCACTGGAGAGCGTGCCGGAGCATCTGGTCGTAATTGGCGCGGGTGTGATCGGCTTGGAACTGGGTCAGGTCTGGGCGCGACTAGGCGCTAAGGTCACTGTTGTCGAGTATCTGGATCGCGTGCTGCCAGGCATTGATGGCGAGATCGCCAAGCTGGCGCAGCGTGCTTTGTCGAAACGTGGTTTGAAGTTCCAACTGGGTCGAGCGCTGAAATCGGTCAGCAAGACCGACGCAGGCCTATCTCTGACCGTAGATCGCGTGGGCAAAGACAAGGAAGAGGTAATCGAGGCCGATAAGGTCCTGATCGCCGTCGGCCGCCGCCCTGTTACGCGTGGGCTTGGCTTGGAAGAGCTGGGCGTCACTGTAAGCCAGCGCGGCTTTATTGAAGTCGACGGCACTTTCCAGACCTCGGTTCCTGGCATCTACGCCATTGGCGACTGTGTGCCCGGCCCGATGTTGGCGCATAAAGCTGAAGAGGACGGTGTTGCCTGTGTCGAAATGCTGGCCGGTCAGGCCGGTCACGTCGATTACAACACGGTTCCGGGCGTGGTCTACACCGATCCCGAGGTCGCCTCAGTTGGTTTGACTGAAGAGGAACTGAAGGAAGCAGGCACCGAATATTCGGTTGGCAAGTTCGCCTTCATGGCCAACTCGCGCGCGCGCTCGACCGGAGAAACCGACGGTGCAGTCAAAGTGCTGGCTGATCCGAACGGAAAAATCCTTGGCGCGCATATCTGCGGCGCCCACGGCGGTGATCTGATCGCCGAACTGGTTCTGGCAATGACCAAGGGCGCCACCGTCGCCGAAGTCGCCTCCACCTGTCATGCACATCCGGCCATGGGTGAGGCGGTCAAAGAGGCCTGCCTTGACGCCATGGGCCGCGCGATCCACGCCTAAGAGGGAACCGCCAGATGACCATCCAGCTTCGCCCCCGCCACCCTGAAAAGGCCAAGAAGGCTGACAGTGTCATCCCCCGCAAGCCAAAGTGGATTCGAAAGAAAAAGGGTGACAGCGTTGAGTATTACGAAACGCGTCGCCTGATGCGCGACCACGATCTGGCTACTGTGTGCGAAGAGGCCGCCTGCCCCAATATCGGTGAGTGCTGGTCCAAACGCCACGCCACCATGATGATCATGGGTGAGATCTGCACCCGCGGCTGTTCCTTCTGCAACGTCGCCACAGGCCGTCCCGATGCGCTGGACGCGTTTGAGCCGGGCCGGGTTGCAGCGGCAGTCAAAAAGCTGGGACTGCGCCATGTAGTGATCACCTCGGTCGATCGCGATGATCTGGCCGATGGTGGGGCTGAGCATATCGCGCAAACGATCCGCGCCGTTCGCCACCAGAACCCCGGCACCACTGTCGAGGTGCTGACCCCAGACTTTTTGGGCAAAGGCGATGCGGCGGATATCGTGTTCGAGGCTGCACCGGATGTTTTCAACCACAATTTGGAAACCGTGCCCCACCTGTACCCAACGGTCCGTCCCGGCGCGCGCTACTATACATCGCTGCGATTGCTGGACGACGCAAAACGCGCAAACCCCGGAATTTTCAGTAAATCTGGTCTTATGGTAGGGTTAGGAGAAACACTAGACGACGTGCGTCAGGTGATGGATGACCTACGTGCGGCCAATGTCGATTTTCTGACGGTCGGCCAGTATTTGCAGCCGACCCCGAAACACCACCCTATCGACCGTTTCTGGTCGCCGGAGGAGTTCGCCCAGCTGGAACAGATCGCCCGTTCCAAAGGCTTTCTGCACGTGTCAGCCACACCGCTGACCCGTTCGTCGTTCCACGCGGACGAAGATTTCGCTGCTCTTAAGCAGGCCCGCAAGCGGGCCATCGCAGACGGGGCATAAACCTAACGCAAATGGGAGGGAAACCATGGAAGCGTTAAATTCAATCGTAGGGGCCATCAATGGCGTCGTGTGGGGGCCGCTGATGCTGGTTCTCATTCTTGGCGTCGGCTTCTTCTTGCAGGTCGGCCTGAAATTCATGCCGATCCTGCGCATTGGCACGGGCTTTAGCCTGCTGTTCAAAGGCCGTGAAGGTCAGGGCGAAGGGCAGATCAGCCCGTTCAACGCGCTTATGACTTCGCTGTCGGCGACCATCGGTACAGGTAACATCGCCGGTGTGGCCACTGCTGTCTTCCTGGGCGGTCCGGGCGCATTGTTCTGGATGTGGATGACCGCCCTGGTGGGCATGGCCACCAAATATGCCGAAGCCGTCTGCGCGGTGAAGTATCGCGAGAAAGACGAGCTGGGTAACTATGTCGGCGGTCCGATGTACTACATCAAGAACGGCCTCGGTGCGAAATGGGCCTGGTTGGGCGTCGCATTCGCGCTGTTCGGCGCAATCGCAGCCTTCGGCATCGGCAACGGCGTACAGGCCAACGGTGTGGCTCAGGTTCTGGAATCGAACTTCGGCGTGAACACCTCGGTCACCGGCGTAGTTCTGATGGTTCTGACTGCAGCCGTTATTCTGGGTGGCATCACCCGCATCGGTGCGGTTGCCGGTAAACTGGTTCCGTTCATGGCGATTGCCTACATCATCGCCGGTCTGCTGGTTCTGCTGATCAACATCGGCAACATCGGTCACGCACTGTCGCTGGTTTTCACCTACGCGTTCACCCCCTCGGCCGCCGAAGGTGGTTTCGCGGGTGCAGCCGTCTGGGCCGCTATCCGTTTCGGTGTGGCACGTGGCGTCTTCTCGAACGAAGCCGGTCTGGGTTCGGCCCCGATCGCACACGCCGCAGCCGAGACCAAAGGTCCGGTCAACCAGGGCCTGATCGCGATGCTGGGCACGTTCATCGACACCATCATCGTCTGCTCGATCACCGGTCTGGCAATCATCTCCTCCGGTGCATGGACTTCGGGTGAATCAGGCGCGGCGCTGACCTCTCTGGCCTTCGCAAACTCGCTGCCGGGCGGTGGTCACCTGATCGCAATCGCTCTGTCGATCTTTGCCTTCACCACAATCCTGGGCTGGTCGTTCTACGGCGAGAAATGCGTCGAATTCCTGCTGGGCGTCAAATCCCTGATGCCGTACCGCATCCTGTGGATCGTCGCGATCTATTTCGGCGCAACCGCAGATCTGGGCTTCATCTGGCTGCTGGCGGATACGCTGAACGCCATGATGGCTATCCCGAACCTGATCGCCCTGGCGCTGCTGAGCCCGATCGTCTTCAAACTGACGAAAGAGTTCTTCGCCTCGGGCGGCCAATCGGAAGAGCCCGGCGGCTCTCCTGCCGAATAACTTTGGCCTGAAAAACCGGAGGGCCATCCCGGCCCTCCGCCTTTGAAAACAGAATTCCATATCTCGAGGAGAGACGTGATGGCCACGAAAATCCTGCTGCCTATTGATCACACCGACGACCGCTCTTGGAAGAACGCCCTGCCGCTCGCGCTTGAACAGGCTAAGTTTTATGGCGCGGAACTGCACGCGGTTGCCGTCATCCCCGAGATCATCCAGTTGCCGAACCTACCCGCCAACTATGGCGAAGGCGCCAAAGAGCATGTGCGCAACGCAGTTCAAGCCATTCTGGATCACGGAAATGCCTCCGACGTGGCGATCCACGTCGAAGAAGGCAGCGTCTACCGCGAAATCCTGAAGCTGGCCTACAAGGACGGCTTTGACCTGATCGTCATGGCATCGACCAAAGGCGATTTCCCGAATTATGAGATTGGCCCGAACCTGGCCCGCGTCGTGCGTAATGCGCATTGCACCGTGACAGTTGTTCGCGACCAATCCCGCTGATCGAAAGGTTTCTAAAATGACCGAAGTTAAGCGCACGCCTTTGCATTCGTTGCATGTTGAGTTGGGCGGTAAGATGGTTGATTTTGCTGGATGGGAGATGCCTGTTCAGTATCCGCTGGGGATTATGGGTGAGCATAAG